>JAEZBX010000179.1 GCA_023412765.1 Bacteroidota bacterium
TTTATTCTCTTTTTGATCTTGTAGTTGACCGATACATCTGTAACAAGATCTCTGATCACGGGAAAAGCTTTCAGAGGCTGAATCGTAACCGGCTTTCCTTCTGGCATGTCGCTCATTCGGGTCATGCACATCAGTTTGGGATGGCCGTTTATTTCCGCTGAGCAAGAGCCACATTTTCCTGCTTTACAATTCCAGCGCACAGCCAGGTCGTTAGCGTGTTCTGCTTGTATCTGATGCACTGCATCCAAAACAACCATGCCTTCAGTCACTTCAGTTTTATATTCCTGAAACTCGCCTCCGCTGGAGTTGGTGCGCCATATGTTGAAAAGCACTTTAGCCATTATTTCATTTCATCTATAATTTGTTGAAGATCTGGTCTGATGGCAGGTTTAGGAATTTGTTCTACTACCATGGTTCCGTTACTATCTTTCTTAACACGAATATTCACTTTTGCATACTCATCGCTTTTCTGCTGAAAGTCTTCCCTAAAATGTCCGCCACGACTTTCTTTTCGTTCTCTTGCTGCCCGCGCTATCGCTTCAGCAACGGTTAGCATATGCTTCAGTTCAATGGCGGTATGCCATCCGGGATTGTAGCCACGATTCCCACCGCACCCTGCATTTACAGCGCGATCATTGAATGCTTTAATCTTTCCGATGGCTTCAGACAATTCTTCATCGATACGAACAATACCGACGAGTCTCTGCATTTCCTCCTGAAGCTCGGCCTGTATTTGAAAAGGATTCTCGTGCCCTGAAGTTTGTGCACGCTGGAAAGGTGCAAGCGCCCATTGAGAGATCTTCTGAACCTCTTCATCATGAATTGTAACTGCCTGATTTTCCTTCACATACTTTGCAGCGTATTCACCGGCACGTTGTCCAAAAACCAGCAGATCCGACAAGGAATTTCCTCCCAGGCGGTTAGCACCATGAAGTCCGGCAGCACATTCGCCGGCGGCGAACAGGCCAGGTATGGTAGTCATCTGGCTGTCGGCATCAACCTGTACTCCACCCATAATATAATGGGTCGTCGGCCCGACCTCCATTGGCTCTTTTGTGATATCAACTCCTGCAAGCTCTTTGAACTGATGATACATGCTTGGCAGTTTCCTTTTGATATGCTCAGGAGCATTGGACAATTTTTCTTTTATCCACGCAATGTCAAGAAATACACCACCGTGTGGCGACCCTCTGCCTGCTTTGATCTCTCGCATAATGCATCGCGCGACATGGTCACGAGTCAACAATTCCGGGGGACGCTTAGCGTTCTTATCACCCTGAGTATAGCGCCATCCTTCTTCTTCATCTGTTGACGTCTGACTGCGATACAATTCAGGGATATCATCAAACATAAATCGACGCCCTTTATTGTTTCTGAGAACGCCACCCTCACCGCGTACCCCCTCCGTTATGAGCAGTCCGCGTACACTGGGAGGCCATACCATCCCGGTAGGGTGAAACTGGACGAACTCCATATCGATAAGTGCAGCACCCGCGTGATAAGCAAGCGAAATACCTCCTCCCGTACAATCCCAACTGTTGCTTGAGATTTTATAGATTCTTCCCATGCCTCCAGTCGCGATGATTACGGCCTTCGCCTTAAAAACTTTGAAAAGTCCCTTCTCACGGTCATATCCGAATGCACCGGAAATTTTTTCGCCATCTTTCAGCAGGCTGATAATCGTGTATTCCTGGAATATGCTAATGTTCTGATGGATGGCATAGTCCTGGAGCGTCCGGATCATCTCGAGGCCAGTTCTGTCTCCTACGTGTGCGAGCCGCGGATATTTATGGCCGCCGAAATTTCGCTGCAGGATTCGGCCATCATCCGTCCGGTCAAATACTGCTCCCCACGCTTCAAGCTCCCGCACTCTGACAGGCGCTTCCTTCGCGTGCAGTTCTGCCATCCGTGGATTATTGAGGTACTGACCCCCTCTCATTGTATCGGAAAAATGTACCTTCCAATTATCGCGGTCATCAACATTTGCAAGAGCTGCTGCTACTCCACCCTCAGCCATCACGGTATGTGCTTTCCCCAGGAGCGACCTGCAGATTACGGCGACAGACACTCCCGCATTTGCTGCTTCGATGGCGGCGCGCAATCCAGCGCCACCGGATCCGATGACCACAACGTCGTAGCTATGTGTTTCGTAGCCTGCCATTATATTATTCTCCAATCAGTCCAGATTCCCATTGAAACCATTCGTACGTACAGGTCAGCGAACATGACACCGAACAAACTGAACCATGCCCAGTTCATATGTCGCCGGTTCAGGCAGCTAGCACAATCGTAAACTTTCTTTCGAACAGGCGATTTTGACAATCTGTCTTTAATGCCACCAGCCAGGTGGCGGAATGAATGGCAACCGAAAGTATACCCGCCAAGCAGCACAGCATTTAATGTGAGCACCAATGTGCCGACGCCTATGCCAAACGTTGCTTGTTGCGTAGCGGGGTCAATAAACCACATTGCTTTCCAGGCATCGTAAGCCAGGATGATGACAAATATGATGGCCAGGTAAAGAAAGTAACGATGTATGTTTTGAAGGATCAGCGGGAAAGAGTTTTCCCCCCAATAAGTTTTGCGCGGCTCGGATACCGCACAGGCAGGAGGATCGGCCCAGAACGACTTATAGTATGCTCCCCGATAATAATAACAAGTGAACCGCATTCCACCCGGCGCCCAAAGAATCAACATCGCTGGAGAAAACGGTATCGCCATGGGCCACCATGTAGGCTTTGGTCCAAACCAGGCATGTGAAGAGCTTCCAAAAATTTCAGGTGAATAAAATGGTGACAGATATGGTCCAACAGCATAGTGCTCACCTTGCAGCGCCGCCCACGTAGCATAGACAATAAAAAGCGACAGTCCTAACAGGACCAGGAGCGGTCGTACCCACCACAGATCAACCCTTGATGTGACACCAAATCCACTCATGAGCGTTCATGGCTTGGTTAGGGATGGAATTATTTTATGAGGATAACGAAAAATAAAAGAAAAAGCAAACGATTGAAATGGCGAAATTTCGAAGATTTATTAAAGTAGAATGCATCGCCTCATTTGAAGTACCTGCTGGCAAATTGCAGAAAAGTTGGCCAATTGGGCCCGGGCGTGTGTCCACCGCTGTGTTGTCTGAAAGCGATATCACCCTCAACCAACGCTGTCTCTAGTGCAGGAAATTCAGTTGTTCCCAAATCGCGTTTGCCAAGCAATTTATAAACGGGTCCAGCATGCACTGCTGCTAGAAATTGTCCCTTCGCATCAACCCACTCATCTCCTTTGTCACCGGTGCCCATGAAAACGGGGCGAGGCGCACAAAGCGCAAGAAGATGGTGACCATCGACGGGTAGATCACCACCATTTAGAGGCCCTGCATACTTTATGAAGTTGCCAGCCATCCAATGATACTCACCTGCACCCGCCACATTTTCGATGATCTCTCCAAAATTTCTTCTGTTAATTTTTGCGCCGCCTTCTCCACAGGAACTCACATATGCAATAGCAAACCTCGGGTCATATGCCATGGTGACCGCAGTTGCCTTTCCATAGCGCGAATGCCCTTCAATTCCCACTCGTTTTGCATCCACCGCTTTATCAGTTTCGAAATAATCCAACGCGCGGCTTGCACCCCAAGCCCACGCCCGCAGAGCGCCCCAGTCATCGGGTTTGCGCGCCTGTCCTTTGTTTACCAGGCCGATGATGCCTTCCGAAAGTCCTGCACCATTATCAGGTTGTATGCTTACCGGTATCAGGGATGCATATCCCCATCCCCTATCAAGAACCTGCTTTTGCCATGTAGGCCCTGGTGGTGGATTTTGCGCAGGAAACCAGGAAGGCCGTATAAATCCAAATTCCATTATGACAGGAACAGGTCCTTTTGCATTTGCTGGTGTGGCAAGCGTTAACTGTATGTCTACACTCACTTCCGGATAAGAAGAGTTGTCGACATGCCCTACTAGTTTTTTTGTAATTACGGGAATGCCTTCATAAGTTTCATTGGTGGAGCTGATGATTTTCCATGTTACATTGGGAATGTTCTTTGGTAGTCGCCCGTAAATTTCAGCATCAAATGCCTCTACAATTTCCGGCCGACGTTTGCTCCACCAAATCTTTGCTGATGTTACTTTTTCTCCATTGTTTAATTGAAGAGGATCTGGCAATTCAGGAAAAGGATTTGCTTTTGCTTCATCATAGTTGGCTGCATTGGGAGCAGTACGATCATTGCCATTTGCACCCCTTCTGATAGAATCGATGTTCAGTAGGTTCATCATCTTCTTATGATCGGCCTCTGAAGCTTTCCGCAGTTCTGCAAAGTAAGCGTCGCGCTCGTCCTTTGTCATGTTATTTGGGTCTGGCCGCTGGGCACACGCAACGATGGAGGTGAAGGCCAACGAAACTAACATGACAAAACGGAAAAGCGATTTCATAATTATTTCTTAAGTGAGGCCTCCAGACCCTGCGTTGTGGTGTAATACTTCGCTATCATATTAGGAACTTCCCATGAAGGCATATTCTTATTTTTTAGATATTCAAGGAATTTCTCAGTAACACGTCCGAAATGTGCTTCATGGCCTTCCTTATATTTTTCGGGGATTATCACTTCCCATCCCTTTGAAGATTTCTTCAGTTCCACACCTGGATATTTTTGTTGTACAGTTTTGATTTGCTCATTTAATACTGCCTCAAAATTATCGGCCTTAGCAACAGGCTCTACATACAGTGTTGGTTTGAATTGTTGTTCCCTGTCTTGTCTAATCACAAGGTTCGCTTTTGTACCACGCATTATCGAATAGTGAGTATCACCGGTTCCTTCCGGCGCTTCATATTTCCAGATAACCGAAGTCTTTGCATTCACACCGCGTATGCGATAGTTGATCTCACCGTTGCAGAAGATTTTCAACACACTATCAGCCTGAACATTTTTTTTAAGGTAATCCGGAAATGCATCAAGCTTGGTGATGGCTTTAAATTGAGACAGCCGCAAGTCAGTTGACCACCGTCTTGCTGAATTAATTGCAATATCTGTAGTATCGATGCTTTGCTCTGGGAAACATTCCCATTGGACCAGGTCGACGAGGTGAGTCATTACATCGACAATACCTTCACCTTGTTGAGAAGCATCAAGAAACCATGCCGGCCGTGTGAGCACATTCCCTGATACATATTTATAGAAATGATGGACGCTTTCTTTTGTAATTGCAGGATTTTGCGGAGTGCCTTTCTCTAATGTTCCAAAAACTTCCGGAAGCATTGAGAGCTCCTTCTGAAGCATAGTGGTTATCTCAAAACGCTCGGTCATGATATCATAAAGCAGAAGGTTATTTTTCTCTGCGACATCAAAGGCCTGCTTCAGTTGTTGGAAACCTTTGCTATCGATAACCATCGGCTTGTCTGCGAGAACGTTTAACTGGTTTTGCAATGAACCTAGTATGTATTCAGTTTTCTTTTGGTTATTCCCAGAAAGTACAACGACGTTACCCTTCTTTTCCGCTATCATTCTTTCAAAAAAATCCGGACCTCTGTAGACCTGCTCATTCCAGTTGGTCGGATCTTCACTCCTGGAATTGAATCCCTCGATGCGAGCGAGGTGCAACCTCAAGTCTGGTCCATCGGGAGCATATACATGAACCGTCGAATCAACATTCTCATACCCGGTTTTTTGAACCAGCGCAGCATGAAAATGGCCGGGGTCGACGGTAATTATTTGCACCTCCTTAGGTGTATAGTTATTCGATGACTGATCGGATTTTGTGGAACAAGACATAATTGAGGAAACAATACAGATGGAAATGACAATTTTCTTCATGGTCTATTCAAATTGATATGCAAAATAAGTACAAGTACCTGTTCCAATATTCTGGATGGCATGGGGTACATTGGAGCCAAGGTAGTAAATATCTCCAGTGCCTCCCTTATGAAACTGGTCCCCTATCTGCATTTCTGTCTTGTTATCAATTATAAGGACGATTTCCTCCGCACGATGAGTATGCGGTTCATGGCTTTTAATTCCTTCGTTCAATGTAGTCACGTGCATCTCAAAACGTTTACTCATTGGCGTCGTTTTCTCGAAGTAGTTTCGAATTCCACCTCGATCGTGAGGCTTGAAGGCAATTTCATTCCAATCCTTTACGAAGGATACCTCCTTTTCCGCTGCCGTTTTGTTTAGAGGAGATTTCGACCGGTACTTCATGAGATAAAAAGTGCATGGAGTGTTCCCAACATTTCGCAAGTCAAATTTCTCATTTGGCATAAGTAAAGCAATGCTCCCGGAGCCAATTGACGAAGTCCGATCTTTAATGGTGATACCAATAGTTCCTTCCTTCACCAGAAGCAAGTGTTCCTCATTGTTAGGTACGCTCATGGAGGTATTCGACGCAAGTTCGTTGGCACTCATCTGGAGATACTCCATATCGTGTGCAGAGCCCTCAAATATGACTGCCGTTCTTAGATTGGGTTGCGACTCTATAGTTGGTGTCACCCACGAATATTTTTTTGAAGCAATTATGGGGAGTTGGCCGAAGCAGAACATTGGCAGCAACAAAACAAAGAGGACTTGTACTATTTTCATTTGAATTCGAATCACAACATTACGGGACCAAGCTGGTGCTCAGTCTAATTGAAGATAAAACAAAATCCCGCGGTTAAGCGGGATCTGATTTCTGTTTTTGAAGACTATTTGAGCGCATATGGAGAGCGTTGTGGGCGAGAGAGCATAGCGTTGGCTTCTTCATCGTTCTTAAACTGCTCTTTCTTAGGGTCCCAATATACCTTGCGGTCAAGCTTCATTACAATATGATGGAGGAGACAAGTCGAGCACGACCGGTGAGCTTCTTCAACTGGCGCTATTGGTTGCTTGTTGTCGCGAATGCTTTCAAGCCAGTTAAGGTGATGGTCATGACTAACAATAAAATGGAATTCATTTGGACCAATCTTGGACTTAATGATTTTTGGATCGCTTGAATCCAGCGGCTTTGTACCATCCGCGTTTACAGGATCGCTTGCTGTAGCCTGATAGTTACCGCGTGTTACAAATATCCACCCATCGCTGCCTTCGAATTTGATTCCATTGGGAAGTTCATTGCTTACAACCATCTTGACACCATTGTCATACAACGCCTCGGTCTTGAAAATCCCATGAACGTCCCAGAGGCCTTTCTTTGGAAACTCAGCATGTCCCCATATTTCTACAGGCCCGGATTTTTCCATTCCCATTCCCCAGTGAGCGGAGTCAATGTGATGAGATCCCCACCCGGTTATCATGCCTGCTCCGAATTGTTCGCAACGCAACCATCCCGGACGGTCGTAACCAACCTGGGGATGTACACGCTTTTCTGTGTAATATACGTAAGGTGTTGAGCCGAGCCACATGTCATAGTTGAGATTTGATGGCACAGGCATTTCCGGTTCTTCATCTCCTGAAGGATCGCCGGGCAAGCCAACATAAACATTTTTCAGCTTACCAATCCTTCCATTCCGAACAAGCTCAGCAGCATACCGGAATTGTTCAGATGAACGCTGCTGACTTCCAATCTGAAACTTTATACCACTCTTCTGAACAACATCACTTACAAACCGTCCCTCCGAAATTGTCAGAGATGCGGGCTTTTGCATGTAGATATGCTTCTTAGCGCGCGCTGCTGCAACACCGATCATGGCATGCGTATGATCGGGGGTACTGATCAGCACGGCATCAATATCTTTGTTATCAATAAGCTCGCGATAATCATGATACTCTTTAACTCCATCGAACGGTTTACCGTCGCGCTTTGAATAATATTCATTCACGAGGGTTTTTCCTTCTGACGCACGCTTGGTATCTACATCGCAAACAGCAATGATCTGAGCAAAATCTTTTTTCCAAACGCCGGGCATATCGTGACTGCGCGAGATCCGACCGGTTCCAATAGCCCCTACGTTGATCCGGTTGCTGGGCGCGTTTTTACCGAATACACTGGCAGGCACGATTGACGGCACGCCGAATGCTAAAGTCGACAGCGCTGTTGCTTTTACAGACGTTTCAAGAAATTTCCGTCTTGAAAGCCCCTTATTGTTCACATTTTTTTTCATACACCGGAATTTTATTGGTTGATCAATTCATCTTTACGCTTACCTTCGGTGGCTCTCTGTAATACTGCCATCCGTTCTCTGCTTGCTGCCCTGCATACTCGCCGCTGAATACATTAAACCTGTACTTCAGAACGTATGTCTTTCCTGGCATCAATGTCCAGTCTTTTGTTTTCGTCGGCGCAAACATTGCGAAGACTTCACCTCCGTTCGAATTTTCAGGCCAGATTCGCAGTGGCTCAGGATGATTGTAATTTGCCGGATGAGACATCATTACCAACCCACCTTTATCTTCATCAAGTGCTCCCTGAATTAAAGCCCATTTTGCGGTAGTTCCATCCGCCCCTTTCCTGTCCTTCCCTTCCGACGTCAGGACTTTACTATTGTCTTTATTCCATTTCTCGGTGGCACGCCATCCTAATCCAGCATACCGATACTCAAGAATTTTGAAAGGACTTTGGGTCGCGCAGTTTAGCTGAATAGTGATGTCAACAATAAAATTTTTCTGATTGTTATCCGGTCTGTAAACTCGAACCGTCTGAAGTTCATTGAGTGCCACCTTTTCTCCCTGTTTTTGAAAGGCGACATGCTCGTGAAGCGCCTGATATTCGGCGTACACTGGACCTGTGGTGACTGAAACAAAATTACCAAATCGAACTGTTCCCTGACGACCTTTGATATTCCAGAAATCAACCGTATCACCTTCAAACAAAACATGGGTCCATGGATTCCAAATTCCATAGTGATGATAATGGTCGGGAGGTTGGATGCGAGTAAGAGTCTTGCCTGACGGGGTCCAAAGTGGATGAATAAATCCACTTCGCTTGAACGCAGTATCAATTCCTTGCGGCGGGTAAACAGTTTTGAAGTTGTATTGAAGAAGGTTCTGATCTCCCGCACGGATGACCAATGCACCATCACTAGCGCTTGCTTCAACGACACCAACCTTCATCATTATATCTGAACCAACTACCAACTCATAAATCCGTTTTTTGATTTTGTCATCGTCAGTGTTTACCAGCCATGTCAGCACTCTACGATTTTTGTTCTCGATTTGAAACGGCACCGGTTGGCGTCCATTTTTTTTTATCTCAATAAGGGTCAAATCTGAATCCGACTGAAAGGTAATTGCGTCAAGGTCAATGCTTGCAGGCACTGTTAATCCCTTCATCGGCTTCGAAATATCAACTTCAATTGTGGCGATTTTTTGTCCCAGCACCGCTATTGACATCAAACAAGAGATAGTAAACAAAGAAAGGCATAGGCGCATAACGGCAAATTATCTATTCAAGATAGATTTATGCAATCGTTTACTCCAAAAAGTTTACACAACAGGTAGATATTTCTTGTTGCATTTTGTTGCATACAAGTTGCTGCAACAAACCTACTGACTTCCTTCCGTACTCCGTTGTGTTCATAGTTGAACAGAAATTGGGCGTCAATCCCGCAAAATTACTTTGAGGCTAAATGGCATAATTGGTGTCGTTCTATATGTAACCTTCACATTTCCTTAGTAGTCAAAGCACAAACCAATAACTCCGCCTATGCTTAAGAATTATATTCTGATAACGTTCCGCAATATCGCGAGAAATAAAATTTTCATTTTAATCAACGTATTTGGTCTCGGAATAGCAGTTGCCTGTTGTATTGTCGGATTTCTGATCTGGGATTTCAGCGCCCGATTCGACAAAAATCATCTCAACGCCAAAAGAATTTATAGAATCCAATCTTATCAGGATTATCAGGGGCAGCGCAATAGGTTTGCAACAGCACCCATACCATTAGGTTCAGTTATTCGCGAGAATTTTTCAGATGTCGACGAAGTTGTGCGCTATACAGCATCGCAAGGCAATTTTAAAATTGGAGAAGATGTGTTCAGTTCACCAGTGGCATATGCTGATTCTTCCTTTTTTGATTTGTTTACATTCAAACTGAAATCCGGAATGTTTTCATCCCTCCACGATAAAAGTCGGATTCTGATTAGCGACGAACTTGCAAGAAAATATTTCGATACTGAGGAAGTAGTTGGCAGGCAGATCACACAGATAAACAATGGTGTACTCAAGGAATTTATTATTGGAGGCGTTTTCGAGGAACAACCGCTGAATTCAAGTTTTGGATTCAAGGCAATTGCACTCTGGGATAATTGCTGGGATGCAATGGGCGAAACTGAACCGCGCGCCTCAGATTGGAAGGCAATGAGCACGCTGTTTATTCTCGTAAACGACCAATCTGCGGTCAATGGAATAACGCGACGGCTACAAACATACATTGAACCCCAAAACAATGCTCGCGAAGACCTTAAGATTAGCGAATACTATCTACAGAACTTTTCGACATTGGCCGCAAATTTCTACGGCGATACCTGGTTATCAGGTGAGCAACTCCGCTGGGGATTAATTCCCTCCGCAGTTATTGGACCAGCCGTTATGGCGATTTTCCTTTTGCTTCTAGCATGCTTTAATTTCACAAATACTTCAATAGCGATCTCTGGAAGGAGACTCAAGGAAATTGGTGTGAGAAAAACCATGGGTGGTCTGCGAGGTCAATTGATACTCCAGTTTCTCGGCGAAAGCTTAATCCTTTGTTTCATCGCACTGGTTGTTGGACTTATCATAGCAGAGTTTCTTGTACCAACGTACAACAACATGTGGCCGGGAATAAAGCTGACGTTGAGTTATTCCGACAACATTCTTTTCTTCGTGTTCCTTACCACACTGTTAATTCTTACAGCGCTTATTGCAGGTACTTATCCTGCTTTTTACGTGACCAGCTTTAAACCAGTGAGCATTCTCAAAGGGAAATTGACCTTCGGCGGAACAAACTGGTTTACACGAACACTTCTGACTTTGCAATTAATGATCTCGCTTCTCTGCATCATCAGCAGCGTCGCCTATGTTCGCAATGCGTCGTATCAGAAAGATTTCGACCTGGGATATAGCAAAGATGGAATTATTGTAGCCAATGTAAATAACGAAGGGGAGTTTAACGCCTTTCATAACGCCCTGGCTACCAACAAGGATGTTTTATCTATTGCCGGTTCAAAAGACCATGTTTCGGATAAGTATTACAGGCAACCGGTAAAACTGGGTAACACAGAGCATCAGGTCGAAATCGTGGATATCGGCGACAACTACCTCAAGACAATGAACATTAGCTTACTTGAAGGAAGGGATTTCATCCAGAATTCTGAGAATGACAAAAGGGAATCGGTTATCGTATCCCAAACATTCGTGGAGCAGTTTGGTCTTGGAAACAACGCTATAGGTAAGCGCCTTTTGTTAGCAGATAGTCTTCAGATGTATATTATCGGGGTAGTTCCAGACATTTTAACAGACGGTTTTTGGAAACCAGCTGCCCCAGTAATGCTACGATACGTTGAACCTGACCAATACACGCAAATTGTGGTGAGCACGTCACCGGCAAACTTGCTTTCAGTGAATGATTTTATGGTGGAGACATGGAAGAAGATATCACCAAACACACTATACAACGGAAAACACGTAGACAGCAATCTTTATGTGGCGCAGCTCATCAACTCCAACGCTGTTAGGATATGTATTTTTCTCGGTGTTATAGCTGCGCTGATGTCAGCGACCGCGTTGTTAGCACTGGTGTCACTTAACATTTTGAAACGGAAAAAGGAACTTGGCGTTCGAAAGGTTCTCGGCGCATCAATTGCCAATATCGTCCGCGTAATAAACATGGAATTCATGATGATCGTAGCTGCTGCGTCATTATTGGGTTCAGTGGCCGGATTTTTCCTAACAGACAAGGGCATGGACGCCATATGGGAACATTACCTCCCTATCAACATCGTGACATTAGCAATATGTGTTGGATTTCTTGTTGCTATCGCGGTGATTACAGTAAGCTACAAGACTATTTCTACCGCGCGGACCAATCCGATTGAGAGTTTGCGAGAGGAGTGATCCTCTGGCTGCCCACCTCCAACAGCGATTTCAAAGTTGCCAGGCAGAATCTTTTTTACACCATTTTCATCGTACGTCGCAAAGGCGTCGGGAAAAAGAGTAAGGGACACTTTTTTGGATTGACCAGGTTCGATAGTCACACGCTGAAAAGCAGCAAGGGATCGCAACGGGCCTTTCCCTTTGGAATTTGCATTTTTCACATAAGCCTGGACAACTTCGTCTCCACGAAGTGTACCGGTATTTTTTACGGTAACGCTAAGCTTAACTGAGTCACCCGACTTAAAAGAATCTTGTATGTCAAAGTCGCTATACTCAAACGTTGTGTAGCTTAACCCGTGTCCGAAAGAATATAAAGGTTGTCCTTTAAAATAACGATATGTCTGATTGGTGAGGTTATATTCCTTGAAAGATGGAAGGTCACTAACTGATTTATAAAATGTAACAGGCAGCCGGCCACCTGGATTGTAATCACCAAAGAGGACGTCAGCAATAGCTTGTCCGCCAGCCTGTCCGGGATACCACGCTTCCAGAATTGCAGGTACGTTCGCTTTCTCCCAGTTTATCGCAAGGGCGCTGCCATTTAACAACACGAGAACAACCGGCTTTCCCAGTGCTACGATCTCTTTAATCAATTCCTGCTGAGGTCTCGGAAGGTCCAGCTTAGTCCTGTCGCCAGCCCTGAAACCATCGATGACGATATCCATTTCCTCACCTTCCATTCTTGCGGTGAGTCCCATGCACATTACAATTGCATCAGCTTTTCTTGCGACGTCTAATGCCTCCTTCTTAAGCTCCGGTTGAGGTCTTGCCCAAACAAGTTGTACCTGCGCATCAGCGTAGGTCTCGATTGCCTCAAGTACAATTTTGTATTTCTTTCCGGCTTCAAGTTTCATTGACGGTGATTTGCGCAAACGTGGGTCTCCGTATTCATCCCGGAAATGATAAATTGTTTTTGCTATCAGGCTGTCATTTAGATAAAGGCGTGTATTAGTCGTGCTTACGAATCCCAGTTGATAAGTAGCTGTTTTATCAGGAACCAATTCTCCTGTCCATCGCACGCTGAAATTGTCATCATCCATATTCTCTCGTGGTGCTTTATCCGACCAATTCATGTCGATGACCTTATCGGTAGCCGTAAACACTGGCTCTCCCGAAAGATCCTTATTGTTGAAATATTCACCTCTTAAACCGTTCTCCGATCCCGAAAACAATGACTCCGTCGGTATGGTCTTGTACGTCGGCATTCCATCAGCCAGTTCACAACCCTGCGCATAGAGCACGTCGGTGTTCTTCAACTTCTCTTGTATCCCCCTCAGCGGTGTGATGGCATCGGAAGGAACGCCATTATAATTGCCAAGCAACATCAGCCATTGATCAGCATTGGGTCCAATAACAGCAAGCGACTTCAGGTCTTTTTTCAATGGTAAGGTCTTGTTTTCATTTTTCAGGAGGACAATAGATTTTTGCGCGGCTTCAAGAGCAAGCGCCTTGTGTTCCTTGCTATCGACTACAGAATATGGAATATTCGCGTATGGCACCATGTCTGGAGGGTCAAACATCCCAAGTTTAAATCGCGCAGTAAAAAGTCTTTTCACTGAAACGTCAATCTCCTCTTCAGTGATGAGATTGCGTTCAACAGCTTCCTTCAAATTGAGATAAACTTTCCCGCATTCCAGATCCGTGCCTGATTTGACAGCAAGAGCAGCTGCTTCGGCTGGTGTTTTTACTTGTTTGTGATTTTTGTAAATGTCTACGATGCCATCGCAATCAGAAACTACAAATCCGCTGAAAGCCCAATCCTTCCGAAGAACATCATCCAACAATTTACCGCTGGTGCAGCATGCTTCACCATTATAACGATTGTATGCACACATCAATGAATAAGCCTTTGCCTCTCTGATGCCTACTTCAAACTGCGGCAAGTATGTATCGTAAAGATCTTTATCTCCGATAACTGCGTCGAAAGTATGTCTGTCGATTTCAGGCCCGCTGTGTACAGCAAAGTGTTTTACCGTTGCAATTGTCTTGAAATATTTAGGGTCGTCACCCTGTAGGCCGCGGATAAAATCAACGGCCAGCCTACCGGTAAGGTATGGATCTTCGCCATATGTTTCCTGACCCCTTCCCCACCTCGGATCTCTGAAAATGTTAATGTTTGGAGACCATAACGTCAAACCCTGATAAAGAAATCGTTTTTCCTTTCGTGCAAAATCATGATGCTTTGCACGAGCTTCATCAGCGATTGCAGTCGATACCCTAAACATAAGATCGCGGTCCCACGTGGCACCCAGCCCGATCGCTTGCGGAAAAACGGTGGCTAAACCCGCGCGTGCCACCCCATGCAGACCCTCCGACCACCAATTATACTCTGGGATATTAAGGCGTTCTATGGCAGCAGCCTGATTCACCATCTGACTGATCTTTTCATCCAGAGTCATTCTGTCAACCAGATCGTCTACACGCGCTTCAAGAGGCAGTTCGGTATTTAAATATGGAAGAACGTCTTTCTGATTCTGAAGATCCTTTTTTGTATCACAAGAATCGATAAAGATGAACAAAAGTAACAGCGCCATCGAAGAACTGAGGCGCAGAAACCGGGCTGCTGGAGTTGTAGGCATTTTTTTCTTTAGGATGATTTAGTTGCGACTTCCATTTCGTATCCACAACGCACCCCCACAGCGGACTAATCGCTTGCTATAAACTTAATAAATAATTTGATGTTGAAAGTAAGTCTCGAGCGAATGCTGAGACTTGTACGAACAAAAATTGTGAAAGGTGACGAGCTTAATTCTGCGGGATAGAAAACTCCTGTCCAATCAATTTCTTGATTTCGTCGCGCGACAGAGGTTTGTTGTAATAATACCTGATACCAAGCTCTTTTGTGCGGTCGAGATCTCTTGGATCAGCGGAAGAAGTCAGGACTACGATGGTTATGGCATTTTTGTTGGGCAAATCGATCCTGGCAAACTCCTCGAGAAATTCGTAGCCATTCATGATTGGCATATCAAGGTCGAGAAAAATTATATCAGGCATTTGCATCTTCCCGCTTTTATAGGACTCAAGTATGTCGAGCGCCTGTTGACCATTGGAAGCAAAACTTATTTCATTCGCAAGGCCAAGTGATGTGATTGTTTTCTCGCTAAGGAAGTTGAAGATCTTATCGTCGTCAACCAATAAAATATTTTTCTTCATACTTTGCCGTTTTGAGTTCTAAACAAATATAGAGGGCTTTTGTGAGCATTCCTACGGCCGCGGGGGTGGTTTGCGACAACGGTGGAAAGGTGATCGGAAAGGTAGTCGGTGATCGGTGCGTCGGTTCAAGACCATCTGTTCGATCGAGCCCGCTCTTTTTTCAGAATCAACATACTTAAAGAAGGTAAACGGTCGGCTCGATTCAAGTTCCGCTTTATAAAATTTAGCGCTTGAGGAAAATCAGTGCATGATCCAATCGAGCGCACACCCAAACCCGCACCCACGATTAACGGACAACAGATGACGAATAACGAATGAATTAATGGTGCTCATGCTCCTTCACTAACTCAAAATCTAGTTTCTTGAGTTGTATTACCTCAACGGAATCAATGCCTTCATGAATTTTCACAAACTGATCTACTGGCACATTATAAAAAATCTGCGACGCATTCCCCGGATGCCAG
>JAEZBX010000196.1 GCA_023412765.1 Bacteroidota bacterium
GAGGGAATGTTGAAAAGACTGGCGAGAAGGTCAAGCGACGTGTAATGTTTGTAATCCCCAAACTTCCACATGTCCAACGTATCAAGATGCTGGACCTCCCATGATTTTTTGCCCATAATATTTAGAGCAGGTGGAAGAGAAATCCCGTTGATCAACATTCTTCGACACAAATACGGATAATCGAACTCTTTTCCATTATGCGCACACAATTTCAGGTTGACAGGATCCATCTTTTCAATCATGGACTTGAACTCAGACAATAATGCCGTTTCATTATCGCCATAGTATGCTTTTGTTTTAAGCCCCAAGTCACCAGTTTCGGTCTCAATAAATTTTCCAACGGCAACGCAGACAATTTTACCGAACTCGGCATAGATCCCTGCACGTTCATGAAAGATCTCTTCATCCGATTGGTTTCGCTCGCGCTTGAAAAAGACAGCCTTTCGCGCCCATTGTGTTTTAATTCTTTCGTCAAGATTGGAATAATCATGAGTGCTGGCGACCGTCTCGATGTCAAGAAATAATATGTCGCGGAGTTCTGGAATCATTTTAGGGCGAAATAGAAATTCAACAAATAAAAAAATTAGGAATGCAAAACACCCTCCATTTCGAGTTCCTTGATAAACGAAATGTTTTCTTCACGAATAGAGTCTGGTACAAAAACAAAGCGTTTATCAAAAATCTGCGACCCGATATAATAGCTTACCCAATATTCATTGTTCAAGTGAAAAACTGCAGGATCGATTGGTTCAATAAGCATAGCGCTATTGGGTAAAATTGTTTCCAGATAATGTCTCAGGATGGAAGTCTGCTGAGGTTGTCCGTCCTTTTCGCCATACCCCTTGCTTGCAACCAGCGTATTCTCAATGGGAAAGTCGTTGTTGTTGATTAAGTAAACTTTCCACTCCAGGCTTTCACCCGGTATTTTCTTTCGCGCCACAGCAAGTGTAACGTTCTTGACCTCCGGTATTTTTATGTCACGAATCATAGCCTACTTTCAAATTCATCTCAAACAAATTGACAATTTTATTCTGCAGAACTTGCTGCACCTGCTTCATCTCAATCTCGCGGCCTAACTCTGCTTTCATCGAGGTCACAGCCTTGTCCTGGATACCACACGGAACTATATGATTGAAATAAGTTAAATCCGCATTAATATTTAAGGCAAAGCCGTGCATGGTAACCCACCGGCTGGTTTTGACACCGAATGCACAGATTTTTCGAGGCCTGATGTCAATGTCGATCCACACTCCCGTGAGGCCTGCAATTCTGCCAGACTTTAATCCGAATTCCTGAAGTGTCTGAATTACCGCCTCTTCAAGAAATCGCATATACTGATGAATATCAGTGAAGAAATTTTCCAGATCGATAATGGGGTAACCGACCAATTGGCCTGGCCCATGATAAGTAATATCACCTCCCCTGTTAATGTGATAATACGAGGCGCTGACAGATGACAACTCCTCCTGTTTCAGCAATAAGTTCGATTCTTTACCGCTCTTCCCCAGCGTGTACACATGTGGATGTTCACAGAACAACAAATAGTTTTCAGTGGCGCTGTGATTTGCCTCAGAGGTCGATCGGTTTTGTGCTTTAATAGACAACACCCTCTCAAAAAGAGAGGTTTGATACTCCCAGGCTTCTTTGAAGTCTATTACTCCCAGGTCGATTATATCAATTTTTTTGTTAATAACGGAATTCAATCAGAATGCAGCTTGATTAATTTTCTCGTTCGGATTCATGATGTACGTAATGAACGAATTGTCATTCGACAGCTCTACAACACGAAAACCCTTATAAGTTGTTCCCCAGCTTCCGCCGAAGTGTGAGTCGAACATGAATGGAATGTTTTCATGAACCTTCACCTCATCATGGTCATGTTCATGACCATGAAATACGGCCTTCACATTTTTGTAGTTTCTGAGCAATTCGAAAAATGCAGGCGTGTCGATCGCGTGTCTGCTCCATTTACCCTGTGGTATATGAAGAAAAATAAAAATGTTTTCCTGATCCTTACTTTCATCCAGCCTGGATCTCATCCAACTTAGATCGGGACTTAAGTATTCCCCCTTCTCGTTGGAAGTTGTTGCTAGCAAAAGTGTATTCTTCGTCAACCTTACTTCATGATTAACCGGCATTCCCCAGATCTCATTCCAGTAAGCATCAGTAACTTTGTCATGGTTGCCTTTGGCGACATAATATTTTACAGGGAGGCCATCGAGATGTTTTTTCGCTGGGATCAGCAAATCCTTCTCGTCATGAATGATATCTCCGTTGATAACACAAAAATCCAGTTTATTTTTTTTATGGAATGAAGAGATATGTTTGACCAGATTCTGATAGTGGTTATCAAATTCTGTCCCCTTTTCACCATAGTGTCCGTCAGAGGCCACGGCGAATCGCAAAGTCGTTTTCTTACGAAGATCTGCAGCTTGAGCTGGTGTAAGTTTTACAACAGTTCCTCCGAGAAGTACCAGCGACGCCGACGAAATTGTTTTGACAAAGTCTCTCCTTTTCATGATATAGTTTGAGGTGATTAAAATTAGCTTTAATCACGTTACAGTGCCGAAAACTGAATCAAAAATTTACCTGATCTTTTCCAGCTCCTGTTTTACCATTTTGATAGTATCTGTGGGATCCGGATCGATTCCATTTTCTTTCGCCAAAAAATATGATATCCAGTCGGTTAAATGGATCAGGTAATAATATTGTTCAAGAAGAGATGCTCCCTCTCCAATGATGTCGATTATCGGATTAGATTTCTTTTCAAAAATCTCGCGACAAATTTCCATGCGTCGCTCCACTCGCTCATGATCGTGATCTGAATACAGATAAATTGGTTGCAGCAAAGGCATCAACTGGTCAGGAAAATTCCATCCCGCTAACTCGTTATGATTCATCTCCGGGAAGGTGTTGATGTGCGCCATGTGTTTCGCATTCTCATTCAGTTGTTGTTGAAAACGCAATGCCATAGCATGCAGGCGGTTGTCGCAATAAATTACGGGAAGCTTGCCTTTCAGCTTTCTCGCAATTAACTCAGCCTCGGATTGAATTCCTTTTTCGCCGCTATCCAAAAATTCGATTGCATTTTCTGTTTCCTTAATGAATGCAGCACCTATCAGGTTGGTGTGGTACAATATGTAAAACAGGGCGTTGATATTGTATGGCAATAACGACCGTGGAGACTCGGCCATCGACGGAAGCTGAATATAAAACAAGTTATACTCTTTGCAGATGTCCAGCAGCTTGCCACCCGAAGCTACTGCGATGACCTGTGCACGTTTCAATAATGCTTTTTGTAAAGCCGCCACTGTTTCCTCGGTTGAGCCCGTGTAAGAACATGCAATGAAAAGTGTATGTGGACTTACAAATTGCGGAATGTTGTAGCTCTTGCAAACAGTAACGGGAATTGGAATCCTTCCGAACGTCAAAGACTCAACAAGGTTCGCGCTGATACCGGATGCACCCATACCCGCGATCACAACATTTCTGATATCACTACCCGGTCTGTCGAGATCGAGAAATCTTCCGATCTTCAATGCCTCTCCTAATTGTCGGGTAAATCCCTCGATCGATTTTTTGGTTGTCGACATAATTGTAAATTGGGAATTCAAAGGTAGAACATAATTGTGAGCGATAAAATTGAAATAGGCCGGGAAGGTGAAAATCTGGCCGCTGAATTCCTGAGAAATAAAGGTTGGGAAATAGTCACAAGAAATTTCAGATACGGAAAAGCTGAGATCGATTTGATCATCAAGCGCGACGACTGGACAATTTTTGTTGAGGTGAAAACACGATCTTCTTCAGCATACGGAGAACCGGAAGAATTTGTTGACGAATTCAAGGCGAGAAGAATTTTTGATGCAGCTGAAGAATTCATATTTTCAACTAACTGGCTCGGTCATGTCAGATTTGATGTTGTGTCAATAAAACTTGGAAACCCGCCGGAGATTATTCATTTCGAAGACGCGATTAATTAGCTGTCAGCTGACAGCTTTCAGCCAACAGCTTTCAGCCAACAGCTAGGGTGTGCGATTAAGACAATTGACTCCAGATCTATAGGCCGCACCAACACACAACGGGACTGACACTTATGTACGTCACTGGAGTTTAACCAACTCTTCGAAGACTTGAAGCTTTCCGCTTGAGCCGACCGATTACCTTTAGATTTAAGTATGAGCTCGATCATGGTAACGCTGAACTTCCCTCGAGCGCACGGGCCCGATAGTTATCGGGCACCGATCACCGATTCAATGTGCTTCCAACCAATTCGCACCCACCCCAACTTCAACTTCCATCGGTACTTCAAGACACACGGCATACTTCATCAAGTTAACAACTTTCTCTCTTACCACTTCAACTTCATCCTTGTGAACATCGAAAACTAACTCATCGTGTACCTGCATAGTCATTTTTGAACGCATTTTTTCCTTGGTAAGCCAGCGATGAATATTGACCATAGCTATCTTGATGATATCGGCAGCGCTACCTTGTATTGGCGCGTTGATCGCATTCCTCTCTGCAAATCCACGCGTAGTCACGTTTCTTGAATTAATGTCTCGCAAATATCTTCTTCGTCCCAACAAGGTTTCAACAAATTCTTTTTCACGCGCATTATTGATTGAGTCATCCATGTATCGTTTGATGGCTGCAAACTCTGTGAAGTACGACTGGATAATTTCCTGTGCCTCGGATCTCGAAATGCCCAGGTTCTGCGATAGACCAAACGCTGTACTCCCATAAAGGATGCCGAAGTTGACTTCTTTTGCCTTCCGTCGCATATCCGGCGTGACGCTTGCCAGATCTACCTTGAAAACTTTCGCCGCAGTGGTCGTGTGAATGTCACGCTTGTTGCGAAAGGCATCGATCATTGTTGCATCCTTAGCGAACGAGGCGGCTATACGCAATTCGATCTGGGAGTAGTCAGCCGACATAAATAAATAGTCGTCATTTCTGGCAATGAATGCTTTTCGGATAGCCCGACCCTTTTCAGTTCGGATAGGAATATTTTGCAGGTTTGGATTGTTTGAGCTTAACCGTCCCGTTACAGCCCAAGCCTGCCGATAGTCGGTATGAACACGCCCATCGGTCTTGCTGATCATTTTTGGCAAGGCATCGACGTAGGTCGAACGTAGTTTTTCATATTCACGGTAATCGAGAATCTTCCTTGCAATGTCGTGCTTTGGTGCTAAGGCTACCAATACATCCTCACCAGTTGCATACTGACCTGACTTCGTTTTCTTGGGCTTTTCAGCAAGCTTCATTTTTTCGAAGATTACCTCACCCAATTGTTTGGGAGATCCAATATTGAACTCCGTTCCGGCCATTTCGAAGATGTCGCGCTGTACTCGTTCGCTCTCAACCTTTAAATCATCAGACATTTTCGAAAGAGCTACCGTATCTATTTTGACACCTTCAAATTCCATTGCGGCAAGCACCTCGCTCAAAGGCATTTCAGTTTCCATCATTAGCTTCACATGCCTGCGCTGTTCCAATTCATAATGTAACTTACCTCTAAGCTTCACAAGGCATTCAGCCCTTTCACACAAACGTTCTTTCACATCTGCCGTTACAGGTAGCAAATCATAGTTTAGGTATTGTGAACATAAGATTGCCAGATCATGCGAAGCCTCCGGTTCAATCAGATAATGGGCAATCATTGCGTCAAACAATTGTCCGGCGACATCAACGGAAGACTTCTTTAAAGCCAGTAGTGTAGCCTTAACGTTATGACCAACTTTCATGATCTTCGGGTCGCTGAATACTGGCGTCAGCTCGCGCAACATCTCCGCTGCTTTTTCAGGTGAGCCAAGTGGAATAAAATATGCTTCATTCTCCCGGTAGGAAATTGAGAGCGCCATCAATCGGAAATCAAAATTTGCCTCGTTGTCAGTTACCGAATCAATTGCCACGTAGCGTTGATCCTTTAGTCTTATCGCCAACTCCCTTAATTTTTCAGGGGTATCGATGGTCTGATATTCCACTGACGTTGGTGAAAAACTTTGCGCTACTCCAACGGCCGGTGTATTCGCAGCATCCTGTCCAAACATGGATAGTTGACCCCCACCTGGAAGCTGCCGTGGAGTTTCGGCGGGATCTCCAAAGGCGCGCGCCATGATCGACTTGAATTCCAGGTCAATGAATATCGGCTTGAGCTTATCCGGATCAGGTCCACTGTACTTTAATAATTCTTCATTGAATTCTATCGGAACATCGGTGATGATGCGCGCCAACTTTTTTGAAAGGATAGCCTGTTCCCCATACTGCAATACGAGGTCCTTTTGCTTTCCTTTCAGATCTGCGGCGTGTGCCACAATATTTTCAACGCTTCCATATTGCTTTAATAATGTGGCGGCCGTCTTTGGACCAAACCCCGGAATGCCAGGAATATTGTCGGAAGAGTCACCCTGAAGGCCAAGCATATCTACAACTTGCGACACATCGGAAATATCCCACTTCTCACAAACCTCTTTCACTCCCAGAACATCAACAGCATTTCCCATATATGCTGGCTTGTAAAGAAATACACATTCATTTACTAATTGCCCGAAGTCTTTATCGGGAGTCATCATGAAGACTTCGAACCCTTTGGTGCATGCCACTGTCGCAAGGGTGCCAATAATGTCATCCGCTTCGTAGCCGTCCATTTCCAGGATGGGGATGTTAAAACCCTGAATGATTTCCTTTACTTTCGGAATTCCAAAGCGAATATCTTCAGGTATTTCTTGCCGGGTAGCCTTGTACTCTTTAAAAATTTCATCTCTGAATGTTTTCGCAGCCGTATCAAACGCGATTCCTATGTGTGTGGGTTTTTGTTTCTGTAATACCTCCAGCAGTGTATTTGTAAAACCAAAAGGAACTGACACATTCAGCCCTTTTGAGTTGATTCTCGGGGTTTTGGTGAATGCAAAATGGGCACGATAGATTAAAGCATATGCATCAAGCAAAAAAAGTTTTTTGTCCGGTTTACTCATGCTGCAAAGTATTGCACATTTCGAAAAGAATCCAATGGTTCCCGCGAAGGAATATTTTAATTTTAGAGAAATAATGGTTAACGATATTTAGCAAATGAAACGATTTTTAGTTACTGCATTCCTACTCATATTTCCCTTTGCGATCCCACTTGCATTGTCACAAAATGCATCAAAGGATCAGGCAACAGAAAAGCTTGTCGACGAAACTAATCGGAAGATTGACAAAGCGGTAGTCGCAAAGGATATGGAATTTTTGAAAAAGCATTACGGTGAGGATTTTGTTTTTACACATGGCACCGGATTAATCGACTCAAAGAACAGTTGGCTGGAGAGCATCCGAAAAAGCAAGGGATATGCTTCACGCGAGCATGACTCCACTGTTGTTGAACTACATAAAGACATCGCTATTATCTTTGGAAAAC
>JAEZBX010000332.1 GCA_023412765.1 Bacteroidota bacterium
TATGAAAAGAAAAAGAAATAGCTGAGACCTCATTTGTTACCGCGAATGGTATTAATCCGATTGTGGCTAATAAAGCTAACAAAATCGTAGCAAACTGATGTGCTTCGCGAGTGAGCAAAAAAAGAAGAGGCTGCCTGAACAAGGCAGCCTCTTTATTAAGAACTGTATGTTTTCGTGTGCCTTAAGTCTTTATGTTGGTTCTAACGATATTGCCACCAAGTCATAGGAGGCACCAAGAGAACGCATTCATCTTAAATTAAGCACAATCTTCTAATTTCCAATTTCCAATCTCCATCACTGCACATCCCAAAACAACTTAGTAGACGCGACATCCCCACCCATTGATGCCGCCGCCGCATCCCTGTTAGGTCCATTAAGCGTTTGTTCGTTGATTGGATAAATTATTCGAGTGGGGATGGTTAATCCGACGGGTGCATTGCCGCCAGATGGAGGCTGGAGAACAGGATAGTCAAATCTTCTCCATTCTGTCCAGGCATCCATACCCCGGTTGTACAAGGCAAGCCATTTTTGATTACCGATTTTTTCTTTGAAGTCACTACCAGCAGTGGCATAATTCACTTCAGGCTGAGCGAGGTAATCTGCAATATCGGAAGCGGAGCCACCCCAATACTCGATGGAAGCTTCGATTGCCTTGTTATAATGTTCTTCCGCCGAGCCGGGAACTGAGTAACCGCGTTCCACAGCTTCTGCGAGAAGAAATTCCACTTCAGAATAATCTAGGAGAAGCGCCTCGAAGTCGGGTGCTATTATCATGTTGCTCACATGAGAGAAATCGGCATATGAATTGGCGAATCCATAATTGCCACCCTTGTATTGACCGCCAACGGTCGTGAAATATGACTCCCTTCTCGGATCATTCAAATCGTTCATCTTATCAGTGATGGCACTTGCGATAACGTAGTCCTGACGGGTTGAGAAATTCGGGTTGAGGTTAGCCGACAATGGATTATTATTCGGTGGCGAGTTCAGGTAAGGGAACCGCGCATTGTCAGCATTGCTTGTAAATACATTAGGTGCTGCCTCTTCCACAAGTTGCTTAGCTTTTCCGTTGTCGACATCTGCTATGATCATCGCGAGCTTCAGTTTCAGAGAATTGCCGAATTTGATCCACTGATCTGTATCGCCATCATATAGTACGTCGGCGGCTTCGAAACCAGTGCTTCCATCGGCAATCGAGCCGATCGCTGCATCAAGTCTCTCAAGAATGTCTGAATAGATCGTTGCTGCATCATCGTAAACTGGAACGGGATTTTCGAAATCCATGGCTTCCGAATAAGGAACATTACCGAACGTATTCACGAGCAAGCCCCAGGCATATACTTCCATGATTTCCAACTGGGCAAGCATTGTTGTTCTTGTATCAGCAGCAATCAATTCATCTTCGTTTATCAATCTTTTTGACTCGCGCAGATCAGCAATTACATCTTTATACAAAGTTTGCCAAATATTCTGCGGAATGATCCTCGAGGTAAGATCATACCTCGGTTCCTGCAAATATGTGGTAGTTGCCCAGTGTTGTACATATAGGCGAAAGTTATTTGTATTGACATTAGGCGTAGCCATAAGATCTGACATCAGCTTCATGGCGGCGGTAAAGAAGGTTTCAGGTGGCGCTGAGCTAGGCCTTTTCTGTTCGATGTTGTAGTCGTCGAGACTGTCGACGCACGATGTAATCAAGAACAGGGAAACGAGTGCTATAGATAATTTTCTCATTGTTTCTAAAGATTAAATTTCACGTTGAATCCGTATGTTTTAACTGCAGGATAAGCACCGCTTTGATATCCGTTGGTGCTGTTACCTGAGCTCAATGTTTCCTCGGGATCTGAGTATTGCATGTTCTTGTCAATGATCCAGAGGTTACGGCCTACGAGGGAAATGTCAATACCTTTAAGAGGGCGAAGTCTCTCGATCCACGCTGAAGGAATCGAATACGTGAGTGCAACTTCACGCAATTTTATGTAGCTGCCATCGTAGACGTACCATGCGCGCGGAGGGCTGTTTGGATAACCATACGCTGTATCGCTTCCATCTTCATTTGATGTGCGGATATCGTTAATGCTTCCATCTTCTTTGACACCAGGAAGTATGATACCCCCGTTTTCTGAAGTTGGAGCGCGCTTAGGTACACCAAGTTCATTCAAACCTGCGGTGTGAGGATATAATCCAGTCCCTTCGCCGTACCACTGATCAAGTGAGAAAATGTCACCGCCGTGGCGAATATCAATAAGGAAATTAAATTTGATATTCTTGTAGTTAAATGTATTAGTGATACCACCTAGCCAGTCCGGATTGGGGTTCCCGATAACTTCGGCGGAACTGGCGGTTGCCATATAGCGACCCTGAGAATTTACAGTACGCTGACCGTTGGTGAAGATAAAGTTTGTGCCTTTCAAAACGCCATAGGGGTAACCGACCGCAGCATTGGTCGTAACACTTCCCTGCAATGGATTGATAACATCGGATAACTGAACGTTTGTAACGGCGTCAGAATAAAGACTTACAACTTCGTTTCGGTTGCGCGCGAATGTAAGACCCAGTGTCCATGAGAAATTTGGATTTTCAATTGGGGTTGCAAATGCTGAAATTTCAATCCCCTTATTCTCAACTTCACCGGAGTTAACAAAACGAGAAACGTATCCAGTTGCAGAAGTAAGGTTCACAGGGATTGCCTGATCGAAGGAATTGGACTTGTACCAGGTAAAATCAAATCCTACACGTCCTTCGAAGAACTCAGCTTCAATACCTGCTTCTATACTCTTAGTCCGCTCAGCAACGAGTTGAGGATTGTTTTTTGTATTAGGCAAGGAGAACATCGGAACAGATCCAAAGGCAGTTGGCTTATCGTATACGTCATACAAACTCAACGGAACCGGATCATTTCCAACTTCAGCATAGTTCAAGCGCGCTTTTCCAAAAGTTAACCAGGGCTGTTTTACAAGTTGAGAAAACACAAATCCACCTGAGGTTGAGAAATAGAAATAGGAGTTGTCATCCTCAGGGAGTGTCGTTGATTTGTCCTGACGCGCAGAGAGATCGAGGTAGATCATTTCTTTATAACCGAAATTCGCATTGGCGAAAATTCCATCCACACCTACACGCACATATTGTTCAAGAGGTGCCTGTAGCGGATTTACTGAATTTGACAAGGAGTAAAGTTCAGGAACAACTAATCCACCATTTGTTGCAGCCTTGATGGATTGCAGGTTTGTGCGCCGCATATTGGTTCCCAACAAACCTGTAAAGCTGAAGGAGTTGGATATTTTCTTATTAAAATTCAGAATTAGATCATAATTCATTTCCTTATACGACTGGTCAAACCGGGCGTAGAAGCTGTTCATGGCAACAGGTGCGACCGATGGGTCAAGTCCATAACGAACACCGGAACTACCCACTGCAACACGTTCTTCCTGGAAGTCGGTAGTCGCATCAAACGCAACGCGTCCGATAGCTTCCATCCAGTCGGTGAGCTTATAGGTTAACGTGGCATATCCAAAATAGTGGTCACGAGTATCATTTGCGTAATTCTTATAGCGTGTCCAATAAGGATTGTCGGAGTAAATTGGTCTTCCGGTACTTGTTAGATCGGCCCAGTTCCAGGATACGTTAAGACCATTTCTGAAGAAGGCATCCTTTTGTTCTTTGATGTCGGTGTTGACCTGCCACCATTGACGGAATTGCTGATTGGGATTATTACCGTTGTAACCCGTACCATACCGGCCAATGCCTTTGATTCTCGAGTAGTTTGCTGATGCTCCGACCGAGAGCCTGTCATTGACATCGTATGAGGCAGAAAAATTGATAAGATCTTTCTTCAATTCACTGTTTGGCAAAACACCTTTGTCGTCGACACGCGTATAAGCCAATTTGAAAACAGTTTTATCGGAGCCGCCCATTAAGGTGACATTCTGATTTGATGTTACTGCAGTTTCAAAGAATTCACGTGGATCATTTTTGGCAGCAACCCACGGACGCATCTTACCATAGTTTGGAGAAAAGGGATCAAGGGCATCCCAGTGATAAACCATCAGATTCGGATCGAACCTTGGACCGAATGAAGCATCGGCATCGAACTGTACAACGGGCGCGACCCCTGATCCAAGGTCAGCCTCATAAAAATCATTGCTATAACCTGCGCCGTACTCATCCTGGTATTCGGCGTATGTTGATCGATCAATCTTACCAATGGTCACGCCGCTATTCACGGTCACGTTAAAGGAATCTTTCTTACCTTTTTTTGTCGTGATCATTACTACTCCGTTTGCTGCTCTCGATCCATACAACGCTGAGGCTGCAGCTCCCTTTAAAACGTTGATCGAAGCAATATTATCTGGATTTATGTCTGCTGCCGCGTTACCGTAGTCGACGCCGGTACCACCGTTGCGCTGTTGCACAGAATTGTTGTTTGCATTCGACACAGGCACACCATCAATAACAAAGAGTGCCTGGTTATTTCCAGTAATGGATTTATAACCGCGGATTACCACATTTGTCGATCCGCCAAGATTGTTGTTGGTCTTAATGTCTATTCCGGCGACTTTCCCTGACAACGCGTTTACGAAATTTGCATTTCGGGTTGCGGCGATTTGATCACCGGTAACCTGTTGTGCGGCATACGGCAACTCGTTTCGCTTTCTTTCGATTCCAAGCGCGGTAACGACGACTTCCGTCAATTGAGTAACATCGGAGGCCATGGGCACGTCGACGACCTGGCGACCGGCAATATCAATTTCCTGGGTCACCAAGCCGATAAAAGAAAATACAAGGACGCTGTTTGAGGTTGGTACGTTAAGGCTATACCTGCCGTCCGTGTCTGTAACCGTACCGTTGGTGGTACCTTTTACGACAACGTTTACACCTGGAAGCGGAAGTCCATCGGTTGCATCCGTCACCCTTCCGGACACATTCATCTCTTGTGCGAGCGCACTTACAGAGAGAATTGCCCCAAGACAAAATAGTAGAATTTGTTTCATCTTAATTTGTTTAGGTTAATTATGAAAAACATCCTTTTGAGATGTGGCCCGAATGTTGGCAATAAAATATTGTAAAACGCCCCGCCGTATGGAGGATTTTGAACAACAACGCGTCCGTAGCGTGGACGCCAGAAAATCAAATTACCTAAGTCATTATTGGGGATTTTGACGAGAATATTCTAACGCACAATGAGGGATATCCGTGCGAACAAATGTTTGCTTTGATTCAGCAAGAATTTACATCTGTATTAGAAACGAGTATAAGAATGCAACTAAAGTGCAGCAGAATTTGGCGGAATTAAAATTGGTTCACTTTCGCATTGACCTTGGAGCCAATGAGAAGACTACCGATTATTTCGACATCACCACTTGGCAACTTCTGCGAGACGTACACTCGCTCCATTTCTTTTCGAGCTCTGATGTGCTGCTTCCATGAAAGCGTATATCTCAATTGTTTCCGCGTCGTCGACAGGTGACTTTTTTGCAGTGAAAAAATCAGCAATTTTTTCTGACAATGCATCGTATCCATTAAACGGACCAAGCACCAGATTTCCTTTCGAGCCGTAAGCCGTGCCTCCATAATCGTGTTTGCCTTCCCGTGTTCCCCTGAACGTACCGATCCGACCGTCTTTCCACACACCAACAACTACATCCACGTTGTCTTTATTAAATCGCGTTACGGATTCACACCCTGGGCCCATCACTGTAAAAAGAATTTCAACTCCATGAATCCCATACCAGAACAAATCAGGATGTGTGGGTTCAAGGGTTGCCGGGCTAAAGGTGTCGGCACCAAGAACTTTTCCTATCGCGTCTTTATATCTGACCGATTGCGCAGTTTCCATATACCTTAATGAAGACGAAGAGAATATAGGAACGTTAGATTTTTTGGCTTCGCTATAAATGGCAATCACATCAGCCATAGATGCAGCAACAGGCTTGTCGACAAACAATGGCTTTCGCGCCTTGATTACCTGGAACGCCTGATCTTTATGCAGTCGCCCGTCGTTTGTTTCCAGCAATACCGCATCAACGTCATCCAGCAATTTCTTAATTGAATCCACAATTTGTACACCATATTGTTTCACCTCCTCAGTGTATTTGGGAATACGCGATGCACTGCTCTCAATTTCTTTGCTGCCGTAGGGATACGCAGCCACTACCTTAAATTTTCCGGACGTATTTGTCTGATTAAAGTATTTTGCGAATGCGGGCGAATGCGATGTATCAAGCCCGATGATTCCAATTTTCATTGGAGCCTGAGTCGGGATAGCTCCCCGTAAATTAAATGGTGTCATAGCCAAAGCTGACGCGCCAATGGCACTTGAAATAAAATTACGTCTATTCATTTTATCAACTTTTAAGTCAATGCTGGTTTCCATCCGGATTCATATTCCCGGCTCCACAATTTCATAGCGTCCGCATCATTCTTAATATGTCCGTTGTTAGTGTCGCAATCTAACGCTCTGCCTGTACGGTAGGAGATATTTGCGAGGTGACAGAGAAGAACGCTTTTATAACAATCACTATAGATAGAGTTCAGAGTTTTACCACTTTCAATTCCTTCGAAAAAATTTGTGAAGTGATCCTTGTCCAAATCAAATCCAGGTCCGGTTTGTGTGACTGTTGTGTTTGTCGTAGGCTCTGCGCTATTAACCAGCTTACCTTTGTTATCAAATATCTTGTAGGAATTATTATGTAATTCAAGCGTTCCGTTTTCACCATGAAAGGACACACCAGAGCCCATGTCGTTGATGCCTCGCTGGTTGCAACTGCGCCCTTCCCACGCGATCGTTTTTTCATCATTAAAATCAAAGGTGGCAATCTGCGTATCAGGAGTTTCCCAATCATCATTATATTGATAACGCCCACCCGTGGAGAATACCTTCTTCGGATATTGCACGTTGAGACCCCACCGAGCAAGATCTATAAAATGCACGCCATTGTTCACGACTTCACCGGTACCCCAGTTCCAATGCCAGTGCCAGTTGTAATGTATCAGGTTGTCTTTGTACGGCTTCCTTGGGGCCGGTCCCTGCCAAAGTTCATAGTCAAGATGTGAAGGGACACTGACAACGTTCCCTTTTCCAATACTTGCGCGCGTGTTGGTATACCAGGCGCGCGCATAATACACGCGACCGATAGCACCACCGTGGAGAGCTTGCATTGCTTCGCGCACCCTCGGCCACGATCGTCGTTGATTTCCCATCTGAACAACTTTGTTGTATTTAGTCATGGCCTCCACCAAGAGCTCTGCCTCCGCAGGATTATGACTACCAGGTTTTTCTATATAGATATGTTTTCCCGCTTTCAATCCGAGCAGGGCCGCGGGAGCATGCCAATGATCTGGTGCGGCAATCGATAGAACGTCAATACTCTTGTCTTCCAACGCTCGTCTGAAGTCTGTGACTCCTTTGGGTTTTGATCCCGCTTGTGTCGCGACATCAATAGCTTTCTTTAAAGCCTGCTGGTCAACGTCGCAGATGTATGCCAATTCCGCTTTTGACTGATTTAGATAAGCACGCACATGGTCCATACCTCGGGCATTGACTCCCATAATAGCGACTTTGTATTTATCTTTCACTGGATAGGAACCGAGAATGTTAAAAGCATGGATGTTCTGTGCCAACCCTATGCCTACACTACCCACTACGGCTGACTTGATAAACTTGCGTCTGGTCGATCTCTTTTTCATGACCTTTTTGATTTTTGAATAAAGGTTTAAATTCAGAGAGGAAGCTACAAAAAAAGATGGGAACCGGGAGGAGAATGTCGAATTTATGGATGGATGGTAAGGAGAGTTTTGGAGAAGTGGGTAAATTGGTTAAAGTTTAAGGTTTAAAGTTTTAAGGTTTAAGGTTTAAGGTTTAAGGTTTAAGGTTTAAAGTTTAAGGTTTGAGGTTTCGGGCCGAAAGATTCGCACTCCTTATTCCCTATTCCTTATTCCCTATTCCTTAGGTTTAAGACCATTTAAAGAAAAATAACACACAAACACAAATGGATATTAGCGTAAGTGAAGATGCGAAATCGCTGGGGAAATTGTCTGGGCAAAAGGCCGGGGAGTTGATTCGCGCTGCTCTTGCCGAAAAGGGGGCCGCTGTAATTATCCTGGCTACAGGCACAAGTCAATTTAATACCTTGACGCAACTGATTGCTGAACCAGGCATTGACTGGGGTAAAGTGACCATGTTTCATCTCGACGAATACCTTGGCATACCTGACACACATCCTGCAAGCTTCAGAAAATATCTCAAGGAGCGATTCGTAAGCAAGGTTCCCATAGGAAAATATTATTTGGTGAATGGTGAAAATAATGGAGATGCTGAATGTGTGCGACTGACCGATCTCATTTCGAAAAACCCTGTGGATGTTGCCTTAGTGGGCATCGGCGAAAATGGCCATCTTGCCTTTAATGATCCGCCGGCAGATTTTGAAACCGAGCGTCCTTATATTGTGGTTGATCTGGACGAAATGTGTCGCCGACAACAGCTCGGAGAGGGATGGTTCAAGTCTTTGGAGGAAGTTCCGCGACAAGCGATCAGTATGTCCATTAGACAAATCATAAAGTCGAAGACGATCATTTGCTCAGTGCCTGACGAGCGAAAAGCAACTGCTGTACGAAATTGCCTTGAGGAAGAAGTAAACAACATGTTCCCTGCCAGCATTCTTCAACAACACTCTCGATGCTTTTTGTTTCTCGACAAGCAATCGGCATCTAAACTTTCTGGCGAAAAGTATAATCTGATTGCATGAATAAATCAGTAAGCGCTACAGTTGATGTAAGCACCCTAAGTCAGCGTGACACGTGGATTTCCATCTTCATCATTGGAATGCTGTTCTTTATTTTTGGATTTGTTTCATGGGTGAATGCCATACTCATCCCTTACTTCAAGATTGCCTGCGAGCTCACCAATTTTCAGTCGTACCTGGTGGCATTTGCTTTTTACATTTCGTACTTCGTGGTATCGCTTCCTGCTTCTTATCTTCTTAAGAAAACTGGATTTAAGAAAGGGATGCTGGTGGGATTTATGTCAATGGCACTTGGAGCATTTATTTTTATTCCGGCTGCGCTAACGAGAACCTATGAAATATTTTTGATCGGATTATTTACCATTGGTGCTGGACTATCTGTACTGCAGACAGCCGCCAATCCATACATTACCATACTTGGACCTAAGGAGAGTGCTGCGCAGCGGATCAGCATTATGGGCATTTTTAATAAGGGTGCGGGAATTCTGGCGCCTATAATTTTTGCAGCGGTAATACTTAAAGCAACAGACACGGATCTTTTTAAAATGCTTGAAACCATGAGTCCCGCTGAGAAAGATGCGGCGCTCGATGAATTTATCAGACGAGTGATTTTACCTTATGCTTGCGTTGGCACTGTGCTAATTGGTCTTGGGCTATTCGTGAGATATTCACCGCTACCCGAAATCAATACGGAGCAAGAAACTCCCGAAGTAGCGACAGCCAATTCATCGAAGACTAGCATTCTTGAATTTCCACATCTCATGCTAGGTGCACTTGCGATCTTTCTGCATGTTGGCACACAGGTTATCGCTATCGACACTGTAATAGGATACGCTGACTCGATGAACATAGATTTGCTCGAAGCAAAAGTATTTCCTTCCTATACACTCTTCGCAACGATCTGCGGATACATTCTAGGTATTATTTGTATTCCAAAATATATCAGTCAACTGAATGCTCTTCGTTTTTGCACCTTGTTGGGTGCAACTCTTACAATACTGATCCAGGTTCTCCATGGAGAAGTGACTTTTCTTGGTCACGCTGCAGACCTTTCAATATGGATGGTTGTGCTTCTTGGATTTGCTAACTCACTGGTATGGGCGGGAATCTGGCCCCTGGCTCTCGACGGACTTGGGAAGTTTACAAAAGTAGGGGCCTCTATTTTAATAATGGGACTTTGTGGCAATGCTATCTTGCCATTGTTCTACGGTTATTTTGCGGATGTGTATGATGTGCGTATAGCCTACTGGGTACTTTTTCCATGTTATCTTTACCTGGTTTTCTATGCGTTTAAGGGTTACAGTTTAAGGAAGTGGAGTGTGGCGGGCAAGGCAAGGTTTTAGATAATTTACCGCAAGGGCGCAACGACGCTAAGAAGGCGCTAATTTGTGGATAGTATTAACTCTTGGACAAATAATATTTCGGGCCAACAAGACATTGACACTTTCTGAGTTTTGTTGATTGCATTAATAAAAAGACCAGAACAGATTAAAAGTTATCGTGGGTTTAACTAAGATCAAAAACGGAAAGATTATCACGCCGCACAGGATGCTGACG
>JAEZBX010000115.1 GCA_023412765.1 Bacteroidota bacterium
GAACTGGGTCAGTATCCAGAATAATTACATTTGTTCCGGGTAACGGAGTCTGTGAAATTTTATCGACTACAGTTCCGCGTATCGTTTGTGTTAATGCTTGTGAATGCCCGTCATAAAATAAAAGCAATAGGGTTCCACAGAAGATGATTAGCTTCAGTTTGGTCATGTCTTGGGATTTGATTTCCCATTAGACAACCCATTTGTGAAATACCCCTACTCGGTGAGGAAGTTATTTGTAAGTAGTAAGTGGTAAGTGGTAAGTGGTAAGTAAGAACATGGGCTCGCCGTCGCAGCAAAAAATTATTACGTACAACCGTGGATATCAGAAACCTCAAACCTCAAACCTCAAACCTTAAACCTTAAACCTTAAACTTTAAACTAACCCTATACCCTTTCGCCCTACCTATAGCTATAGTAGTGCGGACATTCCGGATTCTTATGTACACCTCTGATCCGTGTACGATAATTCAGCATGAACTCATGGGTACCATTTGAAAACCGATTGAGGTCCGATTGCGTCCAGTCGTAAGAATAACCGAAGTGTAGTTTTTCACTTATTTTCAAATCGATAAACGAAATAAATGAGTCGCCGGTGCGGTAGGAAACCCCAGCGCTGAACACATCATAAAAAATAAATGCATTGTTGAAATCAACGCTCAATGGTTGCCCTTCTTGCTGACGAACCAGAATGGATGGATTTACTTTCACTTTTTCAAAACGATCGAGTGGCAGTACAGCGCCCGCTCGCAGATAATAGTATCGCGCTTCTTTCAACTGACCCAGCAACCCCTCTACGTTGTTAGCAATTTTGTTGTTGAGAATAAAAGGCACTGAAAATCCTACGAAGAAATTCTTCTTGCTATAAAAAAGGCCTGCACCGAAATTGGGTTTGACGACATTGAGAATGTTGAAGAATGCTGCGTCGCCGGGAGTTTGCAAATCGAGTTTACTATAGTCTGCTCCCAGCAAATTGATCCCTGCTTGCAGCCCCATTGAAAGTGTCGCATCCTGAAAATGTATTTTGTAGGCGTAGCTGGCGTAAATGTGCTCGTTCTTATAACTACCAATCTCGTCGTGGTTGATCAAAAGACCGACACCTACTTTGTTCTTAACAAGAGACGTATGACCGCTTGCACTGAAGGTCTTTGGAGCTCCGGGAAAATTTACCCACTGATTCCGGTACATTGCGGTTAAACTGAGCTGAACCTGATTACCGGCGTAAGCTGGATTTAGAACTAATTCGTTGAAATAGTACTGACTGAACACCGGGTATTGCTGCGCAAATCCTTGCGCAGCAAACACGAGTGTCAATACCAAAGTTGAAAAAATACTCTTCCGAGTTCTTGTCATTGCCTTTTTAGTTTACAATTTCCAGATACCCCGCGATTGGCTTGGAGCCATCTCTTTTATCAATGATATAGAAATATGTTCCGCCGGGTAATTGTGTACCCATCAGGCTTACACCGCGATTCGATTGTCCATCGAAGAATGTTCCGTTGTTATCGTATCCTTCAGCTTCGTATACCATCGTACCGGCACGATTGAAGATCTTGACGAGGTTTGATGGGAAGCTTTCGATACAGTTGATATGGAAAATATCGTTTTGTCCATCGTTATTTCTTGACACACCATTGAAAGGATGTATTTCCGTTTTCACCTCGAATGGCTTTGTGCGTTCGCAACCCAGCGTAGAGATCACAGTAACCTCATACGTGCCTGCGTCCAGACCACTCGCTATCGGACCGGTTGCAACCACTGAACCATTCATAGTCCAGATGATGGAGTCGGTATCGACGCTGTTGGTCATGAACAGCGCTGCAAAACCGGTCGAAGGTTCATTTGAATTTTCCCTACAAGCAGTAGGCACCGTGGTTATGCTGAAGTCCGGATATTTTGGATCCTCTGTGATTTGAGCTGTAACCAGTGGCGATTTACATCCTGTGATCCTGCTTGTGGCTGTAACAGAGTATGGTCCAACGGCCAGGCTATCGTATATCTCGCCAGTAAAATCCGGACTGGCTTTTTCAGCTGTTCCGATATACCAGTCGAAGATGTAGTCACGTGTATTTCCGTCAACTGAGGCAGACACAGCGCCGTTGTCGGAGATACAGCTTGTTACCATCGAAAGAATTTCGATCGCTGGGTCCGGTATTGCCATTTGTTCTACTTCAATGCTCACCTGAGTGGTGTCTGCACATCCAGTAACAATGTCGGTCGCAATTACTGAATACATTCCTGCCGCAAGGTTTGACGCTTGGGAGCCGGTATAAATGGAATTCCCTACGCTTGGTGTATTCACATACCAATCGAATGTGTGGTATATGATCTGGCCATTTACATTAGCAGCTGCCACGCCATCAGGTTTCGCCGGATCACATATCGTGAGCGGTGCCAACGGTTCTGCAATGACAACAGGCATTACCCTCATATCATCCACACGAACAGTATCACTGGCAAAGCAGCTAGCATCGTTTAAGTCCACAGTACGCACGATATAGTTCCCTGCACCGAGGCCTGTAACAAATTCCAATGGAGTACTTGTGAAGTCTTCGGTAGCTTTGACAGTTTCGTTGTACCATAGGTACTGGTAATCATTTTTGCTTCCGTTTGTAACAGTTGCAAAAACGCTTCCGTCCTGAGCTGTCTCAATACAAACTGTTAATGGTTCCGCTGAAGCTGTAACCGGTACAGGCATAATTTCAACGGGCAGTTCGTACGTCTCTGATATTTTACATTGAGTGGTATTATTCAATACTTCTATCGTATAGAAACCTGCTGTCAAGCCCTGAGCAATCTCTCCATTGGCGCCACCAATATTTACGGCACCAAGTATGGGTTCTGCTGTTGACTGACCTTCGTACCATGTGTAGGTATATCCACTCGCACTGTTACCAGATGCAATGGCTTCCAGGGTACCCGTTATGTTGATTGGCTTAAGACATTGCGTAGGTATCACAAAAGACGCAAGGGAGACATCGACCGTGTTAATCGTCTTGTCTTGTATGCTGAACTCTACCAGGCCACTAGTGCTACAGTTACTTACCTTGTTGATGGCCTTCACGTAATAGGTTCCCACGGCAAGATTTGAGATCGTACTTGCTGTTTCGCCTACAATGAGTTCAGGTCCTGAAGGAGTTGAACGATACCATTCGAAATCATAGTTCCCGACAGGGGCAGCTATGCCTTGCTCCATCACGTCGCCAATGGTTGCCGCTCCGGATGTAAGCATGTCGCATCGTTCAACATCTGATATTGTTATACTCGCCTTTGCCACCGATAGGGTAGGCGTGTCATCAAAAACCTGGTAGGTCGCTGTGGCAAAACATCCCGCCGAATTTCCAGCAGTTTTTGTCACAACTACGGTGTAATTACCCGCAGGAAGATTTGACGCTGTTGCGCCGGCGCTTACACCACTCGTATTCGTTCCAAGCAAAGGTGCACTTGCATCGAGTCCTTCATACCATGTGAATGTATAATCAGCAGGGTTTGCAATCACAACTGAGAGTTGACCCGTTCCAGGAGCGCCCGTACAGTTTACATTGTTGATTACCGGACTGGCAGTGAACACCGGATTTTGTATAGTTTGAATAAGTTCTACAGTCACCGGCACCGAGCGGCAATTAAATGTGCTGATACGTGCAGGGTTTGTTGTTACTGCTACGAACGTATAGAACCCAGGTTGTAAAGGTGCAAGCAGGTCATATTCCGGTTGACCATCTACACCCGGGAAGGAAGTGAAGACTGTTCCGGAAGCACCAAGATCATTTTTGCCTTCATATACAAAGATCGTATAGTCGCTCTCCACAAAACCTGGTGTAGGATCAAGCTTTATTTTGATACTTCCATCCGTTCCGGGCACGCAGGTTTTTATATCCACTTTGCTTACCAGTGAAAGTAAGTGTGCATCGTCAAAAGGAAGATTGAACGTTTTGGAAGAAGTACATCCATTTTCGCGGTTAGTGGCGATCAATGTATAAAGACCAGTGCTCAAGGCAGATGCCGTTGTGGTCGTTGATGTATTGGTTACTGTTGTTATTGCCGGCTCAAGGAAAGGTGCCTGACCCTTTCTCCATTCGAAGTCAAATCCTAAAGTATTTCCGGGTGCCGAAACAGAGATTGAGATCTCACCATGATTATCGTTACAATCACTAGGCCGCACGATATTCGTTTCGTTGAACACGATCGCCGGTGCAACATTGGTAAGGGTTACGGTAATTGGTGCAGTTTCACAATGACGTGAATTGTGACGCGCTTTAACAGTATAGGTACCAGCGGGAAGATTGCTCAAAGTAGCATCAGTATCCGCGTAGTCCGGCGTTGCCTTTACGCTTGATCCGTTATACCAAAAGAACGTATAATCGGTAGCAGCGCCAGGGCTTGCAGAAACTGTGATAGAGCCATCCGGATTATCGCAACGTGTCGCATTGGATGTAGAAGCTAAAGTGAGTGTAGGTGTAACAACGTTAAAGTTCACGGTTACTTCCGCCGTAGCCGAACATCCGGTTGCAATATCTGTAGCTTTTACGGTATACGTTGCTACTTTAAGACCAGTTGCTGTACTAGTGGTGGCTACCCGGTTTGCTAGTAAAGTATTTTGTCCAAGGAACCATTCAAAAGAATATCCTGTCGTAACTCCGCCTACGGACGCGGATGCAGAACCATTCGGTTGAGTTGGATCACAAGATGTTTGGTGTGCAACAACGGAAGCTGTAACTGCTGGTGGCACCGTCTGTTTTATAGTTACGGTGACAGGATCAGAGCTACATTTTGATGAATTGAGTGTAGCCACCAGGATATAATCTCCTGCGTCAAGATTTTGGTACACTGCTCCAGTAAAATCTGGCGTAGGCTTATTTCCTTTGTACCACTCAAACGTATAGCCAGCCGTTACTCCACCCACAGAGGCAGAAGCACTTCCAATAGGACTTGGTGAACAGGTGGCATCAACAGTAACTACAGTCGGTACAGGTTTTACACGTGCATCAGGAATCGTGAATGACTCTATTGTCTGACAGCCGGTAGCCTTATGTTTTACAAGGACTGTATAGGCAATTGGCTCCAGACTAGTTTGAACCGGTCCGGTCCCCAATAGCTCACCAAAGATGTCATTTCCTTCATACCAGGTAAATGTATACTTACCGGGTGCATCACCCACTCCATCCTCCACACCATCTGATTCCAGATCATTTACTATTGCGCGCAGTTTGGCATTTGGATTCTTACAATGATCATATGGATTCTCCAGCACTATCTTAACATTCACGGGCGTATTCACTTTGTCTACGACAACCTGCTTTACATCCGATTGACAGTTCGCTGTTTTATGAATTGCATAGACTGTATAAGTACCTTCGGGTCTTCCTGTCCAGGTAGCACCAACATGATCGGCTGAAGCAACGGGCTTCGCCACGTTTCCTATTGACCAGTAGAAATTATAGTCGGTGGTGTTCTCCGTCGCACCGTTGGGCACGAAGGCTCTAACGGCACCGTTATCAGGAGATACGCTTGGAGAACATTTGAGATTATCCTGGACCTTTAGCGCTGTCAAGGAAACTGGTAATGGATTAACAGGCCCTGACAGGATATTATTTCCATAATCACATTCAATAAAGTTTGTGTTAGGTAGGCTGATGGGTGTTGGAACGGTTGTACCACCATCGTTCAAAACAATGTAAAGTGTAAATGGAGATCCGGGCCCATTAACAGTAGCATTGTTAACAGAATGTACGGCACCAACGCCGAAAGAGTTCAGATTTACATTAACGGTATTTAACTTAATGGCGCCTGCCTGAGTAGGGTCTCCGTTGTAAAATGTTATAGGCACAGTTCCGCTGAGCGAAACATCACCAAGGTTGGTGATTTTGAAGGAGATCGTAAAGTTTTTATTTGGACAGGTTGGTGAATTAATGGCCAGCGAATTTTCTACATAGGCAAGGTCGGGCGAAGCGTACTTCGGACACCCTAAAGAGTTGAGGTATGGAGATTGATTCAGGAAGCTATTCAGCGGCCTGTTTGCGCCGTCCGTACACACATTTTCCGAGAATACGAGATGGTGCTTCTGCTGAATTTTTGGAATACTTAAATTATCGTTGACGTTAACGTTAAAGTATCCATGCTGATTCCAAACGCGACGCGCCGGTACCCAGGGTTCAGCGTTAGATCTGAATACGCGAACCTGAGAGTATCGAGAATTGCTTAGCTCACAAAAGTTTTCTTCATCGGCCTTGCGATAGTCAGGATCGTTTGGATCGGTGATACTTCCATTTTGTATAAAGTCAACCGTGCGGCAGGTAACACATAGCTCGGTATTACCATCAGCATCAACGTCGGCAACGATCGGATATTCGCGATTGGTTCGCGATATGCATGGCTGTTGCGTGAATATCGATCCGTCCGTTCCGTTTATGATGTAAATAAATCGTTCATCGCGATATACAACTTCCGATTGACCGTCACCATTAAAATCGAACAATGTACATCCAGTATTACCAGATGTTTCCTCATTAACTGTTATTTTCCAGAGCAAGGTAAGGTCTTCCTTCAGCGCGTACAGGAATTTTCCTGAAACAAATGCAGCGTTAAGTTTTCCATCACCATCAAGGTCTGCAATGTTCACACGTCCCGTACCTTGGTGCCAGCCATTTTTGTAGTAGTCATCCGTGCTGGTTCCCGTTTTTCCCTGGCAATTTTGAATTGTAAAATCACCCGCGATCGGATCAGAGAATGTTTTTACCACGCCGGTCTTAACATCCCAAAAGAAAATCGTTGTGTTCTTGTCAGCAGTATTTTTCGCCGAGATAATTACATCAAGTGATCCGTCAAGATTAAAGTCCGCAATACTGGTCGCGTCGCTATCCGTCTTGCGTGCCACGTTGGGCAGTGTCTTTTCAGCAGTGATTGTTCCGCCTGCAATGTTCACTCTATATATTATCCCGCCGACTACTAATTCCAGATTATCATCTTTGATTGCATCTGTAAGCAAGTGAACATTCTTAGTTGCATCGTTTAGAATATCGACGGCAACCGGACCACCGTTTGGTCTGATGTTGGAGTCGCTGGCATCCCAATCTTTTGGTGCAACAATCTCTGCACCTGTATGTGCATTATAAATGGCGTTGCGCGCATACAATTCAACCTTTCCATCGCCATTAAAATCTGCGAGTCCCATCATTCCAGGGTCTCCGGCTAATTGAATGGGGAATCCGGTGATAAGATTAAGGTTGCAATCGTAAGCGTATAATTTCCAACTTGTACTTACGACATAGATCTCAGCACAATTGTCGTTGTCGATATTTCCAATCAGAACGTCAGTGTAAGAAGGAGAGTAGTCTACTTTAAGAGATTTTTGGATAGTGTTTATGCCTGCTGTATTGTCGCCATTCAGGATGAAAATCTTTTTTGCATACCTGTTGGTAGTAATCATCTCCGGTATTCCATCGCGGTCGATGTCACCAACCACAATTCTTCCAAGGTGAATTGCCGTTTCATCTTCTGACTTGGATTCGAGCGCCAACGAGAATTTTGGGAACTCTGAAGGCGTAGCCTCGCAGTTAAGGTCATTCCCGATATAACCTCCGGTACAAACAACTTCATTGGCACAATCTCCATCGAAACAATCGATGAACCCGTCACCATCGTCGTCTAAGCCGTTAGCACAAATTTCAGTAGACTGAGCAAAAGAAGTTTCTGCTGCGAACACCGCCGCGAACAGTAAAATCAAGTAGACAACCTTCTTCATAAGTCATTTTTGAATTAAAACCAACTGTCCAATATGACACTATTCGAGAGGTTTATTTTTTATGATAATTGTTTGTAACCTTACGTGTATGTTTTGGGTCTCATTAGAAAAATCGAACCCAGTTGCAAATCGTATACCAAATCTAAAAAGGTGCTTTTTTGACGAGAGAGTTTATCGAAGCAGCGTTATGCTTCCCGATCTGGGCACACTTTCTTCACCTTCGCAACGTATGATGTAGTAATAAACTCCATCGGGTAATCGCTTTCCATTAAATGATCCGTCCCAATCATTCATGTATGGCTTAGCGTCAAAAACCTTCACCCCTTTATCGTCGTAGATGGTGACCGCGCACTGGGGATATTCATCAATTTTTTCAACTAGCCAGTACGGACTAACAGCATCTCCATTGGGAGAAAAGAAGTTTCCGGGTTTGAGTTTCTTCACAATTGCTTCACCCCTTACTTTGATATCAATAGAGGCCGTACCCATACAGTTGTTAATATCTTTGCCAGTTACCGTATACGTTATTGATGTGAGTGGTATTCCTACCGGATTGCTGAGCGATGCATCCGATAGCGTTTCGGTGGGTGTCCAACTGTAATTTGCCAATCCTGTTGCTTCTAATTGTGTGCTTTGGCCTTCGTCTATAATTTCAGGCGTAGCGGTTATAGCAACTTCTGGTGCCGGTAGCGCGGTGATAGACTGTGTTGCTTTCAACTCACAGCCGTTTGATGCTGTTACTGTTACGCTATAATCACCTGCTTCGTCTATCTCGATGGTTGGCGTAGTTGCTCCGTTACTCCATTGATATGATGAGAAGGTTCCACTCACCAATAACACTAATTTTTCGTTCGGACATATTTCAAACTTGTTGAGGTCCGTGCCAATAACTGCTGCCGGTGCATCAGTAATCGTCAACCCCGATTTGGTAATTGTAACCGGGCAAGAATTTCCGTTGTAGCTAATGGTAAGCTTGACTGACTTCGACCCGATTGTAGTATAAGTGTGCCGTGGATTCTTTTCTGATGAGACGCCTCCATCACCAAACTCCCACAAGTACGTGGGTGATGCCTGAGCATCGTATGTGGATTGGTCTGTAAAAGTTATTTCCTGTCCTTTACAAGCTGTGGCCGGCATCGTAAACGCCGGTGTAGGCAGCGTAACAACTACAATTTTTGATTTAGCCGATGTAGTAGCCGGGCAGGTAGGCGTTGATGACGTTGCTGTGAAGTAATATTCACCAGATGCGCCTATGGTATGCGTTGGATTCACTGCTCCCGCGATGAGTCCTGTTGTTGTTTCATACCATTGATATGTGAATGCTGGTGCATTAGGTACGATATTCAGTTGCTTCAGGTCGCCAGAGCAAATTACGTTGGATCCTGTAAACCCTACCTTGAAATCAGGTATGTCGATGGCTTCAACCAAAACGGATTCGCGGCGGGCAACGCAACCACTGGCCGCTTTCACATCTACATAGTATCTCCCTGCATTAGCTAGACGAAAATTTGTCAGAGGTGCAGGTGTGAGGCCAGAACCGGTGTAATTTTCAGGGCCTGACCATTCATAGGTAAATCCGGCGCCAAGATCGTTCGAAATACTTAAGTTTAATGTTTGTCCGAGACAAATTGGTCCATTGCTAACAGGCAATGGATCTGCAGCTGTTCCGGGTGAAATTGTCACTTTTACTGCATTGGAGACCTCACTGCAAGTGTTGCTTTCTGAAATCGCCCTGACAACATATTCGCCCGAGACGGTCGGTGTGAATTTCTCTGTACCAACTGTAGTAGTTCCAGTTGAAGTGTCGGTCCATTCATATGTTACACCGCCTCCTTTTGTAGCCACTAATTCTACGGGAAAACTAGAGCAGATATTAAGCGGACCCGCGGGTGTCACAACGGGGATCATACATGCCTTATTTCGGAAGACGGAAACCTTGGATGCCGGAACGCTTAGATTGTTATCGTCAATACTTGTAAAAACGATATCTGGTTTTCCATCGGTATCGACGTCACACACTGTTATATGCCTGTTGATATACGTGGTAGGTTGTGAAAATTTGTCAAACGACAAATTGCCAGAAGTACTCTTGTTGTTTAGTACAGTCAGTAGCTTTCTTGTCAACGATGCAGTTACTATGTCAATTTTTCCATCACCGTCGACGTCACCAAAATCGATTCCCCAGGGTGTTAAATCCGTTTCGAAAGTTTTCAAGCTCGCAAAAGCCAATGATGTTGTGCTTTGATTCAGAAATATTCCCACGCTGGATGAGATGAGTTGTGTGAATGCGATGTCGGGTTTCCCATCGCCGTCAAGATCGCCGATCCTGATATTTTTAATTGGTGTTCCGACCGTCAGAGTTTTTATGTCACCGGCGATGAAAGCGCCTGGAGAGCTACTATTCTCTATTACGTACAAATTTGAATTGGTCTGGAATTGACTGGTCACAATTTCAGGTCGACCATCACCATTCAAATCCTGAACAGCAAGACCCTCCGTGCTTACGGCCCCTGGTATCAAGATATCGATCGGCGGCGCGGGAGAAAACGTTATGGCCGCCAATGTGCTTTGATTAATAAGCACCGTGACTGTATTACTGCCCTGCGCTGTTAAGATCACGTCGGGTTTTCCATCCAGGTTTACATCTGCGATCTCAATTCTTTTGGGACGCTTTCCTGCGAGAGTAACTGGAACAGGAGGTGAGAACGAGAAGTTGCCAATCCCTGTACTGGAATTCTTCAGGATAAATACTTTGTCGGTAACGCCGCTTTCCGTTGCCACCAGATCCGGTTTACCATCTCCATTGAGATCACCACATCGGATGTGCAGGGACAAGGATGCTATGTTCACAGCTGTTTTGCTGGGAAACGATATAGCGCCAACAGATGAACTGTTAGGGTATATGTTAATGAACTTGAAATTATCATTGGCCGTCGCGACGTCAACTTTTTTGTCGCCATCGAAATCGCACATGCATAGATCATATAATCCTTCGTTGACAGGCGCACCTGCGGGAAAGTTAAACTGGCCCTGGAGGTTAGAAAGTTCAAAACCAGGTGAACCATTAAAATTCAGTAAAAATTGGCGCGACGTGTAACCTGAAAGACCAGTAGTGAGATTTGTCACCGAGACATCGTTGTAGGTCGTTCCGAACGGAACTTTAACTTCCAATATTTGATCAGTGATGCTTATGATCTCGGCCCTGGAAGCGCCAAACGTGACCGCAATTTTTGTTGCATCTGTACCGAAGAACGAACCCTTGATAGTGACTCTTTCGTCCATGTGCCCTTGTGTCTTGTCGATGGATTTTATTTCCGGTTTCTGGGCAACCGAATTGGAGAAATTAATTATCAAGAAAGTAAAAACACACAGCGCATGCTTGATATTTCTATGTATGTGATTCATGATACTTTGATCCATTTGTGCGCTGTCTATGTAACCTGTTTTTAAGGTCACTTGTCGGTCGTAACTACCAACAAGCGCGCCTCTTTTAACTTGGTATAAGCCTTAAGATTCCTGATTTCCTCGTGAGCTTCTGAGGCCTTCAGAGTCTCCAACACGTGCACATAGTATTTCTTGTCCTGCGGGTTGTAGAATATCTCAGCGTTAAACTTGTCGCTGATAAGCTTTTTCTTAAAGATATCCGCTTGTGTGAAATCGTTGAATAGCTTAATCACTACGAAGTATTTCTTTTTAGCAGTTCCTTGTTCAGTTGTTAGCTGATTAGGATCGTTTGACGTATCCTGGAAGCGGGCGGTATGTTTTTCCGTAGGTGCTTTCGTGAGCGTTGAACGCAACACTGGTGCGGCGCGCTTGAACTTTTTCAGACTACCGAGTTTGAGCCCAAGGATGACTTCATGCGAGCCCTGTGAAAAACCGTCGGCGGGTTGGTTATTAGGCTCATAGGAATAGCCGATTATTATCCGTTGCGTTTTGATACCGAGGTTGCCCGTGAACCCATAGGGCAACCGATAGGACCCACCCAGCCAAAAGTTTTGTGTGACGTTCAGCTTCCCTAGAAATTCAAACTGACTGTTCCCAAATTTTGAATACTTGTAGTTAAAATAAAACTCCAGTGGAGCTATTGCTTCTTCCGTCCTGACTTTCCTGTTCATACCACCTTTGCGGCGGCTTACTATCTTGCTCTCTACTTTTCGTCTGTAATATATTGTCACAAATACATTATCCGCGGGCGAAACTGTGGTGTTTGAAAAGCTTGCTTCGCTGTTAAACACGTTTGGAAACAGTTGCGGCAATGAAATTCCAACGTTTAATCCGCCACCTGAGCGGTAAAGTGCGCCAAAACCTGCAGCCGGCTGTATGTTGTTTGCCATATAAGTTGCGATAGCCGGATCGTTAGGGTCGCTAATCTTGTTTAAATCGATGCTATTGGTGATTGCGCCGCCCGACAGACCTAAAAACAGCCAGTTTTTTTGCCCCATAGGGATACCGTATGCGTAGGATAGCGTGAAGTCGGTTGTATTGAGCAGTCCGCGTTTGTATGAAGAAAATTTGCCACCTAATCCGGCGCGCGACTCGTTTAACAATGTATTGAAAGTTAGTGCCGAAACCGTTGGCGCGCCTTCGATATTCATCCATTGTTGTCGGTGTAATGCAAAAACCTGGGTATATTCGGTAAGCGCCTCAGCTGGATTGTATAGGAATGGATTTACATAGAAACTGTTGTAGACAGGAAAATTCTGGGCATGCAGAGTACTGTATGCAAATGAGCACAGCAAAAAAAGGGTGGCTATTATGAAGTTAAAAAAATTGCGCATTCACAACTATTAATAGGGCCAACAGCCAAAAAGTCACTGGGCGAAACAGCATTACGACAGCTTATCGTAAAAAATTAATCTAAGTCGGCGGTGAACCGTTGTCCCTGTCAAAAAGTTACTTCACAGTCAGTCCCGAATATACGTCGTTTTTTCTTTCAGCAGGCCGGGGTGATTACCTACCTTAAGTGAATCGGATTAAGAGTGATGTAACTTTTTTAACACTCTTCAACTTTTTTTGTGAAAGCATACTTTACATACTCGATTTTTTGCTTTTTTCTGTCTTTGCCCGCCTATTCTCAATTGCTGGTAGGACCTGAAGTTGGAGTCAATTATTCGTGGACTTCACTAAGGGATGATGATTTGAAAGAGCGATTTAAAATGGAACCTGTTGCCGGATTTCACGCCGGTGGGAGAGTTGCATTTAAAGTACGGAATCGTTTTTTTCTTCATGCATCACTATTATACGCAACTAAAGGACGTACACTTCGTGGAAGAATGGATTCTGAGTTGAGAAGCAAATCGGCGTATAGCTATATCGATATGCCTATAAACTACACGGTTGATTTTAAAGGAAGTTTTAAAGGAAAGGAATTTAAGTATTTCCTGGGTATCGGTCCTAATGTGAGTTACTGGCTTGGAGGAAGGGGCAAGTTCTATAGTTCGGAGCTAGCAGAAAACAACGAAAACCAACTGTCTTACAAATTAAGGTTTGGCGCCGACGATAACGACGAGGAAATGTCAGGTAGCTTGTCCGTTGCAAGTGCAAATCGTGTACAGTTAGGTCTAAACTTAATAGGTGGAATAGTATTCGAACCCGCATACCGACAACGGTTTATATTTACAGTGCGATATGAGCTTGGTCACAGTTATCTGGCTAAATCCGATGGTGAGTTTGCAGGTCTGTATTATGAGGAGCCATATAAGTCGCGAAACAAGGGATTCAGAGTTTCCCTGGCATACCTGATTGACCTGAAGACAGAGGAACACAAGAAGGGGAAGAGTACTATAGATCCGCGCAAGCCGAAATAGCCTAGAATTCAATTTTTTTCTGCAGGATATTTTTTTCGTAGAGGTGAAAAATAATACCGTCTTTAAGGCCAACATCCGGTACAAGAATACTTGTGGCGCGAGCCCACTCCATAACTTTCAGGTAAATATTGCTAGCTGGAATAATCACATCTGCACGATCGGGATTCATTTGCAATTTATAGATACGATCTTCAATTGAATATTGATCGATCATATCACGGATCTCCTTCACCTTTTTGATTGAAATAGTTTTTCCGGGGCGTGACAACGCGAGCTCGAATATCTTACTGATATTACCTCCGGTACCAACGGCAATTATTTTTCCATAGCTTTTTTTAATATGCTCTCGAACCCAATGTTCCATGTGCTGCCACATGACGGGCGAATCTGTGTGTTCGAGTACCCGTACCGAACCTATCTTAAAGGATCGTGTCTTGATCTTTTTTCCTTTGACGTATAGGTTCAACTCCGTGCTACCGCCGCCGACATCTATATGAAGGTAGCTGTTGTCAGACAGAAATGAACTTATCGCTCGATTGATAAATTCCGCTTCCTGGTTACCATCAATGATGTTGATATCAACACCTATTTCCTCCTTGACCTGGGCTGCCAGTTCGGTACCGTTTTCCGATTCACGCATGGCCGAAGTAGCACAAAACATATAATCGTCCACCTCATAAAGTTCGATGAGCAATCGAAATGCTTTCATTAACTTCTTAAATTTCGAAATGCTCTTCTCCGTTATCCGGCCGGAACTAAATACATCGTGGCCAAGCCTAAGCGGAAATCGAACGTACTCAAGTTTTTTGAAGAGTACTTTCGGAGAGTGATCCAGGACAGTTGAGACCTGAAAGCGGATAGCATTGGAGCCGATGTCGATGGCAGCGAGTTTCAATACGTTCTAAGGTTATGCTACACCAGTAGATGCAAAAGTATCAAACTTTGACAAAAACCCGGCGGCCGGAATAGCTCTGGTTGTGAAACTCAGTTTGCTTTACACACACACGTTTGCATCGGCGACCGACCGTCGGCACACGGATAATAATTGTGGTACAACCGAAAGGGTATTGGCAGTTGGTTACGAAAATAATCGCCTAGGCTCTTAACATTTTTAAATCTGGTTTCTTATCATTTACTTTGCATCACTTATCCAGAAAGACCGAGGGTCGGGCCCTATGACGTCTTAGCATCCTATCCCTGCACGCGAGGGGTGTTGTGCTAAATCCCATCCGCAGATAAGCGGAAAAGATAAGTAACCCTACACACCGGGCTCTCTGGATAAAACAGTATAAACGAGAGCCTATGAAAATCAAGGACATTTTAAGAGAAAGAATTCTGGTGATCGACGGTGCCATGGGTACTATGATCCAGCGTTACAAACTTACCGAAGAAGACTTTCGAGGAGATCGATTCAAAAATCATAGTCATCCTCTGAGGGGAAACAACGACATCCTTTCAATCACCCGACCCGATATTATTAAGGAGATCCATAAACAATACTTCGAGGCAGGTGCCGATATCGTTGAGACAAACACCTTCAGCGCAACTACAATTGCGCAGGCTGACTACCATCTCGAGGAAGCCGTTTATGATATCAATTTTTACTCCGCAAAGATTGCCCGAGAGGTGGCGGATGAATTTTCCAAACGAGAGCCCAACAAACCGAGGTTTGTCGCGGGTGCGATGGGACCAACCAACAAGACAGCATCTCTTTCCCCCGACGTCAACAGTCCGGGATATCGTGCAATAACCTTTGATCAGCTTAAGACAGCATTCAAACAACAAGCCCAGGCGTTGTTGGATGGAGGCGTAGACATTTTGCTTCTCGAGACAATCATAGATACTTTGAATGTAAAGGCTGCACTGTTTGCAATTCAGGAACTTTTTGAGGAAACAAATAAATCTGTACCGATCATGGTATCGGGTACGATCACGGATGCCAGCGGTCGGACGCTTTCAGGTCAAACCACCGAAGCATTTTTGGTTTCTGTGTCACACGTGCCGCTGCTGAGCATTGGATTAAACTGCGCGCTTGGCGCGTCCTTACTAAGACCATACCTTCAAGTGCTTAGCGACAACGCTCCGTTCTTTGTTAGTGCATATCCCAACGCTGGGTTGCCAAATGAATTTGGTCAGTACGATGAATCTCCCGAACAGATGGGCGCCCAAATAGAAGTATTTCTCAAAGACGGCTTGGTAAATCTGGTTGGTGGATGCTGTGGAACTACGCCTGAGCATATCAAAGTGATAGCAGACCTTGCTGCCAAATATCAACCGAGGAAAGTAAATATTGAATTGCCTGTCGGCGCGGGGTAATTCTTCCAACTATTTTGTCGAATCAATCTCAACTCATTAAGTGAAATAATTGTACGTCACTGCGCGATACGATAATGATGCTGCAACAGAATTATGAACCATACAACGCTTAAGCTAAGCGGCCTGGAAGCCGTTGAAATTACTCCGCAATCAAACTTTGTTAATATTGGCGAACGAACTAATGTCACCGGATCTGCAAAGTTCCTAAAGCTCATAAAGGAAGATAAATTTGATGAGGCTTTGGAAGTTGCGCTTGACCAGGTGCGTGGTGGCGCTCAGGTAATCGATGTCAACATGGACGAAGGCATGCTTGATTCGAAAGCTGCAATGGTGAAATTTCTGAACCTGATGGCGTCGGAGCCTGAAATTGCACGTGTGCCGGTAATGGTGGATTCTTCAAAGTGGGAAGTTATCGAGGAAGGCCTGAAATGTTTACAGGGAAAAGGTATAGTCAACTCGATTAGTATGAAAGCGGGCCTTGATGAGTTTATCAGACAGGCTAAATTGGTTAGAAGGTATGGGGCAGCCGTTGTGGTGATGGCATTTGATGAAGAAGGCCAGGCAGATACTTATGAAAGAAGAATCTCCATCTGCAAACGGGCTTATGATATATTGGTTAACGATGTAAAATTTCCACCACAGGACATCATCTTCGACCCAAACATTTTCCCGGTAGCCACAGGCATCGAGGAACATTGCAACTACGCCGTTGATTTCTTCCGGGCTGCGAAGTGGATTCGCGAGAATCTTCCCCATGCACATGTCAGCGGAGGCGTTAGCAATGTGTCATTCAGCTTCCGCGGGAACCAAAAAGTACGCGAGGCGATGCATACTGCTTTTTTATACCATGCCATAAAAGCGGGTATGGATATGGGCATTGTCAATCCCAGTATGCTGGAGGTCTATGATGATATTGACAAGGAGTTGCTTGAGAGGGTAGAGGATGTATTGTTGAATAGAAGAGACGACGCAACGGAGCGTTTACTGGAATTCGCTGAAACTGTAAAGGGTTCTGCAAAAAAGAAAGGATTGGACGATGAGTGGCGCAAGGGAACTGTTGAAGAACGAATTACACATGCTCTTGTAAAGGGTGTTATTGACTATATCGATCAGGATACCGAGGAAGCGCGATTAAAGTATGGAAAACCGCTCAATGTAATAGAAGGTCCATTGATGGCAGGTATGAATGTGGTTGGCGACCTATTTGGCGCGGGCAAAATGTTTTTACCACAAGTGGTTAAGAGCGCTCGCGTTATGAAAAAATCTGTTGCCTATCTCACACCTTACCTGGAAGAAGAGAAGCGGAACAGCGGTAATGTAGGCAAGCCTGCAGCCAAGATACTGATGGCGACTGTAAAGGGCGATGTACATGATATAGGAAAAAACATTGTCGGTGTTGTTCTGGCTTGTAACAATTATGAAGTAGTTGACCTGGGAGTTATGGTCCCTTCGGAGAAGATCATCGAAGCTGCCAGACGTGAAAAAGTAGATATGATCGGCCTCAGTGGCTTGATTACTCCTTCCCTGGATGAGATGGTGCATATGGCGAAAGAAATGCAGCGTGAAAAAATGGAAATGCCGCTGCTGATCGGTGGTGCTACTACCTCGCGTATCCATACTGCAGTTAAAATTGATCCGGTTTACGATGGGCCGGTTGTCCACGTGTTGGATGCTTCGCGTAGCGTTCCCGTTGCGAGTGAGTTTGTCAATCCTGATAGCTTTCACAAAATAAAAGGAAGATTCAAGGAGGAGTATGCTAAATTAAGAGTTGAGTATGGCAATCGGAGGGAGCAAAAGCATTACATCACCTTGTCCGATGCACGAGCCAATTGCGTTAATATTGATTGGAAATCCACACCTATTACCAAGCCCCGGTTTTTTGGAAGAAAACAATTGTTGAATTATCCTCTTGAAGAAATAAGAGAATACATTGATTGGACACCTTTTTTCCAAACCTGGATGTTGGCTGGACGTTATCCCGGAATTTTGAAAGATTCGGTTGTAGGGGCTGAGGCACAGCGCTTGTTTGACGAGGCTCAAAAAATGCTTGATCAAATAATTCAAAGTCGAAGTTTACAGGCTAACGGCGTGGTGGGATTTTATCCTGCTGCGCGCACGGAAACCGACGATGTCGTGCTGTCGCGGAAAGAAGGCGAGGCTCCTTTTGAAACCTTGCATTTCTTGCGTCAACAAAATAAAAAGGCCCAGAACCTTCCCAACTTTTGTCTGGCTGATTTTATTGCTCCCGAAAATTCCGGCCGCCAGGATTACATCGGGATGTTCGCCGTAACGGCGGGAATAGGTATCGAAAAGTTGCTGGAAAAATACAAAGAGAAGCAAGACGACTATTCGCAAATCATGGTAAAAGCGTTGGCGGATAGATTGGCAGAAGCTTTTGCAGAGTGCCTCCATGCTAAAGTACGTCGAGAGTTTTGGGGATATGCTCCTGAGGAGAAAATGAGTAACGATGAAATGATTGCTGAAAAATACCGCGGTATAAGACCCGCACCTGGATACCCTGCGTGTCCGGATCATACAGAAAAGGAAATACTCTTCAGGTTGCTTGATGCAGAAAAGGCCGGGATTAAATTGACCGAATCTTTTGCCATGTACCCGGCTTCCTCCGTCAGCGGATTTTATTTCGCGAGCCCCGAATCAAAATATTTTGGACTGGGCAAAATCGATAAAGACCAGGTAATCGAGTACGCCGCGCGCAAGAGTATGTCGGTGGAAGAAATTGAAAAATGGTTAGCACCCAACCTTTCCTATGAGCGTGTTTAAGTGTTGAGGTGTTTAAGAGTTTAGGTGTTTAGGTGTTTAGGTGTTTTTGGGGGATTAGTGGTATATTAAGTGTTGACGTTAGCTATAATTATAAATACAATGATTACAAGATTTGAAGACTTGCGCTGTTGGCAGGAGGCACGACAGCTGGTAAAAGAAATCTATTTAATATCTGAGCAGGGGAAGCTCTGCAAAGATTTTGATACAAAGAGCCAGTTGAAACGTGCGGCTCTATCCATAATGAATAATATTGCGGAAGGTTTTGGCAAGTACAGTAGCCGGGAGTTTATCCGATACCTTGATATTGCAAATAATTCTGCATCTGAAGTGAAGAGCATTTTGTATGTATTGCTGGATTTGAATTACTTAGAATTGGAAAGAATTGTGGAGCTACAGGTGAAGGCAGATGGTGTGAAGGCTCTTTGTTTAGCACTGATAAAGCACTTAGTCACTCGCGACAAACCTAAACACCTAAACACCTAAACACTTAAACACTTAAACACAATAATGAAGGTCTGTGAACATTTAAAAAACGCAAACGGGAAAACATTATTCACCATTGAAATTCTTCCACCGCTAAAGGGTGAGAACATACGAACGCTGTTTGATAACATCGACCCGCTGATGGAGTTCAAACCGCCGTTTATAGATGTGACTTATCACCGTGAGGAATACGTATACAAAAAAACTCCAAGTGGTTTATTGGAAAAGCGAACAACGCGAAAAAGACCGGGTACCGTTGGAATATGCGCAGCGATTCAAAATCGGTATAAAGTAGACACTGTACCACACATTATCTGCGGAGGCTTCTCAAAGGAAGAGACCGAAAATGCGCTTATAGATCTTCACTTTCTGGGCATTGACAACATCCTGGTTCTTCAAGGTGATGCGATCAAATCCGAGTCTAGATTTGTCCCTGAACCCGACGGCTATCGTTATGCTTCGGAACTCCTGGAACAAGTAGTAAAGATGAACAAGGGTATCTACCTGGAAGATGAACTACAAAATACTTCACCGACAAGCTTTTGTATCGGTGTTGCAGGGTATCCTGAAAAGCACTACTCAGCTCCGAATTTGAAGACTGACTTAAAATATCTTAAACTGAAGGTCGACCTGGGCGCTGAATATATTGTGACGCAAATGTTTTTTGATAATAACAAGTATTTTCACTTTGTTGAAGAATGTAGAAAGGCAGGTATAAACGTTCCTATCATTCCAGGAATAAAGCCACTCACCGGAAAAGGTCAAATTACCATCCTACCCAAAACGTTTCATATCGATATTCCTGAAGAATTGTCAGAAGAGGTCGAAAAATGCAAGGATAACGCGGCCGTCAGGGAGGTTGGAATTGAATGGTGTGTGAAACAGTCAAAGGAGCTGATCAAAAATAATGTTCCTACCCTGCATTTTTATAGCATGGGTAAGTCTGACCCCATTTACCGCATAGCAAGGGAGCTATTTTAGGCTAACTTTATCAGTTAGCATGTAGGACTATTTTTTAAAATGAATAGATTTTCCTTCTTGTTTTGGTTGGTTACGCTGTTTTTTGTTGATTTTAACGTTCACGCAAAGCCCGGACTCGATTCTTTGCTGAACGCACTTCCGCACGCGGAAAACGGGCAAAAAAGGATCGATTTGCTCAATAATCTTGCATTAGCTTACACGTCCGTTTCGATCGAAGATGCGGAAAAATTTGCGACACAGGCGATTGGCCATTCACGAGAAAACAACTACCAGGATGGCTTGGCCGAAGGCTATAAGATCCTGGGTGCTACTTATTACCTTAAAGGAGAGCACAATAAAGCGATAGAATATTCCTACGAAGCGCTCAAAGTTTTCGAAGCGATCAAGGATAGAGCTGGTCAGTCGGACGTTTTGAACAATATGGCGATCGTGTATACGGCACGTCAGGAAATTGAAAAAGCGTATGACCTTTCTTCCAGATCATTAACCATCAAGCGCGAAATTGGGGATAGCCTTGGCGTTGCAAAGGTCATTCTCGCGTTAGCCGAAATTTACATGGAGCAAAAAAAATTCGACACTGGCCTCGCGTTTGGCAAAGAAGCATTGAAGCGTTACCGGTTACTAGACGATCAGCGTGGAATTAGCCGCGCTATGCTACAATTGGGACGAATGTATCATCGGTTGAAGAACTGGCCATACGCATCGGGCTATTATTATGAAACGATCAGAACAGCCACGCGAGCTAATGACCATATTCAAATCATTGAAGCACACAAGCAGCTTGGTAAGCTTTATCTGGAAGCTCATCGGTACGATTCGTCATACCATTATTTGAAACAAGCGCTTTCCCTCGCCCGCGACAAGGACAGTAAGTCGAATGAAATGGAATCAAATAAGTATTTGTCGAAATACTTTACAGCCGTTGAAGAACTCGACTCGTCGTTGTTGTATATGGAACGGGCAAGCGCTCTTGAGCGCGAGATTTTTGATATTCAGAAGTCACAGCAGATCGAAACCACGGAGATGTTATACCAGTTTGAGAAGAATGAACAAATACTAACTTTCAAGGAAGCCCAGATACAACGACAGCATATGGCTATCATTGGCGTTACCATAATTCTGGTATTGGTAACAATTTTCGGTTACAAACTATATGGGCTCAATGAAAACAACAAGACCGCAAGGGAAGCTCTGCAGGCTCTAAATATTGAGATTAATAAATTAAATGAAGGTCTCGAAGAAAAGGTTCAGGAAAGAACTGAAGAAATCAGGATGCAAAATCAAAAGCTGGTTGAGTATGCATTCTTTACAGCACACGAAGTGCGCGGACCTCTTGCCAGGATATTAGGACTAGTAGAGTTGGTGAAAGTCAAAGAATTAAATCACGAGCGTGAAGAAATCATTTCCCGCTTGCAGACTTCTGCAAATGAATTGGATGAAATCCTTCGCGAGGTTAACCGCAAATTGGAAAGCAAAGAGACCACTGGTTATAACCTTCGCCCGTCTTCGGAGACGCAGCAAGGTTAATCGACTTCTTAAAATAGCGGTTACCGTTTTACTTTTTTTCACATGAATAGTTTTTTGCTATGCAAAAAACTATCTGGAATTACTTGATGACCTTGGAAAAACCCTGTGTTAACGTAGGCCCTACCTGCGTTTGTTATGCTTTATCCTTCAAATAAAATGACACGGCAGGTCCAATCATCCCAAGCAGATTCCAAAACTTTAGAAAGAGTCGTACTTAGCCATCCTTCGGGAAACGAAGTTGTCCGCGGCGCGCTTAACGGTCTGCAGTCCGCAGACTTATTGGACAGTTTTTATACTTCTTTTGCCTGTTTTCCAGGAACCTTCCTTGAAAAATTCGCATCGTCGATTCCTGCTTTGTCTGATGTAAAAAAGAGAACGTTCGCTGCAGAATTGCGGTCAAAAACTCAGACTTTCCCATTCCGTGAACTCGGAAGAATTGCTGCTACGAAGATAGGCATCAGCACCCTCGTCAAACACGAAGTAGGATTCTTTTCCCTTGATTCAGTTTATCAATCACTCGACAGGAAGCTCGCAGGCGTCATCGAGAAATCGTCATTGCAAGGAGTAGGGGGAGTCTATGCATTTGAAGATGGCGCTGAATTTACTTTCAAGGCAGCAAAAGCACGAGGTATAAAATGCCTTTATGACCTACCCATTGGATACTGGCGCTATGCGATCAAGCTAATGGCGAATGAACGAGAGGTGAGACCTGAGTGGGCAAAGACGCTCACAGTGTATCTAAACTCTGAAGAAAAGTGTGCCCGAAAGGATGAGGAAATCAGGCTGGCCGATCACATCTTTCTCGCCAGCTCATTCACAGCAAAATCGCTGGGCGAGTTTCCTGGAAAGACTCCACCCGTTAGCATTATTCCATATGGATTTCCACCTGTTAATGGCGAACGGATATACAATGCCAATTACAATAATCCTCTGAAGTTATTGTTTGTCGGCGGATTGTCGCAACGAAAGGGAATAGCTAATGTTTTCGAAGCTGTAAGTTCTTTGAGAAAACACGTTTCACTTACGATTGTAGGTCAAAAAGCAGTCGAAGATTGCGACATATTGAACAAGTCATTGTCACAATATAGATGGATACCGAGCCTTCCTCATGCAGAGATTTTAAACTTGATGCGCGAGCACGACGTTTTACTTTTTCCATCGCTCTTCGAAGGCTTCGGTCTTGTAATCACAGAAGCTATGTCGCAAGGTACACCTGTCATTACCACTGATCGCACAGTTGGACCAGACTTGCTTACACACGGCGAAAATGGATGGCTGATCGAAGCAGGATCAACGCTTGCCCTACGCGAAACGATTGAGAAAATTCTGGAACATCGAAATGTCGTCGAGTTGGTAGGGCGTGCTGCACTAAAGACCGCGGAACGAAGGCCATGGGATATTTACAGCAGGGAAATAGCACAAGTGCTGCGCGAACTCTTGAACAATTAGCCTACTTATTTCACCACTCGGCTACACTACCATCCGTGTGCCGCCATACTGGATTCCTCCAGTTATGCCCGGTCGCAGCCATCTTTCGTACATGATCTTCGTTGATTTCAATTCCTAACCCGGGAGCATCAGGGATTTTTACTCTACCATTCTCATACCTAAAAACGGTTTCGTCTACCAGGTAATCCAACAAATCACTTCCCTGGTTATAATGAATACCCAGACTTTGTTCCTGGATGAAAGCGTTGTGGCATGTTGCATCTACCTGCAGACACGCAGCCAAGGCAATCGGGCCTAACGGACAATGAGGTGCCGCAGCAACATCAAATGCCTCAGCCATTGAAATGATTTTCTTACACTCTGTAATACCGCCTGCGTGAGAAACGTCAGGCTGTATGATATCTACATATCCATCCGTAAGCAAGGTTTTGAAATCCCACCTTGAAAACATTCGCTCCCCGGTTGCAATGGGTATAGCAACATGGTTTGCAATTTCGCGAAGTGCTTCATTATTCTCAGGCAGAACCGGCTCTTCAATGAACATTGGATGGAAAGGTTCGAGCTCTTTCGCCAGGATCTTAGCCATGGGTTTATGAACCCTGCCATGAAAATCAATTCCAATGCCAAAGTCGATGCCAACGGTATCCCTAACTGCAGCAATGCGGGCGATTGCATCGTCAATCTTTTTATGCGTATCGATGTATTGCAGCTCTTCGGTTGCATTCATCTTTACAGCTGTAAATCCATGATCCGCCATTTTCTTTGCTGCATTTCCGACTTCGGCAGGCCTGTCACCACCAATCCACGAGTATACTTTAATGGTATCGCGCGCCTTCCCACCCAGTAGCTGGTGAATCGGCGCATTGTGATATTTACCTTTTATGTCCCACAGTGCTTGGTCAATACCTGCAATAGCACTCATGAGAATGGGACCGCCTCGATAGAACCCCGCACGGTACAGCATGTTCCAATGATCTTCGATGTTCATCGGATCGCGTCCGATAAGATATTCCATACACTCCTCTACTGCAGTTTTAACAGTTGCAGCCTTCCCTTCAATCACCGGTTCACCCCATCCTGATATTCCTTCATCGGTTTCAATTTTGAGAAAGAGCCAGCGAGGTGGCACAAGGTAAAGTGTATGTCCTGTAATTTTCATAATGAATAAACTGTGTATGACCTAAGTCGTGCTCAAGCTAATGAAAATCCGAATGCTTTCATCGCGATCGAAGCCATCAAATTATTTCTTCTTGTTGTAAATGTCTTTGAGATCTTTTTCGAATAATGTGTATGGATCGTTGTAAAACTTCATAAAATCCGGTACGCTTGAATGACCTGGATAGGGAGCGTAATAATGCGTGGCACTTCGCTGATCGTTCCGCCACACTAATACATAACACAGTTGCATCGTCTTGTCAGCTCGCATTACTTTTAGTAAGGTTTCCGTCCACCACGTCGGATTAGGTATTGATTCCAAACCTGTCTCTGTAAAAGCAGCAAGCTTTCCAGCTTTCTGCGCATAGTCAGAAACGATTTTCAGTTTCAACGCAGCTGTATCTATGCTATAGCGATTTCTTCCCATATCCCCATAGTTGTCCATCCCAACCATATCAACCCACTCGTCGCCCGGGTAACGTTCAAGGAATTCCGCCTCCGTTCTAAACTTGTTATCAGGTGAAAACGCGTAGATAAAATTGTGTACTCCTAGCGAGTCGCGCAGGTATGCTACCGTAAAACGCCACAGTGAAATAAACTCTTCTCTCGTGCAGTGAGGCTTGCCCCACCAAAACCAACCACCATCAAATTCATGAAATGGACGAAAGATCATGGGTACAAGCTGTCCGTCAGATCCCCTGGTGCTGTTCGCCCATTCCCCAATTCCTTTAAGTATGTCTTTGTATTTTTGGTGTGCTTCACCACCTGGAATGATATACTTCACCGCCGGAAGGGAAAGAGAATCCACCCAGTAAAATCCGCCGCGCGAAACAGGGTTTGAAAAATGCCAAGCTACGGTCGTTACTCCACCTCTGTTATAAGTGTCAATTACGTTTTTCCGCAACTCCTCCTTCGTTCGTTTGATAGCATCTTCGGGTTGTCCAGAAAATCCACTGAAGTCGACGCCTATTACCGCTGGATGCGAGCCCGTCACCGACTTCACGTCCGAACGATTTTCATCGCCGGCCCAACCATGTCCATACTCAGTCGCATGTTGATGACCAAACAGGGTATGATCCTTTGAAAGCTTTCTCAGATTTTCAAAGAGTGATTTTGTTTCGCGTGTTGCATCCTTGTCTATGGTTTGCCACTTTTGCGCGCTCGCCGAGGAATAGATTACGGAAATAACTAAACAAATGATAATTTTTTTCATGGAATGCAAGTGTAAATGGATCGGTTTATAGAATTTCTGACATCAAGTTGCTAAGCAATTTCAACTTCAAAAAACCTTCTAAGGAATAATGTGCGCAGTGTGCTTGTCGATCGGAGCCTTTCATCCAAAAAGGATTGAATATTTATCTATAAATGCGACGAAAGTAATATCTTAATCATTTGATATTTTCGTCGCTTAATTCCCATCATCATGCTTAATAGAAGAAAGCTTATTCAGCGTTTAACCACCTTTCCACTCTTAGGTGGGCTCGTTAGCACGCTTCCATTTAGTTCGGTTGCAGCTGTAGCAAAAACTCCGAAGCGGGAGCTATTTAAAGAGTTCGGAGTGCGAACTTTTATTAATGCAGCAGGTACGCTAACGTATATGACCGGCTCGCTTATGCACGATGAAGTACTTGAAGCGATCAACTCCACTTCGAAGGACTTCTGTTTACTTGACGAGGTACAGGATAAGGTGGGGGAGAAAATAGCAAAGCTAGTTCATTCAGAAGCTGCTGTTGTAACTTCGGGAGCATTCTCAGGGATGACTCTGGCCCTTGCTGGGATATTGACGGGTAAGGATGAAAAGAAAGTCGCAGCACTTCCGCATATCGAATATACCGGCATGAAGTCGGAGGTGATCTGTCAGAAGAGTCATGACATTGTTTACAATCATGCTCTTACCAACACCGGATGCAAGATTGTTCAAGTCGAAACTGCAGAAGATGTCGAGAAAGCGGTGAACGAAAGAACAGCACTGATGCATTTTCTGCATATTGAATCAGACAAAGGAAAAATTCAACACGAAGAATGGGTTGCTCTCGCAAAGAAGCATGGCATTCCGACTGGCATCGATATAGCTGCTGACGTCCCGCCGGTTTCGAACCTTTGGAGGTTCAATGACATGGGATTTGACTTTGTCGTGATCTCTGGAGGAAAGGCGATGCGCGGTCCTCAAAGTGCGGGACTGCTGATGGGTAAGAAAGATCTGATCGCTGCTGCCCGACTTCACATGCCACCTCGCGGCGGTAACATTGGACGCGGGATGAAAATCAACAAAGAAGAAATATTTGGAATGTACGTTGCCCTGGAAAAATATATAAACCAGGATCATGACAAGGAATGGAAGGAGTGGGAAACCAATATAGCTCATATTGAGAATGCAGTTAAGAAAATTCCAGGGGTCACTACTGAAATTCATGTTCCGCCTTTGGGGAATCACACTCCCACACTTCGTATTACATGGGATACAGATCAGGTGAAACTGTCGGATAAGCAATTGCGCGAGGCCCTGCGCTTCGGAAATCCTTCGATAGAGCTAGGAGGCGGAACAGCGAATAGCGTTGCCGTTACAGTATTCATGCTGAAACCTGGTCAGGAGAAAATAGTAGCCACCAGACTGAAGGAAGAACTGACAAAAGCTACTTCATAACTAAATTTCATGCGCTAGCGCTTCATTGAACGATCTACTTTTTTTAAGAATACTTTCAAAAACTAAACGGCAAATACATGGGTATGTGGGGCGATGGGACACAGTGTAGCGGAGAAATCGAAAGGCAGGTTGCATGCTGCCGACCAGCTTGAAAGTTTTTTTAAAGATTGTCTTAGAGAATGATATTGACTTACCAATGTTTACCATCTATCGTTTGATCACTCGGTCCGCTTTTGCACATCTGATTTTGGCAGGTTTAATTTTTGTGTCCTGCAAGCCGCCCCACGAAATACCCGAAGGTGATCCTGACAATGGTGGATTGTTTCTTCCTGAAAATTTTCAAGCAGTAGTTGTAGTTGACAGTCTGGAGGGCAGGGCGCGACATCTTGCCGTAAATGATAATGGAGATATCTATGTTAAGTCTCGGTTTTCAAAGGAAGATGGACGCAATATTGCTATGCGCGACACGAACGGCGATGGAAAAGCGGATATTATTGAACAATTTGGAAAGTATAAAAATGAAGGTAGCTACGGTACAGCTATGCGCGTATACAATGGGTATTTGTACTTTAGCTCTGAATTGGTTGTCTATCGGCAGAAACTAGCCCCTGGTACACTCATCCCTGAAGGTGAGATCGAGGAAATTGTTGTCGACGATCATGAGCATGGGATGCATGAACATATTGCTAAGCCCATAGCGTTTGACAATGAAGGCAACCTGTATGTACCGTATGGTGCACCTTCCAATGCCTGCCAGGAAATTAATAGAACGCCTGCGGTACCTGGCATAGACCCTTGTCCTCAACTCGAGCAGCATGGTGGCGTCTGGCGGTTTGATGCGAACAAAAAAGGTCAAACGCAAAAAGACGGTGTGGAGTATGCTACTGGCATCCGCAGTGTAGTTGCTATGGAATGGAGCCCGCTCGACAATAACTTATACATTGTAATGCACGGTCGGGATGACTTGCTGCGTCTCTGGGCGAGTTTGTACACCCCTTGGCAGAGTGCAATGCTGCCGGCGGAAGAGTTTATTAGAGTCCCGGAAGGTAGCGATTTCGGATGGCCGTATTGCTATTATGATCAGTTGCAGGAGAAGAAAGTACTCGCACCCGAATACGGAGGTGATGGCAATATGATCGGAAGATGCGACCAATTTGAAAAACCATTGGTTGGATTTCCAGGACATTGGGCACCAAACGATCTCCTCTTTTATAAGGGCGATCAATTTCCCGAACGATATAAGCGTGGTGCGTTTGTTGCTTTCCATGGATCAACTAACAGAGCACCTTATCCTCAGTCCGGATATTTCATTGGTTTCATTCCATTTGATGGGGGAAAGCCAACTGGTCAATTTGAAGTATTTGCGGATGGGTTTGCAGGGGTCGATCCGATTGTGAATGTTAGCGACGCGGTATATCGCCCAATGGGACTGGCTGAAGGTCCTGACGGTTCTCTTTACATCGCAGAAACTGAAAAAGGTAAGATCTGGCGCGTGATGTACAATGGAGATAAGAATGAATTTGATGAAAGACATCTTGCTGAAATGGAAAAAAGGAAAAACCTTTCGCATATCAGGACACCCGATAAGGTTGAAGACAACCTTGAAAAAAACGTTGTCGCCGGCGGTGAAAAAGTATTTAGCATGTACTGTGCTACCTGCCATCAAAATGACGGGAAAGGGGCTTCTGGAAGATTTCCACCCCTTGCAGGTACAGACTGGGTAACTGGAGATAAGGACAGACTCATTAACATTGTGTTAAATGGCCTGGAAGGAAATATTGTAGTGAATGGCGAGAACTACATCAATGCAATGCCTCAGCACGGCTTTTTATCCGATCAGGAAGTCGCAAATGTCTTAACTTACATCCGGCAAAACTTTGGGAACAAAGCAAGTGATGTTACGCCAGCAGAGGTGCGGAGGATCAGGGAAAGAAAATCGGCTGTACCAACGAATTGAACGTAATCCAATAAACAAAAACTAAATAAATCATGAAAGAGCAAAGAAGATCAACTTTGAAGAAACTATTCGCATCAATTGGAGCCATCACAGGGCTTGGAATAGCTTCAAAAGCCAAGGCGGATGCCACGCCTGAAAAAGAGGTGTTTAACGTTGTGAAGGATGATCAGGATGTTCCGTTGTTTTCGGGCTCGACAAAGTTTGGCAATCTGGTGTTTATAGCGGGAAAGGGCGCCCACTTCGACGGAGATATTACTGCTCATACCAAACACGTGCTCGACGAACTGGAAAAGGAATTGGTGAAAGCGGGTTCGTCAATGCAAAAGGTACTTAAGGTAAGTGTATTTCTCCATGACCTTAACGACTATAAAGCTATGAATGAAGCATATAAAGGTAGATTCGGAAACAAACCTCCAGTTCGTACAACGGTTGCTGTATACGGTGGTGTTCCCGGCGATTCTCTGGTTGAAATTGATTGTATCGCATATATCTAGTTACTCTGTCGGACGTACTGCTGTGTACCAATCAATCGATCAACTTACTTAATCAAAACCTAAGAATCATGCGAAATACAATTAAGCTATTCCTGTTCTCATTCTTTTTTCTTTGTACTACTTTACTGCGAGCACAGGAATTTACCATCCTGCTAAAGGGAGGGCATGTTATTGATCCAAAAAATAACATCAACGAAGTGATGGATGTTGCGATCAAGGATAACAAGGTCGTGCAGGTGGCTAAAAATATAGACGTGAAGAAAGCGGCACAGGTCGTAGACGTGAAAGGCCTTTACGTAACTCCAGGAATAATTGACATTCACTCTCACAATTTCTTTGGCACACTTCCGAACCATTATCTCGGAAATGGTTTGGAAGCACTTCCCCCGGACGGATTTACCTTTCGGGCCGGTGTCACTACCGTAGTGGATGCAGGCGGAGCAGGCTGGAGAACTTTTGATGCCTTCAAAAAACAAACGATAGATCATTCGAGGACCCGCGTTCTTTCATTTCTTAATATAGTTGGTGACGGAATGCGTGGTGGTGCCTATGAACAGGACTTGCGGGATATGGATACGAAGATGACGGCGATGGTTGTAAAACAGCATAAAGAAATCGTCGGCATTAAAGTAGCGCACTACATGGGTGGTGAATGGGATCCGGTAGACCGTGCAGTGGCTGCCGGAAAGATTGCTGATGTGCCAGTCATGATCGACTTCGGTGGCAACAATCCTCCACTTTCAATTGAGGAACTGTTTACTAAACATTTACGACCAGGCGATATTTTCACGCACGTATTTGCTCAGTTGGGAAGCCGTGAGTCTATCGTGGATGAAAAGGGAAATTTGCGTCCCTTTGTAAAGGAAGCTCAGAAGAATGGAATCATATTTGACGTTGGACATGGCGGTGGAAGTTTTCGTTTTTCACAGGCAATTCCAGCACTAAAGAGCGGGTTTATTCCAAATACCATCAGCACTGACCTGCATACAGGCAGCATGAATGCAGGTATGAAAGATCAACTGAATGTGATGTCGAAGATGTTAAACATTGGAATGAATTTGCAGCAGGTTATCGCTGCTTCAACATGGCTTCCAGCGAAGGTGATTAAGAGGGAGGAACTGGGACATATTTCTGCAGGTGCCGGTGCGGATGTAGCAGTGTTTGCTCTACAGAAAGGAAAATTTGGATACGTTGACTCAGGTGGATTTGCGTTCCAGGGAACACAAAAGCTGCAATGTGAACTTACAATCCGCGATGGTAAGGTGGTTTATGATTTAAATGGTATATCGCGCCCGTTGTGGGATTCTCCACAGGCAGCGGCGACGCAACGCTAAAACAAAACGCTCATGAGCACCGCAACAATGACGGAGCCCGGTATCCTTTCAAAGACGGAAGGGACACCAAGAGTGCATATCGCCTCTATCGATATTCTTCGGGCCCTCACGATGATCTTAATGATTTTCGTAAATGATCTGTGGTCATTGAAAGGTATACCGGCATGGCTGGGGCATGTTGATCAGGGTGTAGATGGAATCGGGTTGGCAGACGTAGTTTTTCCCGCATTTTTGTTTATTGTAGGTCTGTCGTTGCCTTATGCTATCAATAATCGCCGGAGAAAAGGGGACAGCGAGGCGCAACTGATGGGGCACGTCCTGCTGCGAACTGCCGCGCTTGTCATCATGGGCGTTTTTCTTGTGAATGGGGAATCAATCAACGCTCAGGCTACTGGCATGCCGAGGTTGTTGTGGAATGCTATCTGTTGCACCTGTTTCATCGTGATATGGAATACATATCCAAAGTCATCTAATAAGATTTTGATTTATGGAGTGAGGGCCATAGCATTTGCAGTTCTGATTTTCCTTGCCTTTAAGTATCGCGGCGGAGCAGATGATTCAATTCACTTCTTTGGTCCGCAGTGGTGGGGCATATTGGGACTGATAGGATGGGCTTACCTCGCCAGCGGATTAGTTACGATCTTTTCACGGAATAACTTTTACGCTGTTCTCGGGGCCTGGTTCTTCTTTGCCGTCTTAAGTATGATTTATCATGCCGGCTATATTCCTGGTGCACTTAAGTTTATCCCAGAGCCGATTTTGGGAGGGACTCTGGCAGGACTAACAATGGGTGGTGTTGTAACCTCTATGATCTTTCAACATTATCGTACGAAAGGCGACAACAAAACTCTGACCCTGGTATTGCTCGGCATATCGATATTGTTAATTGGATTGTCTGTCGTAACACGTCCTTATTGGGGCCTGGCAAAGCTTGGGGCAACACCAGCGTGGTTGTTTCTATGTAGCGCGTTTACAATACTTGCATTTCTTGTGGTGTACTGGGTCGCAGATGTTTACAAAAAGCAACATTGGTTTAACATAATAAAACCTGCAGGCACAGCAACTTTACTTTGCTACCTCATGCCATATTTTGCTTATGGGTTCACGAGGTTGGTTGGATTCCACCCACCCGAACTGTTTTTAGCAGGTGGACTTGGGCTGTTAAAGTCGTTTCTGTTTGCCATCCTATGCGCACAAATAACCGGCCTGCTCATTCGTGTAGGCGTCCAGTTGAAGCTTTAGACTTGAAAATAACGTGAGGAACCTATTCCTGTTTGTCTCTGTATTTGTAGCCAGTACACTCTTGAGCAATGCTCAACGAAATGATTCATTTAAAATCGTTGGATATTACTCCTTGAACGCAGCGATGTCTGATGTCGATAAATCCATCCTGAAGCAGCTGACCCATGTAAACTTGTGGTTCCTCAATCCGGATTCAGCAGGAAATTTTACTCGCGACCTTTCAGGTCTTACGCGCTTTGTGTCGACAGCTCATAGCAAGAATATAAAGGTACTTTTTTCAATTGGGGGCGGTTCAAAACAACCTCAATATCATTGGCTCCTAAAGGATGACATGAGACCTGCACTAATTCAAAATCTTGTAAAAGAGGTCATCAAGTATGATCTCGATGGAATTGATGTAGACCTGGAGGGTAGCAACATTGATGAGTATTACGAAAAGTTTGTTGTGGAACTCGCCACCGAATTGAGAAAACATAGCAAGCTGATCACAGCTGCTATTGCCATCTACTACAAGGACCAGTTTACTGACCTGGCGTTGCAGCAATATGACTTTGTCAATGTAATGAGCTATGATCGCACTGGTCCCTGGAGGCCCGAAAAACCCGGACCTCATTCGGCGTATGAGCATGCCGTTGAGGACCTGGAATATTTTGGAGCTGTAAGAAAAATTCCAAAAGAAAAAATGACATTGGGAGTGCCTTTCTATGGATATGGATACGGCCCTGAAATTACTTCTCCAGCCATTAGTATGGGATACGGCAAAATTGTAGAAACGTTCAAGGGTGCTGAATCGGAAGATCAATGGACAATGCCCGATGGAAAGATCCTGTACTACAACGGTATACCTACAATTGAAAAGAAAACCCGCCTGGCAAAAGAAAAGGCGTCTGGTATAATGATTTGGCAGGTGCTCGGTGATGCGTCGCGACGCAAATCGTTGTTGAGAGCCATCCGCCGTGCCAGCCGATAGTGTTGGCCCTAACATCGATTGTAATTTAAAAAGGATGGTACGGTTTTCCCTTATGGACCTTGTTACTCATTGTGTTTAGCCTTATTTTCAGGTCGCTACCATGTTGTAAAAATTATTTATCCGATTTTTCGTAGCGAGGTGCTGGGCACAACGCTCAAACCATAATTTTGCGGGAAACAGTATCGTTAAACGAACAGCGAAAATGTCTGAGAACGTTAACAATAGACGAGTGTATTCATTGATGGAGGTCACGCTGAGTATTCAAAAAACTATAGCCGACCGTTACCGCAGTTCATTCTGGGTGAAAGCAGAGATGAATAAGTTAAATCACTATTCACATTCCGGCCATTGCTATCCTGATCTTGTCGAAAAAATTGAAGGAAAAGTAGTAGCACAGATGAGGGCAAATTTGTGGAAGAGCGATTTTGAAAGGATCAATCTCAATTTTATAAAAATATTAAAGGAGCCGCTGAAAGACGGCATTAAGATACTGTTCTGTGCGTCCATAAGTTTCGATCCCTCTCACGGTTTAAGTCTTCGCATTATCGATATAGATCCCAGCTTTTCATTGGGAGAGTTAGAGCGTGAAAAAATGCAGACCCTTGAGAGACTGAAGAAGGAAGGCATTTTTCAATCTAATAAACTCTTGAAACTTCCCTTGTTGCCACAACGCATTGCAGTAATATCGGTTGAAACCAGCAAGGGTTATTCAGATTTTTTAAAGATTATAGATAGGAATCCGTGGGGCTATAAATTCTTCCTGCACCTGTTTCCATCATTGTTGCAGGGCGAACGATCTGTACATTCGATTTGTGCTCAGTTAAAGCAAATAGGAAAAGCTATAGAGCATTTTGACGCGGTTGCCATCATACGGGGAGGTGGAGGCGACGTGGGATTATCATCTTATAACAATTATCAGCTGGCAAGCGAAATCGCACGATTTCCGATTCCTGTCCTGACGGGGATAGGCCACTCAACTAATGAAACTGTTGCTGAAATGGTTTCGTTTAAAAATGCGATCACTCCAACTGAACTAGCGGATTTTCTTATTCAGAAATTTCATGATTTTTCTGAACCGGTCAAGCGAGCTGAATCAATAATCCTTGATCGTGCAAAAAGAATTTTGATCGATGAAAAAAATTTGTTTGCAAATGTCATCAAGCATTTTCGTTCCGCAACGAATAGCAGTCTTGCAGCGCGAAGATCGGAAGTGAGCCAATGCGCTTATTCTGTTTCGCAGCATTCAAAGTTTCTTTTGAAAAGTAAAACTGAAATATTGACATGGAATGTCCGCCATTTGAGGCGAATCGTTTCTTCCTTATTGGGCGATCAGGAAAAAATATTGAACGGCCATGCACGCGACGCGAAGAAGGTTGCGATAAAACATCTTTTCGAAAAACAGGAAGAGTTGCGCAATATCGAGAAACACGTTAATTCAATGGACCCTGCAAACATTTTGAGGCGCGGCTTCTCCTTTACACTTTTAAATGGAAAAGTTCTGAAAAGTTATTCGGATGTTGGGGAAGGTGATCGCATCACAACGGTGTTGGTAGACGGCAGAATTGAAAGTACTGTAAGTAAATCTCTTAAATCAGACGACGAACAATGAATGATACAATAAAATACACGGAGGCGTTCGAAGAATTACAACGCATTGTTGCCGAGATCGAAACTGGCCAAATATCGGTGGATGAATTATCGCAAAAAGTGAAGCGCGCTACACATCTTATCCGGATATGTAAACAAAAGTTAACGTCTACAGAGGAAGACGTAACCAAAATTCTCAAGGACCTGGAGGTCTCACCGTCGGAATGAGTAGCTGACGCTGGTTCTGCATTTTACGAGAGTAATTCAGTAATCGATTGAGTTGTCACGACTACACAAGCACCCGTTAAAATATTGAAAATTGTGTTCCAATATTACATGAATCTTGCAGCGAATTTCATAATAAAAGGCTTGTTTCTACAACCATAATAGCAGTCCGATTTTGTGGTATTTTTCCCACCGAAAATGTCTATTTGCACCCAATAATGTTGTCTTAAAGCCCACATAAGAAAGAGACAGAAATTGCATTTTTTCGACGGTCGATTTTGCGAATTTTTGTTGCAAATTCCGTTGATGTCTATTTCTGTGAAGTTGTTGTTGATCTCCATATTCATCGTGTTATCCAACCTGGTGGCTATGGGAGCGAGGGACCCCGATCCGAATGTGGCTTGGTATGAGGATTTTTTTGAAGAAAAGCCGCAGAAATCGCTCGAGGAAACGCTTAAAATCCTCAATAGTGGCCTTACTCGTGCAAAACGCTCAGGCGACGCACAAACAGCAGCGCAGGCACTCAAAGCGCTGGCACTAACCCATCTCACAAGAACGAGCGATTATGAAGTGGCCATGGATCTGCTGATCCAATGCCTTGCAATTGAAGACTCTTTGGACCTCCAGGAGGAACGAATTTTCACATACTTAGCGATGGCCAAGGTTTTTGAGGAAGTAGGAAATTTTAACAAAAGCGAGCAATTGCTTGAACAGGCCAAGAGTTTCAACGCAGGAGTCAAAAATCCTTACGTGGAGGTATTAATCCTGAATGAGCTGGGCCAGATTAAGGCCTCCATGGGCAAAATGCTGGAAGCTTTTAAGGATTATGAAAGTGCATTGAAGTATAAAGACATTATTGAAAATCCGAAAGCTGAGGCTAAGGCGCTCTTTAATATTGCGCAAATCTATAGTACGCAGAAAATATTTAACCGAGCCCTTCAAACACATCGCCGGGCGCTGTTCATACGCCGGGCCATCAATGATGAAGCGAAAGAGGCGCTATCGCTTAATGAGATCGGCGAACTCTATCGGCGCATGAAAAATGATGGTAGAGCTTTAGCGAATCACCGGCTGGCTTTGAAAATCCGTAAATCACTTGACGATAAGAAGGGAATTAGCGAATCCTATAACAACATCGGAGTAATTTATTATCAGCAAAAACGATATAACGAGGCAATTAAGAATCTAACGGCCGGTCTACAGGCTGCATTGGAATCTCAGTCACTCGTGCAGCAACAAAAAAGTTACGACTTCCTGAGCCTTTGTCACAAGGAACTCGACGAGTATGACCTTGCTTTGATGAAGCGCGAACAATTTGTTGTTGTGAGCGATTTTATTCAGAATCAAACCAATGATCAGCGACTGCTTGAATCGCAAAGCAGATATGTAATTGATACCAAGGAATCACAAATTGAGGCACTTGAGGCTGAACGCGAAAAGAGAGATCAGCAACTTAACAGACAAAAACATTTGAGAAATTTCCTCATTGCAGTAATCGGGCTGGGTATAGTAATCGTTGGGCTGGTTTTTAATCTATACAAGGTAAAGCAACGGGCTAACACCAACCTTCAAATGATTAATGAGAAGGTAAAAATACAGAATGCGCAGCTTCAGGATCTGAACGCCACTAAAGACAAATTCTTCTCAATCATCGGACACGATCTTAAGGGCCCGCTGAATTCGCTCACTTCTTTTTCAGGCTTGCTGATCAATCATGTGGACAGCTTGAGCAGATTAGAAATTCAAACGCTTGCCAAAGATCTTGATAAGTCTTTAAAGAACCTTTATGCATTGCTAAACAATCTGCTGGAGTGGTCAAGATCTCAAACCGGAAACATCGAGTTTACTCCGGAGACTTTCGATATTGGATCGCTGCTGAAGGAGAACTGCGAATTACTATCCACTCAGGCACAAAACAAAAAAATAGGGTTTCTAGAAGAGATGAATGGCCGGGTTTCGGTCAAGGCGCATCGCCATTCCCTTAACACCGTTGTAAGAAACCTTGTGTCCAATTCAATTAAGTTCACGCCGGAAGGTGGTGTTATAAAGCTTGGAGTCAAGCAGAATCATAAACATGTGTTGGTTTCGGTGGCAGATACCGGAGTTGGAATGAGCAAGGATGTGATTTCAAAGTTGTTTCGCCTTGATGCCAAGCACACGACAAGAGGCACGGCGAATGAAAAGGGAACGGGATTGGGTCTTATCCTCTGCAAGGATTTTGTCGAAAAGAACGGAGGGAAACTTTGGGTGGAAAGTGAAGAGGGCAGAGGCTCGGTCTTCTATTTCACCGTTCCGTTGGCCAGCTGATCCGAAAGTTTATTTACCTGCCTTAAATACGAACTACCAGTTACTAATCGTTTATCAAGGATGAAATTGATCCTGACCGCAGGTTTGTGTTCCATTATTGTCGGATGTTCGTCCGTATTCCGACCATATCCGTGTGGGCCGGTTTTGGATCAGGATGGAGTCCAGATCTTTAAGAGACAAGCAGAATTTATAGGTTTAAGAGAAGGGGTGATGTTCGCTGATATCGGCGCCTCGAGTGGTTACTATGATGCGGCCATGGCCGTCTTTGTGGATGGCGTAACATTCTACCTCAACGACATCGATTATCATTGTTTGAATGCCAGGAATCTTAATAAAGTTTTGCGCTATTATTCTAAACTTAGAGGCCAGCGGATCGATTCAACAAACACTTTCCATTACGTGATCGGTACACCGACGCGTACGACATTGCCTGAGAATGTATTTGATGTCATCTTCAGCAATGCTACGATGCACGTTATTGACTATCCCGACTCGATTCTGAGCGATGTGCATCGAAATCTTAAGCCGGATGGCCACCTTTATATACGAGACGAATTTGTCTATAACGGCGAAGAAAGAAAGTGCCCTTCAAAAAAATGTGGTCATCAACTGTTGCAGTATACGCCGTTTATAGAATTAATGAAACGAAACGGGTTTCAGCTAGTCGGCGAAGCCCAGGAGTTTGGCTACCCGATTTACAAATTCTCCAAACTATAAAGTTCCGACAATTTCCAATTTCCAATTTCAAATGTCTTTACGTCTCAGGACTTGAATATCCCTTTTGAGTGATTGATATTTCATCACCGCCATCGTGTTTACAGGCCATCGTTATCAATGCAAGCACGAACGAAAAGAAAATTTTTCCTCTTTGAGATTTATACATCAGAAGGAGTATCGATGTATTAAGTTAACAATTTTAGTTTGTACGGTGCTGCATTGACAAAACTTTGAATATATTTTTGCGCACAGAACAGGATGAGGACAACAAAAATAACCTGCCCTTTGGTGAAGATGCAGGTTACATGTAGTGGATGTACGATATTGGTTATTTATAGTCGCTCGCGGCGCTATTCTCGCGCTGCGAAGTGGTATTATTCCTTCTTTTTTCTGTTGTTATTGTTTTAAGTATTGTTTCTACTCCTGTCTTGCACAAAAGTGTGATAAACAATATTATCCCCAGTATTGAGGAAAAGATCACCGTCACGAAGCTAACCTGATTTGAGTCCAGTTGTGGCACTTCCATTTCACTCTCCCACGTCTGATATTTATTGTTCAACATAATGATACATCTTGGTTATCGACTGTACAAAAGTAGCCAACTGCCAAGTGTAAGAACTCAGACATTATCTGACTTTTGAAATATAAGGGATACCCCTGATACTAAGGGAAACCCTTAGACCCTTTCGGATCATAGTCCAACTTTGTCATCTTTCGAATCATATTCATTTCAAAACACCTAACAAGGAACATTAAATACCGAAATCGGTACGAATGATGAATGATTGGTCTTGAGGAGGACGCTTGGAACAACGGCATGGATGTAAGACGAATTTATAGGAGGCTCCTAGCGGAGCCAGTTAATAGACTTGTGAATCTTTTTGGCCATATACGTTCGGCCAAGGTCACGCTCGCGCTCACTCTCGATTGATTATCGTGGCAACTTCGAGGCATAGACATATGCGCGACCCTATACCCTATACCCTATTACCTTACCTTACTATTAATTAGGATACCTGCTTCTTCCTGTTCTGAATAAACTGTGCCCATTTTGACAACGTTTGAACCAGCTGATCCATCCTGATCGGTTTGCTTATATAGTCGTCCATACCGGCTTGTAAGCAAGCCTCCTTGTCTTCAGTCATTGCATTTGCAGTCATCGCGATGATTATGGGTTGAAGATTGGGATCTTGCCGGATAATCCTTGTTGCCTCAAGGCCATCCATTTCAGGCATCTGTACATCCATTAGGATCATATCATAGGAGGAGCGTTGGAGTTCCTGTAATGCGATAACTCCGTTTTCCGCAACGGACGTCTCATATCCCAGCTTTTGCAATGTACGCACCGCGAGAGTTTGGTTAACTGGATTATCCTCCGCGATAAGTATTCTCAAAGGAATGTGAGCAGAAGCATCTTCGGTTAATTTGCCCGAAACTGTTTCACCGCGCAGACCGGGCTTGATAGTCTTCTTCAGGTGAGAGGCAATTGCTTTTGACAAAACTTTTTGTTTTACCGGCTTTGTAAGTATCTGAGAGAACAGATGTTCGAATTGTTTCTTCTGCTCATTTCCAATCGAACTCAAAAGCAATATGGGTAGGGTTGGATTCTCCTGGCGGATGTTTTGTGCTAGCCCAACGCCATCGGTACCTGGCATTTGCATGTCAGTAATAACGAGTTCAAAATCGTTTTCTTCCGCTAAGAATTTAAGTGCCTCCTCAGCAGAGCAGGCGACAGTAGGTTGAAATTTCCAATGGAGCAATTGTGTCTGTAGTATATCGCGGTTAGTCTTATTGTCGTCTACTACAAGTATCTTCTTTCCTTGTAAACCATCGGTATTAAAGTGAACATAGTTGAGGAATGAACTTCTGCTTGCTGTAGTTCTAATGCTGAAAGTAAAAGTTGTGCCTACAGCGGGTACGCTTTCCACCTGAATCGTTCCGCCCATAAGTCCGACGAGCTTCTCGCAAATGATAAGTCCAAGACCGGTGCCTCCATATTTCCGCGTAGTAGAAGAATCGACCTGTGAAAATGCTTTGAACAGTCGTTCAATTTTGTCCTGTTCAATTCCTATCCCGGTATCCCGTATGGTGAAGGTTAGCTCATAGTCGTCTTCCTTATGATCTTTGACTTCAACTCCGACGAAAATTTCACCTTCTTTGGTAAACTTGATGGCGTTGCCGACCAAGTTCATAAGGACCTGCTTTATTCGAAGGGCGTCACCTACAATCATTGTCGGCACGTCGTAATTGATTTGGTATAGCAGATCCAGTCCGGTCGATGCCGCTTTGGCTGCAAACAGATCCAGAACTTCTTCAATGCATAAGCGAAGATCCAGGTTCTGATGATCGAGCTCCATCTTGCCCGACTCGATCTTGGAAAAGTCCAGAATGTCATTGATGATTGAAAGCAAACTTTCTCCTGAGCTTCTTATCGTTTCCGCATACTCAGCTTGCTCCGGAGTAAGGCTTGTTTCATTAAGAAGAGATGCCATTCCGATCACACCATTCATTGGTGTTCGGATTTCGTGACTCATGGTTGCAAGGAAAGTACTTTTCGCCTGGTTAGCGCGTTCGGCATCTTGTCGAGCCTTCTCTGCTTCTTCTTTTTGTTTTTCCAACTCCGTATTGACGGTCTGCAGAAATTCAGTTTGTGCCTGAAGTTGATCATTCAATATTTGAACATCCTTTGCCTGAACTTCAAGACGTTCTTTTTGACGCATCACTTCTTCCGTCCGCAGTTTAACCTGCAACTCAAGTTCATTTTTTTGTTTTTCGATTAGATAAAGTCTTACTCTTACAAAATAAACTGCAGTACCCAGCACGACGGATACAATTAGCACCTGAAACCACCAGGTCTTCCAAAACGGGGGCACGATGGTGATTTTTAGTTCCGCCATCTGAGATGACCATGTCCCTTCGTTGTTAAGTCCTTTAACCTTAAAGGTATACTCGCCCGGATCCAGGTTTGTATATGTGGCCGAATGCGATTCTCGCAACAGATTCCACTCCTTGTCAAATCCCTCCAGCAAGTAAGCATAACGTCTGTGTTCAGGACGTGTATAGTTGAGCGATGCAAACTGAATTGAAAAAACGGAATGCTGATAAGAAAGAGTAATTTCCTTTGTGTGATAAATTGGTTTTTCAAGTACTGATCTTATCGATGGATCAGAAGAGGTAAACGCCGGCTTGTTAAAGATGTCAAAGCCAGTGAACACCAGTGGAGGTTCATATGGTAACGATGCAACTCTATCGGGATAAAATTCGCTGAAGCCACCTTTACCGCCAAAATACATCGCACCTGATCTACTCTTGCAAAACGCCTGGCTTAGGTCTCCACCTTGTAATCCATCGGCTGTCGTGAAATTTTGTACCTGCTTTGTTACAGGGTCAAATTTAGATACACCCTTGCTTGAACTGATCCATAATTTACCTTCATCATCTTGTAAAATCCCAAGTATAGCATCGGCTGGAAGACCGTCTTTAACTTCGTAAGCTGTAAAGACCTCACGCGTTACGTCCAGATGGTTCAGTCCCTGGTTAGTACAGATCCAGAGATTTCCGTCCTTCGCTTTCTGAATGCTGATTACTCGATTATGGCTTAAGCTGTTTGCGGATTGATCATGTGTGAACCTTTTAAACTTGTTGGTCTTCTTATCAAACCTGTTAATACCACCTCCATCTGTAGCAATCCAAATGTAACCGCGATCGTCTTCTGTAATATAGTAAACGTTGTTGAGGCTTAGACTTTCAGGATCGTCTGGCACTGACGAGTAATTCGTGAACTTGCCAGTAGCCGGATCGTAGGAATGAATACCTCCACCATATGTACCAATCCAAACCAACTTTTCACTATCCTCGAATATATTCCAAACGTTGTTGCTACGAAGACCCTTACCATCATTGGTTTGTTTGAAATGCTTGTACGTGTTCTTTTCAGGATTGAAAATGGTTAAACCATTTCCCCAGGTTCCGACCCAGATATTCTTGCGGCTGTCTTCCGTTACAGTCAAAACGTGGTTTCCGCATATAGTGTTAACGTTGTCCCGCTGATGCTTATAGTGTGTAAACGTTGACGTTTTTCGATCAAGCTTATTTAGCCCCCCGCCGTCAGTACCAATCCACAAGTTATCCCGGCTGTCCTCGTAGATTGATAATACCAGGTTGTTGCTAAGACTATTGGGAGAAGAATTATGGCGATAGTGGGTAAATTTTTTATCTGTATTGACTAGGTTGATGCCATCGTTGAAGGTACCAATCCACATGTTTCCAATATTATCTTTAAATAAAATATAGATCGAATTATCGCTGATGCTTCCTCGATCTATGTCGTCATGTCGATATCGGGTAAATTCATTGTTTGATGCATCGAAAACGGTGAGGCCACCATTTTCAGTTCCAATCCACAGTTTACCGTGCGGACCTTCACGGATAAATTGAACGGCATTGTGTGACAGGCTGTTCTCATCCTTAGGGTTGTGCCTAAAATGTTGGAAGGTTCCTTTCTCTGGATCAAAGAGATCGAATCCAGCTCCATAGGTTCCAACCCACATTCTGTTTTTCGAGTCCACGGTTATTGTCCTTACGCTATTGCTAGCTATGGACGTCGCATCTGCTGGATCGTTCTTGAAGGCTCTGAATTTGTTTGTTTTTCTTTCGAACACATTCAATCCGCCGCTACCAGTAGCCACCCAGATGTTATGGTTTGGATCTTCAAACAGGTCGCGAATCTCATTGTCGCTGATACTTCCTGGATCTTTCCTTGTGAATTGAAACCGTGTGATTTTTTTTGTTGAGGGGTTTAGCAAGTTCAACCCGCCGTTATTAGTTCCTATCCAGATATTGCCTTCATAATCCTCAAGCAAACAATAGACGAAATCATCTGAAATTGAATTCGGATCTGTTGGGTCGAACCGATAGCGCGTAAACTTTTCGGTATCAGGATCAAACATATTTAATCCGCCGCCCCAGGTTGCTATCCAAATGTTTCCGTGCTTGTCCTCGATGATGCGCCAAAGGTTGTTATGACTGAGGCTAGCTGGATCATCAGACTTGGTTTTGTATATCGTGAATTTATAGCCGTCATATTTGTTCAGACCATCGTGTGTGGCAAACCACATGAAACCATTTCGGTCTTGTAGTATACCCTTTACGTTGCTATGTGAAAGCCCCTCGCGAATTCCAAGGTGTTCAAATTTCAGATTCTTCTGCTGCGCAATCGCTGGCAGCGAAAGTAGGAAGGCAAAAATAAGTGCGGCAAAATATGGAGTACTGTTTCGATTATTTAAAAGTAAACACGTGAGTAGACCCGACCCGTGAATTAACTTCAGGCTGTATTGCGTAAGACTTTTGGCAGATAGGTTTCTTAATCTTCTGGCCACAGTATTAACGATATAAAAATCAAGGATTGAATTAACCTCTTTTTCTTTTGATATTCTCCTGGAGTCTACCACAATTCCCCCTGCTTCTTTCTTAAAATATTACGTCGACATTTCCTCGCAATTCACCTCGAATTCGCTAAAGAAATTGGTATAAGTACGCCGCATGCTTTGCTTTCTCAGAACAGCTTACGGTTTTCAGTTGCTTTGCTCTTTCGTCCCCTAATTGATCCCTCTGCTTGGGAAAGCAGGTAAATTTCATCAATTGGATCTTCTCAAATTGTTGCTTGTTTTGAATATTCCTACAAGCGATATTTTCTAAAGGTTGTGCTAACATTTAATCCGCTAAAATCTACAGCTAATCGGGAAAAATATTACATCGGTCGATGTAAATTGGAGAGGTCTGGCCCGGGTTGCGACGCTGTGTCCAGCTCATTATGTCACCAAATCAGATTGACTGTGCATCGATGAACAGGAGCGAGGAATAATTAGGGCCCGCTGAAAAAGTGGATAGGTACCGGAAACTTGTCAAGGATTGATAACAGAATTAAGTACATGCAAATATTTAGATAGCGTTCTTTTTTTCTTGCACCTACTTTCTACGGCCTCAAGGAAGTTCTCTTTTAGAGTTAGTTCAGCGTTTTGATTTTCATTTTTCATTTTTTCAGCAGGCCCTAATTACCTGCTTGATTTACCTTTTTCCATAATAGGCATCAGCACTTCCCGCTTGCCATCGATTGGAGGTACGGGCAGCCCGAGGAGCTCAGCGATAAAGGGATAGATGTGAATGTTTTCAAACGCAGAGATGGTACTACCGCGCTTTATCCCTGGGCCCATTGCGTAGAAAATTCCCTTCATGTTTTCTACAACGGTCGGGTCATATCCGTGCACGCCGATTGATTGCTCCGTCTTGCGTTTCGAAAGATAAACCGCTCGCGGTTCATCAACAAGATACGAACCTGGATTAGCCGTTATAAGTAAATCGCCAGCACGAGATGTTTTATAATGCCAGTGACCAGGAAAATCCTGTTGTTTGATCACTGAATATTTTCCCTCACCTTTTTTTAGAACCGTGTACAGTGAATCAATTTTTTTCTTTTTGGATAAGTAAAGGTGAGCCTGAGTCCCTGCGTTAGATACCCGTACCGTTGTGTCGCTCCGATTCATGATTTCGTCCAGGAAAACATACGATTCGGGGATGTTTTTCAATTCCTCCATACCATGATCAGAAATTACAATCGTATATACAGGCAACTTGATTTCTTTGACCATTTTCATGAGAATACCAAGATTTCGGTCAGCGTTCATTACAGCTTCTCTGGTTTGTTCTGAATCAGGCCCATAGAGATGACCTTCGTGGTCAGGAGAGGAGAAATACAATGTAATGAAGTGTGGCCTGTCATTTTCAGGAAGCTTTAACCACGATATAACTTGCTGAATTCGAACCGAGTCGGGAAGTGATTCATCATAATCGAAATGATAGTCAGGCCTCAGGTCAGCTAATGTCAACTCAGAGCCTATCCAAAACATGGACGCTGACTTAATTCCATGCTTACGCGCCAGGTTCCAAAGTGGTATGCCGCTGTAGTAATAGGGATCTGTTACCCTATTACGATTTTTCATTTCGTAATACTCTTTTCTCGCCGGATCATAAAAAGCGTTATCGACCAGGCCATGCGTGCCGGGATACAACCCTGTGACTATACTGTAGTGATTCGGAAATGTTTTGCTCGGAAACGAGGGTATAAGACCGTCAGCTTTCGCCCCCAGTCGCATTAGTTCTTTGAAATGCGGGGCGTCAAATTTCTCCGCATAGTCAAATCGGAATCCGTCAAAAGAAACCAATAGAACGTAAGGAGTTTCTTTTGGCTGGCCCAGGGCAAGTCCGGAAAAGAGAAGCGCGATCAGTAGGAGGGTACAACATTTCATAGAAACATGAAATTGGAAATTTGAAAATTGAGCCCCCTGCTCACAATGTGACACCACTTACAACTAATCTCACCGCTTCCCACTTACTACTACTTACTACTACTTACCACTACTTACCACTTACTACTTACTACCTCTTCTTCCCCTTCAATTTCTTCGACGGAGCCTTCCTCGCAACTTTCTTAACAACCTTCTTGGAGGCTGCCTTCTTTGGTGTAACCTTCCTGGCTGTTGTCTTCTT
>JAEZBX010000147.1 GCA_023412765.1 Bacteroidota bacterium
TGAATTTTCTTCGTGAAGAGTCGGTTTTAGTTTTCTTTGGTTTATTCATGTTATGAAGTTATCAGTGTATTAATCTACTCCGGAATATAGAAATTTTTGAAATAATCCTGCTTGTTCAAGTTTGTTAAAAGGAATAGGGAGTAAGGAATAGGGAATAAGGGTGGGTCCCAAAGTGCGTACCATGTACCTTATTCATTAGTACTTCCTTTATAACTCCATCGGAATATGACAAAGCAGGAATAAATATCGCGCTATAAATATGTTGGAACAAATGAAAGCTGGAGCATTCCATAAAGTTCTTTATCTATAGTTGAACTTATATCACAATTTCTATCAGCGGTATAAAAAATTTTGAAGCAGTGGAATAAGAAATATCGAATTTCGAATGAGGTGGGCTGCTAACGCTCCATAGACACACGCGCAGTCAAAATACCCGGTGCGCGCATCCATTTGCCAAAGCTATTCAGCCTATAATAGCACGTATAATTTTGCAATGAAAACGGGATCGGAGAAACGGCATAGGATGTACCCGCCTGAAATTGATGGTAGTTTCTAACTCCAACTTTTTCACCAGCTATGATCGTGGTATCTGATGTAACCAGATCTGGGTTATTAATCCTGTATTCATAATATTGTCTAAGGAGATTCAACCTATCGTGATCATCCATTATCCACTCAAATGCCAGATAAAAAGAAGTATCACTGATGAGTAAATTATACGGCTTGAGATCGAAAGTAATCCAACCGTGGCGAACAGACGAAGTGAGCACAATGCTTTCATCAATAATGTCATCATCGGGCAGTCCAGTTTCGGGATGGCGCGAAAGAAATCGAATTCTGACTTTGAATGAATCTAATGTATTTCGACTTATGAACAAGCGGGCCTCCCTGGCATAAAGAGGAAATTCGAGATCCTTGTGATAAGCTGGATATTTGTTTTCAATCAAAAGTGCCATAGCGCTTCCTGCGGCAACGGAATCACAATAAATCAAACATCCCTTCTGATATCTGTTTCTTAAAGAATATACCTTTGCCTTCCTTTGCTTTTCGGTAATTGTAACAGTCTCCAGCCTCGTAGTTTTTTCTACAAGAAAAACGGAGTTATTGGATTGACCAGCAAGTTCACGCACAGGGATCGACCTGGGCGCATATCCCAACATCGAAAAGATTATTGATTCTTCTGAATAATGAGCTGGGACTGTAATGGAGAAAGTACCATCAGCGTTGGAAATTGTTCCTATCGGGGAACCCAAGATGCCAATATTAACATACAATATTGGTTTTCGGGTGGCGAGATCCATTACCTGTCCACTTATTGTTTGCGCATAGCCTGACGTTGTGAAAAGAACAAGACCGGTAAGAAATGATATCTTGAAACAAATACTGTGACTCATTGTAACGGGTTTAGCCTGGGATCAAAATGCATTCGTAGCATTCATCTTCATCCAACTATGTAAATTTTGTTTAAGATAGACAATTACACATATCGGAGTACTTTGTCAAGTTACAGAAGGAATAGGGATGGTCGCAACGTTCGCACGATTAGCCGCTATTCCTAATATTGCCCTATACCGAAATTCCTTTGATCAGATCCTTAAAATATGACAAAATCGGGTGAGTACCTTATTCAATCTTTCATTCCTTCATCTTCTTGAGCTTCGTGGTACTCAATAGTAATGGCGATGTCGTCGGTAGTTTTGTCTTCTCCAGTATAAAAATTGTGCAAACCCAGCATATAGGCTACAATTAATGCCCATAATTTCCTTCTAATATACTGTACTACTATTGTTGGGAGGGACTTCATTGGTTTGAGTTGTAGACCCGGATTGAAGCTCAATCATTGGTCCACAATCAACTTAATGCCAGTTTGTCCGAAAAAAGTATTTTCTGTTCAGGAGGTGGAATACAGTCCCAACCTATTCCCCTCTGTGTCGGTAAACATGGCGTAAAAACCTATGTCAGGCGCAATCTCAGTCTTGGGAATAATTATTCTTCCGCCGTTTTCTGCTACTTTAATTGCGACCTGCTGAAGGTCATTACCGCAATTGAGATACACCACCACCCCGTCGACTGACGGTTTATATTCCTCTCCATGGATCAAATGGACATAGACGTCTTCTCCACTATTTGAAAGTAGGCCCATCTTTATTCCGCCCATTTCCATTTCTTCAATGTCGGCGTTCAAAATGGAATTGTAAAATGAGGCAGCTCTTGCAAAAACAGTCGTGGGTATCTCGACGATGGAAATTAGTTTTTTCATATCGCTTTTTTTAATTGATGAATGTGGCAAGCACCTGACTTTCAACCAGGCGCCTATGTTGAGTGCAGATTACATCACTTACCCAAACAGAAATTGTAAAAATGCGACAGTCTATTTCTTGCCGTAGAAAATTGAGGAAAGCATCATCGTGTTATCGTGTAAAAAATCTTTCGGCGTGATGCCTGTGAAGTCTTTGAAATCTCTTATGAAATGAGCCTGATCGTAGTATTCGCTTTCGTAAGCAATTGATGTAAAACTTTCCGTTTGTTGATTAAGCAGACGTTGCAATGCCGCCTGCAATCTGATAACTCTACCCATTTGCTTGGGACTCATTCCTATCTGCTTCATAAATTTCCTCTCAAGCTGTCTCCGTTTTGAAGGATCATTTTTAACAATCTCATTTATTGAAGTACTACCACAAGTAGAAAGAATAGCATCAATAGTGTTCTTCACAATGCTATCAATGGTTGACTTATGCTGCAGCCTCTCCAGGAAGAAATTTTCAACGATCATTATCCGGGTTGATGTATTCTCAGCCTGCGTAATTTGTCGCTCCAACTCTTTTGATACGTTCTCTCCAAACAAAAACTCGATCGGTGTTTCCTTGTTTGCAAGATCTGCTATGGGTAATGTAGAAAAGTTTGCGAAACCATAGGGATAGAAACGCGTTGCAAACGAACTGACGAATCCTGTCGGCTCGACGAAGAATGGTTCTGTAAGTTGTCCGATTACCATCGCTCGTGGTTGAATGATAAACTCATCTTTGCTCGTAAATCTTTTCACATCATCACCAAGCATGAATATCATTTCGATGCAACCGTCGGGAATGATGCGTTGTCTCTCCGCGTTGGGGTCGGCGGGCACCTCCAAAATCCAATGGCATTTAATTAGAGATTGTAAATCAGGATGGGGCTCAAAGGTTTGGTAGTTCATGTCAATTTCTAAGTAATTACAACTCGCGCGTGAAAAAGGGTGAAAGGTTTCGGTTAGAAAGGTATAGGGTATAGGGTATAGGGGGAATAGGGAATAAGGAATAAGGAATAAGGAATAGGGACCTTATCGAAAAGTTCTGCCCCTATTCCTTACTCCCTATTCCCTATTCCTTGAAATTACTA
>JAEZBX010000344.1 GCA_023412765.1 Bacteroidota bacterium
TGATCCTTTGAAATTAGAAGTAGAGTCCACAGCCTAATGTCAAAATAGCCAGAATTTACCAATGAAAGATTAGTTTGGTCAAAAACTTAACGTACCAAAGATAGATTCCTGGAATTTGCAACAACCTCCCCGCTTACCTCCTCAGCTTGTTCTTATCCGGGGTGGTGACCACTTACATTATTGCGCGCCCACGATGATCACCAAAGCAGGACATATAGAATAATGGACCAAACCACAATGCTTAAAAGCCAGATGTGCCTTTTCCATAATATGATTTTCGAATGCACAAGGATGGCAACCCGCGTGCTGCGGGTAATGTTAGCTACGCCATTTACAAAAATGGTACGGATCTGTTCGTTGTCAGTCATCACTTTGATTTTAAGAGGCAATGTATCGTGGACTTCGGATCTAAAATGCCACTTTAAAGATTTCTAATTTAAGTAGGGTTACAAATGATAAAGGTTTTTCAAATGAATAGTATTTATCATTTTGTTTTTCGTGGGATCTTGTTATCTACGGTCTCGTCAACAAGGTACAGTACGGATTCAAAGTTCCGCTTCACAGCGATTGTCATTGCCATCTCACATGTCTTGGTACTCGAATAAAATCCATCGTAGGACTTGCCTTGCATCTCCGACGCCTCCGGCGCAGTTGCCGAAACGGTAAGCTCAGGAAACAAAAACCCGCGGTCACCGGCCATGCCACAGCATCCTGCCTTTGCAGGAACCTCAACAACCTCCGAGAAATGTTTTGCGATACGCAAAAATTTACCCTCCGTTCCCATTTTCTGAAGTGAACACACAGGATGCAGAACAATGTGTTTCTTTAATGTACCAGGTTGGACCCGATCTATCACGATATCATGAAGGAAATCCACGCTATCGAGAATCCTAAGTTGGTCGAACTTAATTCTATTTTCCGTAGTAAGGGAAGGCCTCATCTGGCGCAAGGTGTAGGCACAAGAGCTAACATCTATCACAATGGGAAATTTCCCCTCCTGACTTGTGACCCACAACTGTTGCAGTATTTTGTTAGCCGTGAATTTATACGCGTCGTTAAATCCCTTCGATGAAAATATCTGTCCGCAACAACTCCCCTTGTAATCTTTCAAAAAAATTACGTTTACCTGCGCCTTGGCACAAACGCTCATAAAAGTTTCGACGAGATTTTTTTGCTTGCCGTCGTAAACACCAAGCGTTCTAGAGATACACGCTGGAAAGTAGACGATGGATAATTGTCCCTCCCAAAACTGCTCATGTTGCGAGGTCGAGATATTCGCTGGCCGAGGGATCTGATCGGTCCACAATGGCATATCAGGAATCAGCTTCTTCAGACTGCGGGTCACTTTAATCATCGTGAGCTTCCCGAATACATCATTCAACGCATGGCCTGTACGCAATGCAATGCGCATCAGCTTTTCAGCCATTCCAAAATTTTTAGCCATCCACAAGGCAAGTTTTGCTTGTGTGGCAGAATGATTCTCATTTCTCAGACGCTTGATTAAGTCCCCTGTATTAATATCTACTGGGCATGCAGTTGCGCAGAGACCATCAACAGCACAGGTATCTATACCATCATATTGAAATTGATCGAGCAACAATTTGTACTTCGCTGTTTCTCCCGCAAGCTGATGGCTCTTTAAAACTCTCCTGATAACGATCCTACGACGCGGAGTGGTGGTGAGATTTCTGCTGGGGCATTTATGCTCGCAATAGCCGCACTCGATACAACGGTCTACCTCTTCTTCTACAGAAGGTAATTCTTTCAAACTTCTGAGGTGCGCGTTTTTATCATCATTGACGATCACTCCGGGATTAAGCAAGTTGTTGGGATCCGCTGCTTCCTTTATTTTTTTAATAATCCGATAAGCATCCCCTCCCCACTCTGTCTCAACGAACGGCGCCATATTTCTTCCGGTACCATGCTCCGCCTTCAACGTGCCATCGTACTTTTCTACCACCAATGAGACTACATCCTTTATAAAATGGTCATATCTTATAATCTCTTGTTCAGTATTAAATGATTGCGTCACTACAAAATGAATATTACCATCCTTCGCATGCCCAAAAATGATTGCGTTAAAGTATTCGTATTTCTTGAATAGCGCTTGCAAATCCAATATAGCATCACCAAGCTTTTCGACAGGAAAGGCAACATCTTCGAGTATCACAGTCGTACCACTGGCTCGCACAGCGCCAACGGCTGGAAACAGTCCCTTGCGCACTTTCCATAAGAAATCCTGTTCAACAGGATCATCGGTAAAAACGGGAGCATTTATCAAAGACAGGACTGATGATGATTCAAGGAATTTCGAAACCCTTGCTTCTAGTTCTTCTCGCGTGCTTTCCTGAAACTCGATCAACAATGCAGCCGCTGACTCAGGAAGTGTTTTTACGATGGCAGGCATACCCGCCATGTTTTCTACAGCATGAAGCGAAGCCCGGTCCATCAACTCTACCATCAAGGCGCCAGCAGTTGTAAGCGGTACGATCGCCTGGCATGCGTCATAGATCGTTGGAAAATATAAGAGTGCCGTTGACTTGAAAGGATAGTCCGGAACAGTGTGCATAACGGCCTCGGAAATGAACGCTAAGGTTCCTTCAGCACCCACCAATAGATGTGCGAAAATATCAAGCGGATGTTCATAATCAATGAAAGCGTTAAGCGAATATCCAATCGTTGTCTTTGTTTTATATTTCCTGCGAATCCTCAACGATAAATCCGGGTTGGATGCAATTTGATTTCTGATCTCCATGAGACTTGAAAACAATGATTGACATTCTTTTTCAAACCGGTCGTAATCACACGGGACTTCTGTCGAAAATGTTTTTCCATCCGGAAGAACGAATCGGATAAATTTTACAGTATGGTAAGAGTTGAGACTAACTCCGCAGCACATACCACTAGAGTTGTTCGACAATATTCCTCCCATCATGGCGGCACTAATGCTTGAAGGATCAGGTCCGATCTTTCGCCTGTATTTTTTCAGATAAGCATTGACCATTGCACCTGTAATTCCGGGCTGAACTCTTACGAGGGCGCCATCTGCCTCCACCTTAATGCGATTCCAAAACTGACTCAGATCAACCAAGATTCCGTCGGTAACAGATTGCCCCGAAAGGCTAGTGCCACCTGTCCTGAATACGAGTGGAAGGTTATGGGTATGAGAAAACTTAAATAGCGAAATGATTTCCTCTTCGCTGTTGGGTTGAACAACTGCTTTAGGAATCAAATAATAAAACCCTGCATCGGATGCGAACGAGACCAGGTCGATGTACCTGTCCCTTATTCTATTCTCTGGAATTATTGAACTTAATTCTTTTTTCAAAGGTCCACCGCTTGCTGACTATTCAGCTCCCTTCAATTTTTCTACTTCCTGATTGTAATATTTTACGGTCTGCATAACCGATGGAAGGTTGCTAGGCAAATCTTCCGCATCGCGTTCAATATAGATAGGTCCTTTAAAACCTTGCTGTTTTAACTCGCGAAAAATGGCTGGAAAATCCACAACACCTGTTCCTACAGGAACATCTCTCAGCGAGGGGTCGTCGAAGGCAGCAATATCTTTGAGATGGATGCCAATAATATGACCGCTTAATTTTTTTACTGCGTCAACGGGGTCGATACCGCTTTTTGGCCAATGGCCCAGGTCAGCGCAAGCTCCAAAATTTTCGTGGCCCTTAATCGCCTGTAAAACCGAATCCGGATGCCAATATGCGCTAACACCTTTCCAATGTTCGTGTATCGCGACTTTCATTCCGTATTGGCCAGCGAGGTTATTGATCTCATCCCACATTTTCACAGGCGGTTCGCAAGTGACGAACCTTACCCCTAACGCCTTTGCAATGTCGAATTGTTTCTTCCAGGATTGAACTGTCGAATCACCCGCGATGTAAATTGATTCAACCAGGAGACCTTTATCGTCAATCAATTTTTTAACTTTTTGTAGACCAGCCGGCGAAAGTTGAAGGACGAGAGAATCATTGAGTAATGGTCCAATACTATGAAATGTATTGGGTTCAATATAAGTCAACCCACTGCTATCAATTTTTTCCAATGCATCCTGGAAGTTGAAAGTATGAAAGGTCCACAAAGCGACGCCAAGCTTCCAATCTTGCTCGATGTCAGTTGACCCTTTCGCGCTATTTTCATCATTATTTTTTTTTTTGCCGCAGCAGGCAAGCAATGCAGCAATAAAAGCCAGTGTAATCCAGTGTCTCATCTCCAACTTAGTTTCTCCAAATATATCGATTTCAATTCTACGAAAGTGCTTGCGGGGGTGGATTACTGGCAGGTTTTGAGAAATTTTCTGGAAGCGGTACAAATTCAGAATTGTCGGTAGGTGGTAATATAATTCTTCCCTCCTTCCAGTCTGCCTTCGCTTGTTCAATTCTTTCTTTCCTGGAGGAAACAAAATTCCACCAGATAAATCGTTCACCTAACGGCTCGCCGCCAAGCATCATTAGTGTACTTTCTTCTTTCGCTTTTATTTTCGAATCAACACCGTCATTGAAAACAAGCATCTGACCTGGACCATAAGATCGTCCCGATACTTCAATACTACCCTTAGCTACATATACACCTCGCTCGGAATGACCTGTTGGCAACCCGATGTGTGAACCTGTCTTCAATGTTACATGCAGGTAAAATAAAGGTGAGTGAGTCTTTACCTCGTTCCTTAAACCAAAAGCGTTTCCAGCAATTAACCTCATCCACACACCACCATCAGTAAAAATCGGCAGTTGTTCTGCCTTGTAATTATCAAACGCAGGATTTGATTCTTCATCTTTGTCCGGAAGTGCAACCCAGGTCTGAATCATTTCCAGCTTGCCGCCACTTAATGTTGCAGGATCTTCGAATCTCTCTGAATGTGCTATACCCTTTCCGGCAGTCATCCAGTTAACCTCGCCAGGTCGAATTATTTGCTCTATTCCCAGGCTGTCGCGATGTGTGACTTGGCCACCGAACAGATAGCTTACTGTGGATAACCCAATGTGAGGGTGCGGCAGCACATCCATGGATGATGCATTTTGCGGGGCTATAGCAACGGGGCCAGCATGATCCATGAAGATGAAAGGTCCAACCATTCGTCTTAGTCGGAACGGTAGAATCCTTCGCACATCCATTCCAGGTGCCAACGACGCCTTACGAGCTTCAATAACAATTTCGAGCATAGGCTTAAATTACACAAATAAATGATTACTGAATGAAAGGCAAAGGTTTGAATTGTTATTTGCAAACCGGCGCTCAAATATTACCGGAAGAATGTGAGATTAATGAAGAATTGAGACTGCACCCTTGTAAGTCTTTTTTATATAGGAGAGGTTCAAATCAATTGTATAATAGTATGTGTCCATGGGTACCAACTGACCGTTGGACATTCCGTTCCAAGGCGCGTCGAAACCAATGGATTCATAAATCACTGAACCGCGGCGATCGTACACCCGTATAACAGCCTGTTCAACCCTGTCGCTATTGGTAACTTTGATATTCCATGTGTCATTTGCCTGATCGCCATTAGGAGTGAAAGCATTTGGAATGTCAAGCTCGAATTCCACTTGCATAACTATCCGCCTTTTACATGGCAAGCTATTCGCCTGGCCATCAAATAATGTCATATATATAGTTCGCGGGCCGGACAGAATTTCGTCGGGGTTCCCCGCAAAATCTTCTGTCACCCTATAATAATATTTTAACGACATAAGCGCCTTCTCATAGTCTTCCAATGAACCGTGACCAATAAAAAACAATCTTCCATCTGAATTTTGGACGGTACGTAAATGGGTTTCGCCATCAGGCATGAGAATCATGTCGTTGCGTGGATTGTAGTTGTTTGGCAAAAAACCTATTTCTGCCATTATCAGATCGTTGTTGTCAATATCCGTGATGTAAAGTTTTTCAGATAAAATAATTGCTTCTTCGCCGGGCCGGTACTCAAGCGAAGCTGTGTCGAGCATTGCAATTTCGGGTGCGTCGTTTACAGGTTTAACCAAAATTATAACATGAAACTCGTCGCTTGCATTGGTGCCATCGCTTACAATTACACCGACATCGATAAATCCATTAAGATTAAGTGCTGGGGTTATCTCGTTTCCTTGTCGGGTATACCGTCCTTTGTTATCCGGTAGAACAATGAGAATAAAATTTTGTGGATAGTTTAAGTTATCAGCATCGGCCACGATAAGATCTGCAAGTGTTAATACGATGGTACTATCTTCAGCAACACTAAGTTCGCGATGGCCCACGATTCTTGGTTTCTGCGTAATCGGTACTACTTGAATCTTAAGATCAAATGGTGCACTATCATCTTCGCCATCATTCACAACCACGGGAATTATTACGACCCCTTCGACGATGTCAGGATCGAGCGTAACTCTCGATCCGCTGAGCGTGTAGCCTTCTCCGTTAAATAACTTAAGCGTAAAACCATATGGATACTCATCGTCAGCGTCGGTGACGATCAAGTGCGACAAGAATATCTGGAGAGAACCATTTGGGGTAAGACTTATCGGCTTTTGACCGGTAATAACGGGAGGCTTATTTGGTTCTGGCGCAACAACATTTACTTTAAGTTTAAATTCCGGACCTGTATCAGTTCCATCGTTGAGCGCCACAATTACATGTAGTACACCGCTAAAAGCCGGTGCTGGAATTATCGTTTCAGCCGCAAACGTATAGTTATCCCCCTTCGAAATTAAAATTTTGAAATCGCTCGAATTCTTAGTGTCCGGATCCCGAATTGTTAAATCAGATAGTTGCAATTCCAGAGTCGTATTCATATCCATTGAAAGTGCCGCATGTCCGGTGATAATTGGCGGATCGTTGACTGGTAGTACATTCAATTGAAATAAGTACGGTGCACTCTCGGTTTTGCCATCCGTGACCCGCATAGGAATTGACAAAATTCCGAAAAAGTCTTTTGTAGGTATTACTGTATTTGCGTCTACAGAATAATTTGTGCCGGCATCAACAAACAAAGTAAATTCCTGCGGATAGTTGCTGTCTTCGTCGGTGACTTTAAGGTGGGTTAGCAGGACTGTAAAAGGTTCATCTTCATTCGTACTAACTGTTGCCTGGCCCACTATTATCGGGGCTTTGTTTTCTAACTTAGCTACATCAATTTTTAAATTGAATTTATTGCTTTCGCTTTTCCCATCATTCACAGAAATTCCAACGGTCAGGCTACCAAAGAAATCCGCATTCGGTGTAACCGTCGATTGCTTCAATGAATAGTTGGCGCCTTCATAAAGTTTCAAAGTAAACCCGTTTGGATAAGTGTTATCAGGGTCTGTAACCTTGAGATGTTCAAATGCAACAGTGATACTCTCTCCCTGTTTCATAGTCAAAGGTGTTTGCCCTGTGATCTTCGGTGACTGGTTAGGCTTTTCGATCACTTCGATCTTTAGATTATATTTATTGCTCTCGGCTCCTCCATCGTTCACTGAAACTGGAACCGTCAACATGCCTGAGAAATCTGCAGATGGAGTTACCGTTGTTCCACTGAATGTGTAATTCTGACCTCCATAAAGTTTTAAAGTAAATCCATTCGGGTAAGTATCATCTGGATCTGTAACCTTGAGATGATCAAAAGCAATTGCAATGCTCTCACCTTGTTTTATACTCAAAGGTGATTGTCCCGTGATCTGTGGAGCTTGATTAGCTGGCTTCAGCACCTCGATCTTCAATCCAAATTGATTGCTCTCCGCTTCACCATCGTTGACAGAAACCTGTACTGTTAATGCTCCTGAGAAATTTGCTGCGGGCGTAACCGTTGTTCCATTGAAGGTATAGTTTGGTCCTCGGAAAAGTTTCAAAGTAAATCCTTCTGGATAATTATCATCAGGATCGGTAACCTGGAGATGGCTGAAGGCAATTGTAATGCTCTCGCCCTGATTAACACTCAAAGGTGATTGTCCCGTGATCTGCGGGGGTTGGTTCTCTGGCTTCAACACTTCGACCTTCAGCCCAAACTTTTTACTTTCCGCTGTGCCATCATTAACAGATACCTGAACCGTTAACATTCCTGAGAAATTTGGAGAGGGCGTAACCGTTGTTCCATTAAAACTATAGTTGGG
>JAEZBX010000348.1 GCA_023412765.1 Bacteroidota bacterium
GCCAACTATAGACATGACAATCCCCCTTAGTCGAGAACTTCGGGGGATTTTCATTTATATAGTTTAAGGTTTAAAGTTCAAAGTTTAAGGTTCGGGATAGCTACTGCCGAGGTGTTGTCGGAAATCCCAAAGTATATCCAAAGACATCAAGCGCAAAGCCGACGTCGGGCACAACCTTAAACCTTAAACTTTAAACCTTAAACTCTTAACGATTGCAATCCACCGCTATAAATAACCGTTCGTCTGTAAATTAATTTGAGTAAACGATTCAAGCATTCGGTTTCTAAAAGGCCGTCCTATATTGTACCCGAAAGCCAACTATAGACAATGATTATCCCCGGAAGTCAAGGACCTCTGGGGATTTTCATTTTTAGCCCATTCCCTTCTTCGTGGTACTTTCATAGTCACGATTCCACTATCTTTTAACATGTTGTTTGTTACTTTATTTGTTACGTGTTGCTACATTGAATTGATGACCATCGACACCATCTTTACCGTATAAATTCCCAAACTAAGCTCAGCTTTCTATGAAGATTAAAATGTTGGCTTGTGCGATATGCTTGGCTGCAATTGTGATCCAATCCTGTGAGTACAATGAATTGCCTGAACCAGTGCCTATCAGCGAAGAGTGTCCAGATGAGATCAGCTACAGCGGTCAGATTCAGGAAATTATTAATACCACATGCGCTGTTCCAAATTGTCACAATGGTAGCCTGGGTGAAGACAAAAACTGGACAATCCTTTCTAATCTGCAAGCCAAGAAGGATCATGTGAAGGATAGAATCAATCGAGCGCCAGGTACGCCGGGCCGAATGCCTGCAGCCGGTGCGTTGACTTCTGCCGAGATTCAGATACTTACCTGCTGGGTAAATCAGGGAGCGCGGAACAATTAGTTAAAAAGTCTTAAGATCATGTATAAGAAGATTGTGGTATTCGCTTGGGCACTTGTATGCATGACCTTTTGCGCACAGGGTCAAAAATATACGACTGAAAAATCATTTGTTTCATTTTATTCCCATGCAGCCATTGAGGATATTACCGCAGAGAACACAAAAACAGTGGGAGCCTTCAATGCTGCAACTGGCGAAATCGCTTTCTCAGTTCCCATCAAGGAATACGAATTTAAGAAGTCACTCATGAAGGAGCATTTCAATGAGAAGTACATGGAAACGGAGAAATATCCAAAAGGGACTTTTCAGGGTACAGTGACGGGATATGATCAAAATGCTACAGGTATACAGAACGTTTCGTCGAAAGGAAAACTAACAATTCATGGTGAGACGAAAGAAGTTGAAATACCCGGAACCATAGAAAGACAAGGTGAAAAACTGATCATGAAATCTAAGTTTATCGTGAAATTAGAAGACTATAAAATTGCAATCCCGCAGTTGTTGTGGCAGAATATTGCTGAGCAGGTTGAGGTGACAGCAGACTTTACCTTCAAGCCACAGTGACTTTGACTTGGTAACTTTTTGACTTGCATGATAAGAATTTTACTTTTTGCAATTGTTTTTCTTCCCTTCAGCGGGCTTTCGCAAAAGCGATACTTTTCTGAAAAGTCGTCGATAACTTTTTTTTCAGAGGGTGTTATCGAGGACATCAAAGCAACTAACGTAAAAGTTACCAGCAGATTCGACCTGGCCAGCGGCGACGTCGCTTACCTGTTAAGTCCTAAGGATTTTCAATTTGAAAAAAAGTTGATGCAGGTGCACTTCAATGAAAAATATATGGAATCGGAAAAATATCCGAGGTCTACTTTTCAGGGAAAGATTGTTGGTTATGACGCAGCAAATCGTCAGTTGCAGCAGGTGAAAGCACAAGGGAAGTTAACGATTCACGGTGTCACGCGCGAGATAGATATTCCCGGCACCCTGCACATTGAAGGTAATACGGTTAACGTCAAGTCGAAGTTTAAGGTAAAGCTGGAAGATTATAACATCAAAGTACCGCAGATCGTGTGGCAAAATATCGCCCAGGAGGTTGAAGTAACTGTAGAGTTTTTATACAGACCCGTAACAAATTGAATTATGAAGAAAACGCTCTGGATTTTTTTATTAGTGCCGTGCCTGGTGTATGCACAGGAAGACTTACTGGCAGAATTGGAAAAGGAGACTGGTGATGAAACGGAATACACATTTGCAACTTTCAAAGGAACACGTCTGGCCAACGGTCACTCTATAGAAACAAAGAATGCCGGATCACTTGAATTTATTTTTGCACACCGCTTTGGCGCGATCAATGGAGGCTGGTATGAAATGTACGGCCTTGACGAGGCACTCGTAAGATTAGGCCTGGATTATGGAATTACAGACTGGTTGTCATTCAGCATCGGTCGCAATTCGTTTGACAAGACTATGGACAGTTATGTTAAGATGAAAGCATTGCGACAAAGCACAGGCGCAAAATCGTTTCCGTTTTCCGCTACGGTGTTGCTAGGCGGCGCATATAAATTTTCACCAAGAAAAAATTCTGACGTTTCTCCCGAGTTCAAAAATGTCGACCGAATATCCTATACTGCACAAGCGTTGATCGCGCGGAAGTTTTCCACTAACCTGTCAATCCAACTAATGCCAACAATGGTTCACAAGAATGCAGTAGTTGAATCTATCGAGGAAAATGACCAGTTCGCGCTGGGAATAGGAGGTAGGATCAAGCTTACAAAGAGTGTTGCGATATCGACGGAGTATTACTATAATTTTAGCGAAAAGGATGATTCTCCGTATTATAATCCACTTGCCTTCGGCATCGACATAGAAACTGGAGGTCACGTCTTTCAGTTGGTGCTTACAAATGCAGTAGGGTTGACAGAGCGTGCATTTGTTACGGAAACCCTCGACGATTTTTTTGATGGGGACATCCATTTTGGCTTCAACGTAACCCGCACGTTCCAGCTGAAGAAAAACAGATAATCATTGCCTCATCTGTTGAAAAGAGCTTGCAGTTCTTTACTTTAGGTCAATTTTTAGTCTAAGAGGTAAAGTTGCTACTGTTCTCCATTATTATTTACCTGGCGCTCACCGTAGCCATTGGATTTTGGGCATCCAAAAGAGTTAGGAATTCCAGCGATTTCATGTTAGCCGGCAAAAGGTTGCCACTCATGCTGAGCAGTGCTGCTATGTTCGCGACATGGTTTGGCTCTGAGACTGTTTTCGGAGCCTCATCGGAGTTCCTCGAGGGAGGCCTCTATGCGGTTATTGAAGACCCATTTGGCGCGTCACTTTGCTTGTTCTTGTTCGGAGCTTTTTTCGTACGAAAGCTCTACAACATGAACCTGCTTACGCTTGGCGACTACTTCAAAGTAAGATATGGAAGGCGTACGGAACTGGTAGCTAGTATTTTCCTGGCGCCTCCGTATGTCGGGTATATCGCAGCCCAGCTAGTAGCCATGGGGTTAATACTGAATGTTGTTACCGGTATAGCCACGTGGCAGGGTGTAGTTATCAGTGCGGCTATAGTTACGCTTTATACTTACATCGGGGGTATGTGGGCGATTTCTATAACCGACTTTATACAAAGCATTATCATTATTGTCGGCATGATCGTATTGGCCGTTGTGCTCAGTAACAAGGCTGGAGGAGTGGAGGCTGTTATAACAAGCGTGCCAGATGCAAATTTTAAATTTTTGCCGGAGTTTGAGATGAAAGAGATTGTGACCTACATAGCAGCATGGAGCGTCCTTGGACTTGGATCACTTCCCTCACAAGACGTTTTTCAACGCTCGATGTCTTCCAACTCCGCTAAGACGGCTGTTCTGTCCTGCCACCTGGCGGCGGTGCTTTATCTCACGATAGCAATTCTCCCCTTGTTTATTAGCCTTTGTATTAAGCACCTGTTTCCTGCACAAGTGATGGAAGATTCGCAGCTTGCGCTTCCGGCGATGGTTATGCAACATACCGCACTTCCGATTCAGATCTTATTCTTTGGATCGCTGCTTTCCGCCATTATGAGCACCACCAGTTCAGCTATGTTGGCGCCAGCAGCCATTTGTTCTGAAAATATCGCCCGACCACTTTCAAAACACCGGTTCACCGACCGACAATTGCTATGGGTAACACGATTATCCGTGTTGTTTTTCAGTTTGGTTGCTACAATAATGGCATGCCTAAGATCAAATATTTATGAGTTGGTAAGTGAATCTTCGATTCTCAGTCTCGTATCCCTTTTCATTCCGTTAACGTTAGGATTGTATTGGAAGAAGGCGAGCAGCAATGGCGCATTGCTTTCGATGGTGGCTGGTATACTTACTTGGATTATCTTTGAGGCCTATGATTCAGGCTGGCCCAGTCTCGTTCCTGCAACCTTAGCGAGTTTAGCGGGGATGCTGGTGGCGAGTGTGATATGGCCTGACAAAAAAAAAGCGGATGAAAATTGAGTTAAATCGTTTGAATGATGGTTTCCACCTGGAAGCTACTAATGAGCAGGGCAACACTGTTCACCTTGATGCGTCACCTGATATTGGAGGAACCGGTAAGGGCATGCGCCCGATGCAGATGCTTTTGGCTGCATTTGGTGGATGCGCTACGATCGATGTGATAAGTATTTTAAAGAAACAAAAGCAGCCCCTGAGAGACATAAAGATCACGGTCACTGGCGAACGTGAGAAGGATGCAGTCCCGTCTTTGTTTGTTGAGGCCCATGTACATTTTAGGGTGTACGGAAACCTTGACGCTGATAAGGTTGAGCGGGCAGTAAGTCTAAGCGTTGAAAAATACTGCTCGGTGGGAAAGACATTATCATACAAGGCAAAGATTTCCCACAGTTTCGAAATCCTTCCCTGACTTTGAGATAGAACAAGACTTTATTATCAAGATTTGAATTGACAGATGAATACTGAAGAAAGGAATTTTTCCACGGATGCTATACGCGAACAACACAGGCGGAGCGAATTTCGCGAGCATTCTGTTCCATTATATCTAACATCGAGCTTTGTTTTTGATGACGCAGAACAAGCGCGGGCGATGTTTGCAGACGAGATCACAGGAAACATTTACAGCCGATACTCGAACCCAAACACTGATGAGTTTATCGCAAAGTTGTGTTTGATGGAAGGCACAGAAGATGGAATTGCAACCGCGTCAGGAATGGCTGCAATGTTTAGTTCGATGGCGGCGCTTCTGAAATCCGGAGATCATATCCTTGCATGTCGTTCTGTATTTGGTTCTACACACCAGATTTTGAATACAATTTTTCCAAGATTCGGAATCAGTTCCACCTATGTCGACATTGGTGAACCCGAGACCTGGGAGTCGAAGATACAGGATAACACAAAGATGATTTTTGTGGAAACACCTTCTAATCCGGCGTTGGATATCATAGATCTCGAGTGGCTTGGGAAACTTGCAGCGAAGCACAACCTGATATTGAATGTCGACAACTGTTTTGCGACTCCGTATCTTCAGAATCCCGCGAAATATGGTGCTCATATTGTGACTCATTCCGCTACGAAGTTTATTGACGGCCAGGGCAGAGTTATAGCTGGCGCAATATTGGGAAAGAAAGAATTGTTAAAGGAGATCCGTTTCTTCACGCGTCATACCGGACCGGCTATGGCACCATTCAATGCATGGTTGCTTTCCAAAAGCCTGGAGACACTTGCCGTGCGAATGGAAAGACATTGTGAGAATGCTTTAAAACTTGCGCAGTATCTGGAGGGCAATCCAAATGTAACACACGTCAAGTATCCGTTCTTGCCTTCACATCCACAATACGAGCTGGCAAAAAAACAGATGAAACTCGGGGGGGGACTGGTAACTTTCGAGCTGAAAGGCGGTCTTGAACAGGGACGCAAATTCCTGAATGCTCTAAAAATGATTTCCCATACACCAAACCTCGGTGACACCCGTACGATCGCTATTCACCCGGCGTCAACAACACATTCAAAGCTCACCGATGAAGAGCGTGCGCAAGTGGGTATCTCACCCGGGTTGATTCGTATAGCCGTAGGGTTGGAGGATGTGAGGGATATTATAAGGGATATTGAAGCTGCGATGCTTCCCGAAAGTTAAGATCGGTCTCCGAGGTGCATGAAGTTATTTAACTTTCGGGAAGGGAAGCCTAATACGTCGCCATATCCTCATCAATCTCATTAGCCCACGCCAGTATACCCCCCTTCAGGTTATATAGGTTATCGAAGTTGTGATTCTTTTCCAGCCACTGGACCATATTTCCGCTGCGGGCACCACTTCGGCAATGTATTACCACTTTTTTATCGCGTGCGATTTTGTCAACACTCTTAGGAATATCGCCTTGAGGTATTAACTCTCCGTCCAAATTGCAAATGTCGTATTCGTGGGGTTCGCGTACGTCAATCAATTGAAAATCCTCGCCACTCTCCTGGAGTTCTTTTAACTCCTGCACAGTTATTTCTTTCATGTCAGTAATTTTGCGTCTAAGATTTATTTTTATAACGATAAATGCTACAAAAATAATTCAAATATCAGCGGCAAGCTTTAATCGGGTGGGTGCTAACAGAGAGTTCGGTATCGACCACAACAAAATGATTAGGTGGAACGATCGTCCAATCCTTGTCGTCGGATAATTTTTCAGAGACGACCAGTATGGATCGATCACCCATATCGGCCGGCCGCATTTGACTTACTCCATTTTCTACGGCATAATGACCTGCATTGGAATGATATAGTGTAAGGGGAGTTTCTTTTGGGTCGGTAATAAAACGGGTGCCAACTACAAATAGACCATTCGTTACTACCATGTTAAGGTATGCCGGCTCAATTATATTATGTTGACGCATAAGGCTGTGAACATGATCGAACATTTTCTCAAAAGCTGCTATGACACTTTCAGGATTGACCGACGAACTTTCGGTGAACAGATAGTGCAATAGTAAAGCAAACAAATGTTCAGAATCCGTTTGTCCTTTAATCCAATTGTAAAACTCATCGTTGAGGGGCTCACGGATCTGTCGTTTTATTGAGGAAAAATTTTCCACTCCTCCATTGTGCATCATCAACAAATTCCTGTATTGAAAGGGATGGCAATTTGACTCAGAGACTTCACCGACACTGGCTGCGCGTACATGTGCAATGAAGCACTCTGTTCTTATCTTCGGCGCCAGGTTTCTCAAATTCCTGTTGCTCCACGCGGGGTTAATGGAGACAAATGTTACAGGTTCGTAATTAACGTCAGGTACATACCATCCAATTCCAAACCCATCGCCATTAAGTGGCTCTTCAAGTTCTTTGGCGCTAATACTTTGATTGATAAGCGAATTTTTTGGCTGATATAACAGCTTATCAATTATGATAGGCGAGCCCATATAGGCCATAAGACGGCACATATTTTTGCTGGTTCTTATTGAAGTCAATAGAAGATAGTAAGCCCATTCGAGAATCGAAAAAGTGGGGCGCGGACTGCCTGTAAGTTGTTACTTCTTTGCTTCAAATTTCAATGATGCAGAATTCAAACAGTATCGCAAACCGGTCGGCTTAGGGCCATCGTCGAATACATGTCCTAAGTGACCACCGCATTGGCTGCACACAATTTCTTCGCGAAGCATTCCGTAACTTGTATCATCGAATTTCAAAACGGCGCCTTCATTAAGGGGCTCATAAAAGCTTGGCCAGCCGGTGCCGGATTCAAATTTGGTTTTGGAATCGAAAAGTGGTTGCAGACACGCAGCACAGAGGTAAGTACCCTTTTTATGATTATCCCAAGATTCTCCAGTAAACGCTCGTTCTGTCCCCTTTTCCCGGAGAATCTCGTATTGCAGCGGTGTTAATTGTTCCCTCCATTCCTCCTCTGACTTTACAACTTTATAGGTCGGTTTCGTCTTCGAAGCGCTTTCTTTCGAGGTTTGCGAACATGCCGGGAATATGAACCCGATAGACAGCACGATTATTAGTGTTTTTCTTTCCATACCGCTCATGTTTCAAGATACGAAACAAAGCTACAGGTTAGATTTGTTGCCGTTATTCAGTAAAGTTCGCCCCCGACAAAAGTGATAAGTTGGCCTAAAAACCACGCAATGTCAGAAATCAGGGGTTTTTTACACATTTTCTGAGCCTGGTGAACATATTTTTGTGATGCTGTGAAAGGGAACAGCATTACGATTTTTGCATGAAGAGGTATTTAATTGCAGCAATTTTTTTAGGATCTATCATTAGTCCTTGCCTCGGCCAAAACTATAAGATGCATACTGTCTTCATCTTTAGTTTTACCAGATACATACAATGGCCCGCATCGTACAATGGAGGTGAATTCGAAATCCTTGTACTTGGTGATTCTCCAATTGTAGAGGAGCTTAAGGCAATGGCACAGGCGAAAAAAGTTGGTGACCGAAATATAAAGGTCACCAGGATTAATTCCCCTGATGAAATCCGTAAATGCAACATTTTGTTTGTGCCTGCTGCGCAGTCCTCGCAGATCGACGAAGTTCTCACAAAAGTTACCAGTCAATCCATTCTCATAGTGACAGAAGAACCTGGTCTTGGTGCCAAGGGAAGCAACGTAAATTTTATCACGAGAGATGGAAAACTAGCGTTCGAACTCAACCAGAGTGCGGCCACGCGGCAAGGACTCAAAGTCAGCAATGAATTATCACGACTTGCGATACTGATTTAATTATGGAACAAGAAAATTTAAAGAAGAAGTCAGGACTTCGGCTAACCATCGGTAACAAAATACTCGGTGGTTTTCTGATGCTTATCATTCTGTTCATCATCAATGGTGTAATTATTTTCTGGAAGGGAAATGTCATTGACAATGTCGTAAACAGTTCCAGTCAGGTATACCGCCCTTCACAGGACGCTATCAAGGATTTTATCCTGATGGTTACCCGATCGAAAATGTTAGTTACCAACTGGGTATACCTTCAAACAAATCAGGAGGATAAGAACGCATTGAAACTATTGCAGGATAATGAATACCCTGCTCTTCAGGATAAGATCAGAAAGCTGATGACAACCTGGGAGACAGATAGCCAGCGCAGCCAGATGGATACAGTTTTTCTGAAGTTTGATACTTTGCTTTCTGTCCAAAAGGAATCGATAATGGCGAACCTTCAGTCGTTTGAACACTATGAAGACCCGCTCACAAAATTGCTTGCTGAAGATGCGATTGAAAGCCAGGTCATTCCCCGTACTACAGATCTTATATCAAGACTAAACAAGATCGCGATAACTCAGAGCGAAGTGACCGAGCTTTCCGACAACGACGTTATCGATTCAATACGAAGCCTGAGAAATTATACAATTGTCCTCGGTTCGGGTATCATTATTATAGGCTTGATGAGTGCACTCTTTCTTATGCGCACTATAACACGCCCGGTTAATTATTTGAAAAATATCGTAGTGAAATTGGGACGCGGTGAACTTGTGGAAGAAAAGCAAGGCAATTTCAGCAATGATGAAATCGGCGAGATGGCAGTTGCAATGGATAAGCTGGTAGCCGGCTTAAAAGGTACTACCACATTTGCTGAAAATATTGGAAATGGAAATTATAAGACTGAATTCAAACCGCTAAGTGACCATGATGTGTTAGGCAATGCGCTTATCAACATGCGCAATAACTTGTCGAAGGTGGCCGAAGATGATAAGAAGAGAAACTGGGCCACCGAAGGTATGGCTAAGTTTGGAGAGATTCTCCGCACCAATACAAATGACATTGGCAAGTTGTCAGATGAAATCATTAGCAGCCTTGTAAAATATCTGAAGGCAAATCAGGGTGCGCTATACATTGTTGACGATACGGCGGAAGATGAAGATCCAACGATGACAATGAAGTCGTGCTACGCGTGGGATAAGAAGAAATTTCTGAATCATAAGATTTACAAAGGAGAGGGTCTCGCTGGACAGGCCTGGCAGGAAGGTGATATCGTATACCTGACTGAAGTACCACAGAATTATATCCGGATCGCATCTGGTCTTGGTGACGCAAATCCTACAAGCGTTTTGATTGTGCCGTTAAAAGTTAACGATCAAATTTTCGGCGTCGTGGAAATTGCATCGTTCACCGAAATCCAGGATTTCGAAAAAGAATTCGTCCAAAAAATAGCGGAGACCATCGCATCTACAATTTCGACTGTAAAGATCAACGCGCGTACACAAAGGTTGCTTGAAGAATCTCAGGAGATGACTGAACAAATGAGAGCACAGGAAGAAGAAATGCGTCAGAACATGGAAGAACTGCAGGCGACGCAGGAAGAAATGCAACGCAGCCAGGCTGAAACAGACAGCACGCTTACGGCAATACATGGATCACAGTCTGTTGCTGAATATAGTACCGATGGTTCACTTATGAAGGTGAATTCGAATTACCTTGATCTGTTCGGCTACACGCAAGATGAGGTTGTCGGCGAACATCACCGTATCTTCACTACAAAAGAGGATAAGAACAGCGAAGAATACCGTCAGTTCTGGAAAGATCTTTCTCTTGGTTATCCCAAGAAAGGCGTATTCAAACGGTTAAATCGCAAGGGAGAAATTATTACAGTACGCTCAAGTTTTGCAAGCATCAAAAATATGAGTGGTGACGTGGTAAAAATAATGGAGATCACGCATGCGGCATAAGAGTCGCATGCTGTGATTTATTTAAGTTTCAATCGGTTAATACTTATCTGACCTAGTACTCTGAAGTCAATTCAAATGGCGATTGCGCCGAGTCAAATACTTTAGCATCCTCGCATTTAAGAACTCGCGCCGGAAATTTTTTGATGAGTCCGTAACTGTGCGTCGCCATTAGCACCGCTGTACCTGATTTGTTTATCTGCTGGAATATCTTCATGATTCCCTGAGAAACTTCCGGATCAAGATTTCCCGTCGGTTCATCGGCAATCAGAATCTGAGGTTCGTTGATGAGCGCACGTGCAATAACTACGCGTTGTTGTTCGCCACCCGACAACTGATGGGGTAGCTTCTTTTCAACTGATCCCAGACCTACTTGCATAAGCACCTCGGACAAACGGGCACGCATCTTTGCGTTGTCCGACCATCCAGTAGCTTTCATAACAAAAAGAAGATTTTCGCCAACGCTTCGGTCATTGAAAAGTTGAAAGTCCTGGAAAATGATCCCAAGTTTCCGTCGGAGCAAAGGTATTTGACTTGTTTTTATAGTGCGCAGATCAAAGCCTGCAACCTTCATTTCTCCGAGGCGCAGAGGAAGATCTGCATAAAGGGTTTTCAGCAAAGAAGATTTCCCGGAGCCGGTACGACCAACCATGTATACAAATTCACCCTTCTGAATATCGAAACTAATATCTCCCAGGATTGTATTGTGATCATGGAATACACTCACACCTTTAACATGCACTACTGGATCGGTAGAAAACATCTCTAGTTTTTCTTTACAAACAGGAGGCTCCCAGGCGGAGCCAGTTAATCGAATTGTTAAATCTTTTTAGGCATAGACATTTAGCCAAGGCTATGCTATTAACTTTCATCGGTGAGATAACCATTTCGGAACTTGAGGAATTATTAAATCTGGCACCCGTGCTCAATCTCCATTTGAAAATCGTAGCAACTTCCATGCATGACCCTATACCCTATACCTTATCCTCACCTTATTCCTTATTCCCTATTCCTTTTTTATAACTTGACAAAGCAGGATTAGCCGTTGACCTTTTTATGGTCTGCCAGGAATTTTTCCAATCCGCTGTCAGTAAGTGGATGTTTCAACAACCCAGTGATCACGCTTAGGGGGCACGTTGCAACGTCCGCTCCCAGCTCAGCACATTGAATAAGGTGCATGGTGTGACGAACCGATGCGGCCAGCACTTCAGTTGCAAAGCCATAGTTGTTATAGATATTCACAATCTGTGCGATCAACTCTAATCCATCTGTTCCAACATCGTCAAGGCGTCCGATAAAAGGTGAAACATAACTAGCACCAGCTTTCGCAGCAAGGATAGCCTGTCCAGCCGAAAAGATCAACGTACAATTTGTTCTGATGTTTTCGCTCGAAAATTTCTTAATAGCTTTAACACCATCCTTTATCATTGGTACCTTCACCACGATCTTATCATCGATCCTGGCAAGTTCCTTACCTTCTTTGTATATGCCTTCAAAATCAGTTGCAATAACTTCTGCACTTACATTGTTGTCAACAATATTGCATATCGCCTTGTAATGAGCTCTGATATTTTCTTTACCCTTGATTCCCTCTTTGGCCATTAATGAAGGGTTTGTGGTAACACCATCTAATACGCCAAGGTCGTGGGCTTCTTTAATTTCATTAAGGTTAGCTGTGTCGATAAAGAATTTCATTGATCGTTCTTTTTTGATTTGTTATTATATTATAAGAGTTACTGTGTCTGTGGGGCTTGCTGTACAATGGTGCGGAGCATAAAAATGGCAAACCGACATCGCACCGCTACAACCGCCTACCCTTGCTACCTTCCGATCCTGGGGGAGTTCAGCAGGAGCTGGTCGTGCCGATTTGCCGCCGCAAAGATACAATTGCTGCCTGACAAACGATAACAAGAAGTAAAATTCCTCTGAAAACATTACAACTCCGCCAATCCTGAGTAATAGAGATTGAATTCCAAAGAGTTAGCCTCCTCAAAACCTTCTTCTTTCAAATCGTCCCAAACCGTTTCATCAAACTCCACTTTATGCAGTTGTGGATTTTCGCCCGGCGTAAGGGTAAGCTGTAAGGCTGAATGATTCAATGGATTAATCCGAAGCAAGACTGTGGAAGCCTGTGATTTTTTTCTCATGTAACGATGGACGATATTGCTTTCTTTGGGCATGATACTAAGAATATGGTAAAGCTGGATTTACCTACACAAATTTTTACTGAACGATTAACGATCCAAAAACTAAGGTATGAAGAAGCAGAAGAAATCTTCTATTCTTATTCCAGCAAATCGGAGGCGACACGATTTATGTCGTGGCCCACACATAATTCCCTCGACGACACAATTGCTTTCCTGCGGTACGCTGGGAGTGGATGGCGCGCCGGCACAGATTATTCATTTTCAATCCGCCTGGCAAATAGTGCGAGGCTAATCGGAAGCTTTGGCGTCATCAATGAAAACGGTAAGCTGCAGTTTGGTTATATATATAGCCCAACGCAATGGGGCAAAGGGTATGCAACTGAAGTTTGCCGGACGATGATGGCCATCCTGAGGCAACAACCCGGGGTCTACCGGATCCAGACATTTACGGATGTCGACAATATTGCATCCGCCAGGGTATTGATCAAAAGTGGGTTAGTAGAAGAGGCAAGACTTTCGCATTGGTACAGGTTTGTCAATCAAAATAATGCTGCCAAGGATTGCATTCATTTTAAGCTTCCACTTGAAAAGTTTTGAACTTTGACCTTGGTGACAAAAAAATAAACCCTCGAATTTATCGAATTGCCCGCCAACACCAGAATTTTATTAGGAATTCAATCGATTTCATAAAATTCTCCTAAATTTATTTTTGTAAACAGCTTGCATGTATGCTGGCAAACCCTCTAAAAAACCAAACCAGAACCAAGGAACAATCGCTCGACGACAGCACTCTTTGGCTGAATTTTAAGAAAGGCAACGATCTGGCTTTCTCGATCCTTTATAAGAAATACGTGCAAAAGTTGTATACGTATGGAATGCATACTTGCAGAAATAAGGATCTTGTGTTGGATTGCCTGCAAGAACTCTTCACGGTACTTTGGGATAGAAGGGAAAAAGTCAGCGATGTTACCTGCGTAAATTATTACCTGTTCAAATCATTCCGCCGTTTGTTGATGAATCGCCTTACCCTGGGCAAAAAATTTCTGATTTCCCTCAGCGATCGCGATAGTCAAGGATTTGATTTCGCACCTTCAACGGAGGACTCAATTATCGAAGAAGAATGGATTACGGAACGCAACAGGAAAGTACGAAATGGCTTGAACAGCTTAACCAAGCGACAACGGGAAGCTATCTTTTTGAAATTTTTCAACCAGCTTTCTTATCACGAGGTAGCAGCAATTATGGACCTTCACGTTGACTCGGTCTATAATTTAATCTCCAAGGCCACTGATATTCTGCGCAAGAAACTGAAAGCCGACGCAATTTTTCTTTTCCTGGTTTCCATTCTGGCGGCCTGAGGAAGACGATCTACCCAGAGCTTTTTTTGTCTTTTCACTTTTAAGGAAGAAAAAAAATCGTTTGCAATGATGAGATTGGCCATTAGACGCCATCTTATACATAACAGCCGATAAACCGTGAAAGATTACGCCCGCTTTTCAGTAGAAGAATTCATAATGGATGAGCATTTCCAATCCTGGGTGTTTGATCCAGGGGGGAAGAGTGATGCTTACTGGCAATCGTGGCTCGAAGAAAATCCGGGCAAGCTAGCGGATGTTGAGGAGGCAAGGTCAACTTTGCTCAGCCTGAATTTTTCCAACTGGGAACTCCCGCCGGAAGAGGTATCTGATCTTTGGAGCCGGATACGCCAGGAAGAGAAACCTAAGGTCCACCGTTCTACGGATGTTAAACCTTTCGTTTGGTCTGCGGCGGCTGTCGTAGTAATTCTAATAGGGTTTAGTGTATACTTTTGGACATCCCCGTCACCCTCTATAGAATATCGAACCGCCTTTGGAGAAACCAGGACTATCACGTTGCCAGATAGCTCAACGGTTATACTCAACTCCAATTCTTTGCTGCGACTTATTTCATCATGGGACAAAACATCAACACGCGAAGTCTGGCTCGATGGAGAGGCCTTCTTTTCAGTGATCCATAAAGAAAATAATCAGCCCTTCACAGTCAAGACTGAAGAGGATGTTGCAATTGAGGTGTTGGGCACCACCTTCAACGTCTATCATCGAAATGAAACTAAAGTAGTCCTTAACACTGGTAGAATTCAACTCAGCCTTCCAACCATACAGGCTGACGAAAAAATTGTGATGAATCCCGGCGAGCTGGTGGAGTACAATGAGAAGAGGTATGTAAAGCGAAAAGTTGATCCCACCATGTATACAGCTTGGACGCAAAACAATCTTATCCTGAATCGCACCAGCCTGCGCGAGATGGTGCTTATGATAAAGGATAATTACGGAATTGAAGTTGAAGTTGCTGAAAGTTTGCTTGGCCAAACTATCTCTGGATCAATGCCCGTGTCGGATTCAGTGAACTTATTGAATCAAATCGCGAAAGCATTTCGATTGAAACTCGTCAAGAAGGACGATCGATACTTTATGATGGAGTGAGAGCGAGAATTTAAACATGAACCCATAAATTAAACCATATCCTATGAAATGTCAGTACGTACTAATCGGCATGTTTTTGCTGATCTCAACTCAGGCGCTGCCGCAGCATGACGAGCTGTATGCAGCCGCTTCGCCCAGGTCCGTCCGCTTGGAATCCTATTCACTAAAGCAGGGGTTAAAGGAGGTTGAAAAATCCTTCAATGTATCTATTGCTTATAAGGATGAGTGGGTGGAAAACAAAATCATTCAACCTACCAAGAGTACCTTCAAAACTCCCGAGGAAGCTCTTGACATGATGCTAAGACAAACCAGCCTTTATTATGAGAAGGGTGGTGACAGGTTTTATGTGATCTATGAGAGAAAGAAGGCCGCTAAACCTGCTGCAATGGAAGAGTCCGCTTCTATTTCAACTACACCGTTGTTGTTTACTTTTCCTGCTGCTTCCGCCAGTGATTATTTAACAGATCGCCTTGCCTCACTGCGCGAAAAACGTGATGCTGCAATCACGGTTTCAGGTAAGGTCAGGGACGAAAATGGCGCTGACTTTCCCGGAGTAAATGTGTTGGTCAAAGGAACATCTGTCGGTACATCGACTGATATCAATGGCCAATATTCATTGGAGGTTCCAGATGAAGGGGCAGTCCTTGTGTTCTCGTTCATCGGGTACACGACACAGGAAGTGAGCGTTGGGTCCAGGACCACAATTGATCTTACAATGACACCCGATGTGAGATCATTGGATGAAGTCGTGGTTACCGCCTTGGGTATCGAAAGATCCGCCAAGAGTCTCGGTTACGCTACGACCAAGGTAGATTCAAAGGAATTAATCGTAAACAGGACGCCAAATATGATGAACGCTCTTCAGGGCAAAGTTGCTGGCGTTAATATCAGCGCTTTAGGCACTGGTCCTGCCGGAACATCGAAAGTTCGTATTCGCGGTCAATCGTCCATTGGTGGTCAGAATACCCCGCTTATTGTTGTTAACGGTGTGCCTATAGACAATACGAACTTTGGAACCAACCAGGGTAATTTGGGTTCGGATGGTGCCGTTGGAAGCCGCGGCGGTGGAGCATCCACCGATGGTGGTGATGGTCTTACGAGCTTTAACCCTGATGACATCGAGAGCATGCAAGTGTTGAAGGGAGCAACCGCTGCCGCATTGTATGGCTCTCGCGCTAAAGATGGTGTGATCATGATTACAACGAAGACGCGCGGAGCTACGCAAGGAATTGGTCTTTCCTACAATATGAATTACACTAATGAAAGTGTACTTGATTTCACTGACTACCAGTATGAATATGGACAAGGTGAATATGGCGCAGGTCCTGCATCTCCGGGGGCGGCTCCTAATCCCAACAGCGGCCAATGGTCTTTTGGTCCCAGGATTGAGCCGGGAATGACACAACTGCTTTTCGATAACGTAACGGTGCCCTATGTTGCCCAGAGAGATATTCTTAAGAAGTTCTATCGACATGGTCAGAATTTCACAAACAGTGTTTCTATATCATCCAATAGTGAAAAAGGTGGATTAAATTTTTCGGTCTCAAATCTTGACAGCAAAGGTGTAACACCCAATAACGATTACAACAGAAAAACAATTAACCTTGGTTTTGGGTACGACCTGTCTGACAAATTGAGTGTGCAGGGAAGTGTGAATTATAGCAATGAGCATAACGAAAATCCTCCTGTTGTTGCGGACCAGGATAACTCAATTCCAACTTCTCTGTATGCAATGGCTAACACAATGCCGTTGGATGTACTGGAAGCTAAAGCATACAATGCTGGTGGCGGCGAATTTAACTACTCAAGGTTTACAAATCGGACCAACCCTTATTGGGTTTTGAAAGAAGTGAAACAGAATATCCGCAGGGATCGGATTTTTGGAAACTTTAGCCTCAAGTATGATATCACGGATTGGCTATCGGTTCAGGCGAGGGCAGGTCAGGATTACTGGTCACGGGACAATGATTACATCAACCTGCCGACAGGTAAAGCTTCAATCAACGCGTCGTCTATATTTTCTGCGGCTGCCCCAGGTTTCTTTAACGGCGTCTATACGCAGGAGTCAAGGAGATTCAGAGAAACAAATTATGACTTCCTGGTTTCACTTAACAAGACGTTCAATGATTTCGGCGTAAATGTCAACCTTGGAGGAAATCAGATGCGAAGAAGAATGGATGTTAACAGCGTACAGGTTACTGACTTCGTTGTGAGGAATTTGTATACCGTTCAAAATGGCCGGGCTAAAGACCCGACATACGATTTGAATGAAAGGCAGGTAAATTCCCTCTATGCGATGGCCGAGGTTAATTTCAAAGAGATAATTTACCTGAATGGTACATTCCGTCAGGATTGGTTTTCGACTTTGTCGAAGGCTGATAACACGATACCCTACCCTTCGATTTCCGCCAGCTACGTTTTTTCAGAATCATTTAACACATCGCCTTCATGGTTAGATTTTGGAAAATTGCGCGTCGCTTATGCAAAGGTTGGAAGTGATTCAGACGTAGGTGCTTATTCGAATGCATTGTATTATGGCGTAAACGGTCAACAGTTCCGGTCACAGGCTATTGGAAATTTTGGACTTACTGTACCGAACGCTTCACTTAGACCAATGTCTGTTGAAGAAACAGAATTGGGACTTGAGTTAAGAATGTTTAAGAGCAGGGTAAACCTGGATCTGGCTGTTTATCGCAAGCTTACCACCGATCAAATTGTTAATGCTACGATATCAGATGCCTCTGGTTTTACTGGTACTCAAATCAATAGCGGGAGGAGTGAAAATAGAGGGATTGAGTTGATGCTGAACCTAATTCCGGTAACAACTGAGAATTTTGAATGGAATTTCACATTCACTGGCGCCTACAATAAGACTAAAGTGCTGAGTCTCCTGAGCGATGAACCAGGAACCAGCATAACGGTGGGCCAACACGTTTTCAACGGTTGGGTGTATCAAGTGGTGGGTGAAGAAATGGGACAAATTGTTGGCTTCGGTTATCGTAGAAACGAAGCTGGGGAAAAGATCTTCAACTCTACAAATGGACTTCCGTTGCCGACGTTGCAGCCAATTTCTTTCGGCAGCGCGTTACCAAAATGGACTGGTGGCTTCCTGAACTCATTCGCTTTTAAGGGAATTACTCTGTCTGCGCTCATCGACTTCAAGCTAGGCGGAAAGCTGTTGTCGGGAACGAACTTCAACGCCTATCGCCATGGCTTGCACAAGGAAACACTTGTTGGTAGAGAAGGAGGTACACTGGATGCCAACGGCAACGACCCTGGATTTGTAGTGGGAGAGGGTGTTAATCAAGAAGGACAACCCAATACCACAGGCGCGAAAAATGAAGACTATTTTTCAGTCGTACGCGGATCTGGTCTTGTTGAGCCGATCATATATGATGCAGGTTACTGGAAGTTGCGTCAGATTACAATCGGTTATGACTTTTCTAAGTTCCTTCCCGAATCCTTTCCTGTAAAGGGCGTAAGGTTGAGTTTCGTTGCAAACAACGTGGCGATGTTGAAAAAATGGGCGCCGAATATCGATCCGGAAAGTTTCAGCTACACCTCCGACAATGTGGTTGGTTTGGAATCGCCAAGTGTACCAACAACACGCAGCATTGGTTTCAACTTGAATGTTAAATTTTAATTTGGTCCAATCATGAAAAAGATATTTAATATTATTTCTCTAGCGCTGGTGATGCTTGTAATTGCTTCCTGCGATAGCGGGTTCGAAGAATTGAACACCAGTAAGACAGCGTCCTCCTCATTGGACCCTTCGTTGATTTTGAACAATGCGATTATAAATTCATCGCCAGATGATTCGCAGTTAAACTTCGAGCTGGCAATCGTACAACAGTTGACTTCCCCCAATACAGGCGTATTGGAAGGTGGCAACTTCAATAAGAACAATCCTAACAGCTCAATTGGAAACTGGCGGGATTACTATCGCAATGTTGTTCGATACACCAGCGACGTAATTTCAAGAACTTCGGAAGATCCAGCGTTGAGCAATCTAATGAACAAGGCGCGCATTATTCAGGCAAATGCTCTTATGATCATAACTGATACTTATGGAAATGTTCCCTATGATGAGGCAGGAAAGGGATATATTGATCAAAATTTCTTCCCTGCATACCAAAGTCAGCAGACCATTTACCAGGGAATAATCAGTGAATTGAAAAGCGCGTCCGACGGACTTGATGCAGGCAAGTCATCCAACACTGATGTGCTTTACAACGGAGATATAGCCAAGTGGAAAAAATTTGGATACTCCTTGTTGTTACGGGCAGGCATGCATTTAAGCAAGGTTGATCCTGGAACCGCAGAAACAACGGTGGCCGCAGCATTTGCCGGCGGCGTGATCCTGGACAACGAAGATAACGCAGCGGTCCGTCACGATGGTAACTACGGCAATCTAACGGCAAACGTTTTGAATGCAACAGAGGCTGCAAACTTTTATCTTGCAGAACCATTTGTCGATGCTCTAAAAACTAACAGCGATCCACGGTTAGAGGCAATTGCAATTCGCTATGTTGGTGCAACATCAGGGTCTGGACAAACACCCGCTGTTGGTACATACGATCCGGCAAATCAATACGGCCTGCCTATGGGCAGCACGGACGGGGAGGCTGACCTCTCAGGCGCGACACTACCAGGAGGCGGAACGAGATATGCCTATAGCCAATTGGATCGTCGCCGTATGGCAAAGCCAACCTCGCCATTGTTTATCGTTACGGCAGCTCAAAATAATCTCCTGCTGGCAGAAGCAAGATTGAATGATTGGATCAACACTGGTACAGTTGAAGAATATTTTACCAATGGGATCAAAGCACATATGGATCAACTTGAAAGTTTTGATCCTAACTCTGCAGTTGATGCGGGTGATCGCGATACCTATGTTGCTTCAAGAGTCCCTCTTCTTGCGGGCAATGAAATAGAACAAATCAACTACGAATATTGGATCGCATCTTTCCTCAATGGACAGGAAGCGTGGGCAAACTTCAGGAGAAGCGGATACCCTGATCTGGATGTTAATCCTTTTGCAGGTAAAACAGTTGATTGGATTACGAGACTGCCTTACCCTCCAAGCGAATATGTTGTGAACAACGACAATGTTCAGGCTGCCGTCGCCGCGCAAGGTCCCGATAATCTGGATACGAAAGTGTGGTGGGATGTAGACTAATCTTAATGGTAAGGGCAACGGAACAGTTGCCCTTACCTATTTAAGTATTTTTTTTACCGGCAAAATACCTGTGCAAATGGGAGCCACTCTAAAAATAAACTTATCTAGATTGACGCCTGTGAAATGATAAGGCGGTGGTGCGATTCCTTGTGACCATTTCCGTCACGTTATTCTTACAAGATTCAATTGAAAGGTTACTTTTCATGGTCAGCAGTGACGCTCGATTCATGATCGCCTTAAAACTGCAACAATAACAAGTTCATTTGCGAGAATTGTAGACCTAAAAAAGATAAAATGCTAAAAAGTGGATTATTAACTTCGTTTTTCTTAATGGTTGTCGTTTGTTCGTATAGCCAGCGCGTTGGATCTTCACCGGAATATATTAAAGCCTTGACTGCAGAGTGGAAAGGTGAGCGATTCCCGGATGGTCGTCCAAAGGTATCCGATGCGATACTAAAACGGCTCAAAAACATATCTATTGAAGAAGCGTGGGGTGTGCTGAGAAATAAAGGCTACCACAATCAATATGAAGGAGATTGGAATGTGATCTGGCCAGATAGTGCAATGACAGGTCGCGTTGTCACAGCACAATATATTCCGTTACGCCCCGACCTTCAAAACCAGGTTAAAGAACAAGGAAAGCTAGAAAACCGTGCTCAAAAGGGAGGCACGAACTCTTGGCCGATTGATATTTTAGTTCCCGGAGACGTATACGTAGCTGATGGTTATGGTAAGATCGCTGGAGGCACATTGATCGGAGACAACCTCGGTAACTCAATCTTTGCCAAGTCGCAACGTGGTGTAATTTTTTACGGGTCGGTAAGAGATCAGGAAGGTCTCGAGGAAATAAAAGGGTTCAATGCATGGATAAAAGGTCAGGACCCATCCTTCATTCACGAAATGATGCTTACGACTATTAATGCACCAATCAGAATAGGTCGCGCAACGGTGTTGCCAGGCGACATTGTACTGGCAAAGAAATATGGAACAATATTTATTCCTGCTCATCTCGTTGAAAATTTGGTGATCACAGCCGAAGTAACCGCTCTTCGTGACCAATTCGGTCATCAGCGCCTTCGTGAAAAAAAATACCTGGCTGGTGAGATCGACAGCGAATGGACAGAGGCAATTAAAAAAGATTTTTTAAACTGGCTCAACAACTATCCGGGTAAACTTCCTATGACCAAAAAGGAACTGGACGACTATTTAAAAGAACGCAACTATTAGTGCGAGTACAAAAGTGTTCATCATTAATTCATAAATTATGAAAAACGTACTACAACAAATCATTAAAAAGAATAAAGAGCGTGAGAAGGTTGCAGCCGCCGAAAGGCAATCCGAGATTGAAAATCCCACAACGAATGAAAATAGACGCAACTTTTTAAAAAAGACTGCGCTGGGAGGAATGACCTTGACAGCCCTTATGGGCGCTTCATTTGAAGATACCGTTGCCCAAACAACCTCTAAGGTTCAACGAGCATCAAGTCCCTCTGATTTGAAAATTACGGATATGCGCTACTGTCTTACCGCTGTGATGGGCGGAACAGCTATTATTAGAATCGATACAAACCAAGGTATATATGGGTTAGGGGAGGTTAGGGATGCGGCAGACCCTAAGTATGCGTTGATGTTGAAGAGTCGAATCCTCGGAGAGAATCCGTGCAATGTTGAAAAGATATTTAAAATAATAAAGCAGTTCGGCGGACAGGCACGTCAGGCCGGTGGGGTATGTGCAGTAGAGATGGCGCTATGGGATTTGTGCGGCAAGGCGTACAATGTTCCAGCATGGCAATTATTGGGCGGCAGATACAGGGACACGATCCGGATATATGCAGATACACCTGAGTCGCCAGATCCTGCGGAACAATTAAAACGAATAAAATTTCGTACCGAAACGCAGGGATACTCGTGGTTAAAAATGGATATATCCATTAACAAACTCAGAGACATACCCGGAACAGTTGTCAATCCTGATATTTGGAAAAAAAGTCCGAGCCAGTGGCAGGGTAATTATATGTCCTATGCTAACAGGAAGCACCCGTTCACCGGAATTCAACTCACCGAGAAAGGCTTAGAAGAGCTTGCAAAGATTGCAGAGAATGTGCGAAACATGGTTGGGTACGAAATCCCCATCTCCACTGATCATTATGGACATTTCGACCTTAATAATTGCATTCGTCTTGGCAAGGCGCTTGAAAAGTACAGGTTAGCATGGTTGGAAGATATGGTACCATGGCAGTATACGGAGCAACATAAAACCATCACAGATTCATTAGACACTCCAACCACAACCGGAGAAGATATTTACTTACTTGAATACTTTAAGCCCCTTATCGACACCCACGCCGTCGACATCATCCATCCTGATCTCGCATCATCGGGTGGACTCCTTGAGACAAAACGCATCGGTGACTATGCGGAGGAGAAAGGTATTGCTATGGCGATGCATCAGGCGGGAACTCCAGTTTCTTTTATGGCCAATGTGCATTGCGCCGCTGCAACGGAAAACTTTCTTTCGCTTGAGCACCACTCAGTGGATTTGGAATGGTGGGAAGGATTGGTGAAAACAACTGACGGCAGAAAGTTGATTGACAAGGGCTATGCGCCTGTGCCGCTCACGGCGCCCGGCTTAGGTATAGAATTGGTAGAAGAGGAAGTTAAGAAACATCTGCATGCTTCAGATAAGACATTTTTCGCTCCGACAAAAGAATGGGATCAGAAGCGATCTCACGATAGAACTTACAGTTAATACTTTTATTATTAGCTTGTTATAAAATGCCGAATTTCTGGGCTGAAAGCTTCCAATATTCACTATGGAGTTGGACAAGTATATGAAAAAAAGAACGTGGTAATTATGAATCCTAACCAGACACTAGAATTACGCCTATGAAAACACCATCACAAAAACTTCTCGAAAAGTTTGGAGCGAAAGACCCCGAACCTAAGAATGAGGCACCCGCAGAAAAAGAAAACGGCCGTCGTAGTTTCTTAAAGAAATCGGCTCTCGGCGGCATCATGCTCGGTGGGTTTATGTACAGCTCGGTTGAAGACACCCTTGCACAGTCCACTTCTAAGGTTAATAAGAATTCTTCTCCATCCGATTTGAAGATTACCGACATGAGATACGCCGTGGTAATGAACGGTCATGCAAGATGTCCTGTGATCAGAATAGATACCAATCAAGGTATTTCCGGCTACGGCGAAGTCCGCGACGGAGGCTCTTATCGGTATGCCATGTTTCTTAAGAGCCGTCTTTTAGGGTTAAATCCGTGCGCCGTGGAACTGGCGTTCAGGCGAATCAAACAATTTGGATTTCACGGTCGCCAGGCCGGTGGAGTTTGTGGAGTTGAAATGGCGCTATGGGATCTTGCAGGTAAGGCATACAACGTTCCAGCCTACCAGCTTCTTGGAGGAAAGTATAGGGATAGAGTTAGGTTATATGCTGACACGCCCCAGGGAAATAATGAAGCTGAGTTTGTGGCTCGGATTGACAAGCGATTGAATGAACAAGGATTCACATTCATGAAGATGGATTTTGGAATCGAGCTTTTGAAGAATGTAAAAGATACTGCAACGAACAGCAACTTCTGGGACATTGGTCGCCAGTGGACTAATGAACCAATGACTTATGGCGGAACGGAACACCAACTCACCCAGATCCAGCTAACTGATAAAGGTCTTGAAATTCTGGCGAACCGCGTTGCGCTAGTACGCGAGAAAATGGGTTATGATATTCCTCTGGCATCCGATCACTACGGTCATTTCGATCACAACAATGCTATCCGCTTAGGAAAGGCGGTTGAGAAGTATCGCCTTGCGTGGCTCGAAGATATTATACCCTGGAAGTTTACAGAACAATGGAAGATGATTTCCGATGCGATCGAGACACCGACAACAACTGGTGAAGATATTTATCTGAAGGAAGAGTTTATTAAACTGGTCGATGCCCGCGCCATCGACATTGTGCACCCTGATCTGGCCTCATCGGGTGGGCTACTGGAAACCAAGAAAATAGGTGATTATGCGGAAGAAAAAGGCGTCGCGATGGCAATGCACTTTGCAGGAACCCCAATTTCCTTTATGGCCAATGTTCATTGCGCTGCTGCTACGCATAACTTCATGGCCTTGGAGCACCATTCGGTAGATGTAGATTACTGGCTGGATCTCGTCAAGACGAAAAAGCCGATGGTAGAAAAGGGTTTCGCTGTCGTTCCTGAAACTCCTGGGTTAGGAGTGGAGCTTAATGAAGAAGTTGTCAAGAAGCACCTTGATCCGGAAAATCCGGGATATTTTGCTCCAACTCCCGAATGGGACAAAGACAGATCGTGGGATCGCTTGTGGAGTTGAGATAAGACTGAATAATTATTGAAGCAATCCCTGCTCACAAAATGTCGGGGATTGCTTTTTTTTGAGAATATATTCTAACGTTAGCATTGTTTTATAAACTGAACTTAACATGCAAAAAACATCGACCAAAGTCGCGTTGATCTTCGCTGTGATTTTTTTCCTGGGATTTATTGTTACCACGTTTCAGGAGTTGCACCAATATGCAGGATGGTTGTTGGTACTTTTCTTTGGTGCGCTTGCCATGTTTTTCCGAGGTTTTGAGTTATTAAAAGGATATGTTTTCACAATTATGATTTTTGCTGCCGTCAGTGCAGCCATGTATTTCCCTCAATATTTTATTCAGATTGGTGACTTTAAGCTTTCAGGCCTTATCATTCCGTTGATGCAAATCATTATGTTTGGGATGGGCACTACGTTGTCTATAAAAGATTTTTCGGCTGTATTAAAAATGCCGAAAGGTGTTTTGATTGGTTTGGTAGCTCAATTTTCGATCATGCCTTTTATTGGCTGGTCTTTAACAAAGATATTTTCTTTTCCGCCAGAGATTGCCGCTGGAATTATTTTGATCGGCAGCTGTCCCAGTGGTCTTGCTTCGAACGTAATGTCATACCTGGCGCGTGCAAATGTAGCTCTGTCTGTTACTCTTACGGCTATTGCAACGCTGATGGCGCCGCTGATGACTCCTTTACTTATGCAATTGCTCGCAGGCGAGTATGTTGAAGTTAACTTTTGGAAGATGGTTATTGATATAGTTCAGATTATTATTGTTCCAGTAGGCCTTGGGTTGATATTTAATCATTTTCTGCATGGCAAGTTTAAGGCTTTGGACGCAATCATGCCTGTTATCTCCATGCTGGGTATCGGCCTTATAATCGTTGTCATCACATCAGCGGGAAGGAACGATTTGTTGGTTGTCGGGCCGCTGCTTATTCTCGCGTGTTTATTACATAATCTTTGTGGTTATTTACTTGGGTTCTGGGCTGCAAAAGCTTTGGGTATGCCCCCTCGCGATTGCCGCACCATCGCTCTCGAAGTAGGCCTTCAAAACGCAGGACTTGGATCAGGTCTTGCATTGGCCATGGGTAAGCTTTCAACGGTTGGCTTGGCGCCGGCCATATTTTCGCCGATAATGAACAGTACTGGATCGACCTTGGCACTATGGTGGAGAGCAAGAACTAAGGAGGGTGTTTAAGTGTCTAGGTGTCTAAGTGTCTAAGTGTTTAAGTACCGCAGTTAGTTTGATCAGTGCGAACTTAAACACCTAAACACCTAAACACTTAAACACATCTCAGTCCCGAGGACGGGATTTTCTAACATGGTTGGAACTCTTGAGCGGCTGGTATTTCCGGGTTGTTCCTTGCAATTTCTTCTTGCGTTCTTTTTCGCTTTGTTCAAACTCGATATAGCGGCTTATTCCAACGGTGAACTGTGCAAAAATATCACGTCGTTCACCTGGGATGTCGTATAGTCTTATCGTTGATTCGCTGGCGTTCGTATAAGTTGGCGTCCTTGGATCAAGCAATCCATAGTTAACTCTGAAATCGACTGATATGCGCCAATGGTTGGAGGGATCCCAGTCAGACCGGAAGCCGAGACCCGCAAAGATTTGGACCGGCTTGAAATCACTCTTTTTTGCAATCGGATAATCATTAACCTCAGGCGCCAGTACACCATCATACTCGACGACGTACTCAGCTGGCAATATCGGATATACCTCCTGGGGGAATTGCAATTTGGTAGGATGATGGTTTAGAACTTCACTGCCATCTAAAAGAAAGGAGGGCGTGATCGTGGCGAGGGCACTAAACTTAAAAGCCGAAAAATGAACCAGGTGCGCCTTCATCGATACTGGTATTGCCAGATAGCGAAGATTGATTTTTCTAAGACCGTCCTGGCCTCCCTTGGTATTTATAAGATAGAAATTCTGACCTACGTTTATAATGCCTGGACTTAACAGTATACCAAAACCTTCATAATCCAGGCTGAAATTCAGACCTATCGGTGCCAATTTTGCTTCAAAGCGCCTTTCGTATCGCGGATCTTTATCAATACCCTTGTCGGCAGTGTACGAAGCCATTACTCCAGAGTAAGCCCCAAGCGAAATCGAGAAACGCTGTGCCTTTACCGCAGGCCCAATAACAAGGAAAATCAATAAAAGGTAGCGGCCCAATGCCATTTTGCGATGAAGTTTATTTATGGAAAAATATCCATTATTGCTCTCTTAAAGCAGCTACAATCGGTTGATGGCTATTTGGTTAGACAAACAGGGGGGAATATCGAATATTGAACAAGGAATAACGAATATCGAAGTGGTAGAACCCCCCGTTGCGGTGCTCGATTTTGGATAGATGCGTGTCGAATAACGTATAACGTATAACGTATAACGTTTGCCTTTCTAAGCGAGGTTGTGATACACGTTCTGGACATCGTGGTCAGATGGAAGTCCCTCTACCAACTTCGAAAACTGAACAAGGAATAACGAATATCGAAGTGGTGGAACCCCTCGTTGCGGTGCCCGGTTCTGGATAGATGCATCTCGGATAACGTATAACGGATAACGTTTGCCTTTCTAAGCGAGGTTGTGGTACACGTTCTGGACATCGTCGTCCGACTCAAGCACCTCCACCAACTTCAGAACTTCGTCCTGGTGTTCTTCATCGAGCTCTTTGGTAGTTGTGGGTATGTATTGAAGTTCAGAGCTTTTAGCCTCAATTCCTTTCGTTTCCAGAAATTTCAGCATGTGTCCAAATTCAGTAAATTTTGTGTAGACGATAATCTCATCATCGCCCTTTTCAATATCTTCTGCACCAGCGTCGATAAGGTCAAGTTCAAGTTCATCGAGATCAAGTTTTGAAGGGTCGAATTTGAATACACCCTTTCTCTCGAATAGGAAGGCAACGGAACCAGAGTTACCCATAGCCCCGCCGTTCTTGGAAAAATGCAGACGGATATTGGCTACCGTCCGGGTAGGGTTATCTGTTGCGCACTCGACAACTATAGGAACCCCGTGTGGCGCATAGCCCTCGTAAACAACCTCCTGAAAGTCTTTTTCTTCCTTCGACGACGCCCTTTTGATGGCGGCTTCTACACGATCCTTGGGCATGTTTACGCCGCGCGCATTCTGGATGCACATCCTCAGCTTAGGATTGTTCTCGGGCAATGGACCGCCCTGCTTTACAGCGATAGCTATATCTTTTCCGATGCGTGAAAATGCCTTGGCCATGCGGTCAAAGCGTGCGAACATCTTGTGCTTACGTTTTTCAAAAATTCTACCCATGATCGTTTGACTTCAAGTTCCAAAAATAGGGGACAGACAGAATTAATCAAGTCGTGAGGAAATGAGTCTTATCCTATAAAGTAAACCTTGACCAAATTGAGAAAAGTATAATAAAATCAAATAATTAATGTATTTTCATACATACTGAGGCAATAAGCTGGGGCCCAGATGCTAACCAGGCTCTTTTGAGTCAGAAACGCGCTGTTTTCAAGGGCTCTCCCCGGATTCTGGGGTGTTACATTTAGAAAATTTGCGGCATATAGTTCGATGAAATAATTATTTTTGACCGGTCTATAGTTCAAGTATGCTTTTTTTCCGTCAAACATTACTCGCGGTTTGTCTGATTGTGTGTTGTGCGTTTGGTTATGCACAGCCACAGGCGGTCGACGATATTCTGGCTGACATTTTTGAGGACAGCGGACCGACTTCCCCTTATAATATTCTTGCAAACGACCAGGCTGGTGACGGATTTTCGATACTAAATAATACCGTCGATCTGGATACGTCGACCCCCGGCGTTTACGATGGATCTGTCCAGACCGTCGGCGGCATTTTCACTTATGATTTAGCCAATAGTGTTGTATTTCAGCCGGATCCAGACTATGCGGGAGATGTGCTGGTGGATTACACCGTTGAAACCGACGAGCCTCAGACGTTAACTGCCACTATTAGCTTAACTGTCCTTGCAGTAAACGATCCCCCGGTAATAACTGCGAGCATTCCCTCACAAGTTGTTCTTGAAGACCAATCGTCCGAACAGTTATCATTTACAGTTACCGACGTAGAGACGCTTCCAGAAGACCTACAGCTAAGTGGGAATTCCGGTGGCAGTACAATCATTGTTAATGGGATTTCTTTCGGAGGTAGTGGCACAGATCGAAATGTTACTGTTACACCTGAGCCTAATCAGAATGGTGGGCCGGTTACAATAACTATTCAGGTCGAAGACCAGGATGGCGCAACTGACGAAGCGACCTTCGAAGTTAACGTAACACCTGTCAACGATCCACCGACAATTACAAGCCCTGGCCCGCAGACAATCGATGAAGATGCGATGGAATCATTTGCATTTACCGTTTCTGATATCGACGACGATCTTGCTCAATTGCAACTGACAGCCAGCTCCAATGAGACGGGAATCATTTCAAATGGTCAAATATCTTTTGGTGGAGCCGGTGAGAACCGCACAGTTATTGTAACACCCGAATCCAACCAGCACGGATCAGTGGAAATAACGCTTCAGGTTGCCGATGTTGCAATGGAGAGTGCTCAGACCACATTCGACGTCAACGTACAG
>JAEZBX010000091.1 GCA_023412765.1 Bacteroidota bacterium
GACAGGAAAAAACATCATCGGCCAAAGTTTATCAGGTGAGGGAAAAGAAAAGTTCTATGGAGAAAATCCTGCAACAGGCGAAAAACTGGAACCTGCTTTTTACGAGGCCACAGAAAAAGAAATTAACCGTGCTATCGAAATTGCCAGCGAAGCTTTTCAAACATATCGCAACAAAAGTGGCAACGATAAGGCACAGTTCCTTGAGAATATCGCAGAAGAAATAATAGCATTGGGTGACGAACTCATCCAACGATGTATGGCAGAGACGGGACTTCCCGAAGCCCGCCTCACTGGTGAGCGTGGCCGTACCGTTGGGCAGCTAAAACTCTTTGCTTCGTTATTGCGCGAAGGTTCATGGGTGGATGCCCGTGTTGATACGGCTGATCCCGACCGAAAACCATTACCTAAAGCTGATATCAGAAGTATGCAGCGTGCGCTTGGACCCGTAGCTGTTTTTGGTGCCAGCAACTTCCCACTAGCCTTTTCTGTCGCAGGTGGAGATACCACTTCTGCACTTGCTGCCGGATGTCCGGTAGTATTCAAAGCTCACACGGCGCATCCAGGAGTTTGCGAACTTGTAGGATTGGCCATTCAGCGCGCAGTAAAGAAATCGGGAATGCCAGAAGGTACCTTCTCCATGGTCAATGGAAGATCAAATGATGTTGGGATGGCGCTTGTCAGACATCCGGCAATAACAGCGGTTGGATTTACAGGATCTTACAGAGGCGGAAAGGCATTGTTCGACGAGGCCGCGAAACGTCCAGTACCCATCCCGGTATACGCGGAAATGGGAAGCACGAATCCGGTGTTCATACTGCCCGACGCACTTAGGGAGCGAAGAGAAAAAATTGCTGAAGAACTTGCAGCGGCAGTTACCCTGGGGGTTGGACAATTCTGCACTAACCCGGGATTGGTTTTTCTTTCTGATTCCGACGACGCTTCAAACTTCAAGAACGCACTATCAACTTCCATCAAGGGAATTGGCGCAGGGGTCATGCTCACCTCGGGGATTCATGGAAGTTTTGAAAAAGGTATTGAAAAGTTGAAAACGTCCAAGGGCGTAGAGTTACTCGCGCAAGGGAAACCAGGTGAATCGGGCAAAAGAGGTACTGCTCATTTGCTGCACGCTTCGATTGATTCATTTTTAAAAGATCATTCACTGGAGGAGGAAGTATTTGGACCTTCAACGTTGGCAATAACTGCCAACACAAAGGACGAATTGATGAAAGCTGCCCTTAATTTAAGAGGTCATATTACGGCTACGCTACACGGTACAGAGAAGGACCTTGCTGAATATGCAGATCTTGTATCCGTTCTTGAACAAAAAGTTGGCCGTCTAATTATTAACGGTTACCCTACTGGTGTGGAAGTATGTCATTCGATGGTTCACGGTGGACCATTCCCTGCAACCACTGATAGCAGAACCACTTCTGTGGGAACAGGAGCCATCACCAGGTTTACAAGACCGGTGTGTTACCAAAATTTCCCCGACTCGCTATTGCCGCCTGAGCTCAAAAGAGATAATCCGCTTGGGATATGGCGACTTGTTAACGGTGATCGTCAGAAAAAGTGACGAACGGCATTCCTCGAATGTGTCGATCATAGCAAGATTTCATTAACTTTCATTTATCCTTAGACCACCCGAATAGAAAGATGTCAACAGAAAAAAAGAAACTTCGCAGTGCCGACTGGTTTGGCAAATCTGATAAAATGGGATTCGTGCATCGTTCCTGGCTTCGCAATCAGGGCTATCCGGACGATTATTTTCGAGGCAAGCCCGTTATCGGAGTTTGTAATACATGGTCAGAGTTAACGCCATGTAATAGCCACCTCAGAGATTTTGCTGCACTAGTAAAAAGAGGTATTGCCGAAGCTGGCGGCTTTCCGATGGAATTTCCTGTTACTTCTTTGGGAGAAACGCTGATGCGTCCCACGACGATGCTTTTCAGGAATCTCGCCAGTATGGACGTTGAAGAAACAATTCGTGCAAATCCGCTGGATGGGATTGTATTGTTAACGGGTTGTGACAAAACAACTCCTTCAACGGTGATGGGCGCGTGCAGTGTTAACCTTCCAACGATAGTGGTACCGGGCGGGCCCATGCTGAGCGGAAGATTTCGCGGGGAGTGTGTTGGATCTGGATCATTCAATTGGGAAATCAAGGAACGTCAAAAGGTAGGAAACATCTCTGATGCGGAAATAATGGAGATGGAGATCGGTGTTGCCCGAAGCAACGGGCATTGTATGACGATGGGTACTGCCTCAACGATGGCCTGTATGGTGGAAGCACTAGGCCTTACGTTGCCGGGCGCAGCGGCGATTCCAGCTGTGGATGCACGCAAAAAAGTGATGGCGCAATTAGCGGGCAGACGCATAGTTGAAATGGTAAAAGAAGATCTGAAACTCTCCACCATTCTGACACGGAAGGCTTTCGAAAATGCGATCGTTATCAATGCTGCCGTGGGAGGTTCTACAAATTTTCTCATACACCTGCTGGCCATAGCTGGAAGAATCGGGGTGGAGTTGAACCTTGAGGACTTTGACAAAATCGGTAGCAAGATTCCTTTGTTAGTTAACCTGAAACCTTCAGGAAAATACCTGATGGAAGATTTCTACTATGCAGGTGGGCTACCCGTTGTTATCCGCGAGATGAAAGACTATCTGCACAATGACGCCATTACAGTTAATGGTAAGACTATTGGAGAAAATAATACTGAGTGCGCCTGCTATAATACAGATGTTATCGCAAAGGTGGATGCACCCTTTCAAAAGGAAGCCGGCATTGCCGTGCTAAAAGGAAATCTGAGCGTCGATGGCGCAATTATAAAGCCGTCAGCAGCGACACCTAAGTTGATGAAACACCGCGGACGCGCGGTGGTATTCGAAACCATGGAAGATTATCATGAGCGCATTGATGACCCTAATCTTGACATTGATGAGAATTGCGTGATCGTTTTGAAAGGGGTAGGTCCAAAAGGGTACCCTGGGATGCCTGAAGTTGGTAACGTCGACCTGCCCGAAAAAATATTGAAGAAAGGAATTCTCGACATGGTCCGCATCTCAGATGGCAGAATGAGCGGAACTGCTGCTGGAACGGTGGTGCTACACGTTTCTCCCGAGTCAGCAATTGGAGGAACGCTGGCTCTGGTCAAAGACGGCGACATGATAGAGCTGGATGTAGAAAATCGTAAGCTTCATCTCGACATCAGCGACGAAGAATTAAGGAAACGCAAAGAAGCATGGACGCCACCAGCACCGCACACCGCGAGAGGCTACGTGAAGTTTTACATCGATCATGTACAGCAAGCTCACCTCGGTACTGACCTTGATATTCTCAGGGGTGGATCAGGAGCGGATGTAACGAGGGATCTGCATTAGGATCGTCTTGCGAATTTAATCGACGCGAAGAATTTCAAGCGGGCTCCTGGCTCTCGCTTTCACTTGAAAGGTAATGGTCGCAAAGCATATGACCACCAATAATGCTGATGGCAGCAGAAATATCCCAACATTAAGTGCTGCCTTAAATGCAAAATTTTGTAACCAATAGGTTGAAAGCCAATAAGCAGGGGGCAATCCAAGGACGTTTGCTATTAATATCATGCGTACGAAATCAAGAGAAAACAAATAGATGATATTCTGGGTCGTTGCGCCAAACACTTTTCGAATTCCAATTTCTCGATTGCGTTGAGAAATAGTAAATGTGGAAAGACCAAGTAATCCGAGACACGTAACGATCAGCGAAAGAATTGAGAAAAGTCCAAAGGTCCATTGAAACTTTTGATCTCTTGCATATTGTGCGTCAAAAAACTCATCGAGGAAAAAATAATTGAATTCGTTCCCAGGAAATGTTTCGGCATATGCTGCTGATATATGCCGGATTGTGCTCCCAGAATTTTGCATGTCCATCCTGATTGTCAAATATTCTCCCATCGGTGAGGAAGAGGGTTTAAAAAGAATGGCACTATAGTGATCTCGTACCGAACCTTGGTGAAAATTGGAAACGATGCCTATCACATTTGCCAAAAAATCATTGTTTGGACCTATGGCGATTTCTTCACCTACAGCTTTTTCTGCCGGCACAAAGCCAACAGCATTTGCCGCTGCTTCAGTCAGTATAATTGGATTACCAGGTTCAAATGGTATGGAATAATGATCAGCTGGTAGAAAAGCTCTGCCCGCAATAAGTTTCATCCCATAGGTTCTCAAAAAGTCAGAGTCAACGGTGTAGGTAAGCGCACTGATGATTGACTCTGGCCCATTCGACGGCTTTCTGATTGAAAGAAGATCATTGACAAATTTCCCTGGAATTTCAGTGCTCACCGTGACTGCCCGTACTGCAGGATTGCTCTGCAACGCAATCTTGAATGTTTCATGTCTAAAGTTCCATGCCGAATCAATCGATGGAACAAGCGGAGAACGAATGACTAATAATTGGTCTTTATCATATCCAAGTTGCTTATTTCTCATAAAGTCTACCTGCCTGGAAATTACTACTGTTCCAACTATCAGTACAATAGAAACAAAAAACTGAACACAGACCAAAGAAGTTCTAATCTGAACTCCCGTTCTGGAATTTGAGAAATTACCTTTTAAAACGGTAATGATCTTGAATGATGAGAGAACAAACGCTGGGTATAAGCCTGCCAAGACAGACCCAGAAATAAACACCCCGGCAAAAATTATCCAGAACCATGGTTCCGATAATAAGGTTGAATTGAACAACGTGTTACTCATTCCCATTCCACTTAACTGAGAAAAATGAGGGTACGAAATCATTACAATCGCTATGGAAGCAATAATGGCGCACATATGGATAAGCGTGGATTCGGCAAGAAATTGGATTATAAGTTGCCTTCTTTCGGCCCCCACAACCTTCCTCAGACCAACCTCGCGCGCTCGGTCCACAGCTCTTGATGTCGATAAGTTGATATAATTGATCCAGGCAATCAGCAATACCAAAATACCCATCCCTAAGAGTACCTTTACAATGAACGAGCTACCATCTCGATCGCGTACTTTCACCATTCGGGGAGAATTAAGGTGAATGTCCAACAATGGTTGAAGACGTAAGTGCTCCACGAAGCCCATCTCCCGCATTCGAGAACCCATGTATTTCCTGAGCATGGCATCAAACTTATCTTCGAGCTTTTTCAGATCCGTGCCAGCAGATACTTTTACATATGTTGTGAATTCTGGCCAACGCCAATCGGAACTGTGGTTCCATTTTCCTCCCCATCCCTCGAGAAAAAAATACGAGACAAGGATATCAAACCTTAGGTGAGAGTTGTCAGGAATGTTCTTAAACACACCAGTGACGGAGAACCTTCGCTGCCCATTCAGTAGAAGGGTTTTCCCGATTGGGTCTTCGTGTCCGAAGTATTTCGCAGCTAAGGTCTCAGATATAACGACAGACGATGGGTCCAAAAGAGCAGAAGAAACATCGCCTAAAAGAAACGGAAACGAGAATAGAGTAAGAAATGATTGGTCTACACAATAGACCTTCTCCTCATTGAATACTTTTTTATGACCATCTTCATCTATGTATGTCCATACAGAAACATCATTCAAAAAAACGGACTGAGGAACAATGCGAGCTGATTCTTCAATTTCAGGAAATTCGTTTTTAAGTGCAGGTGAAACTCCCGGGTGCGTAGTAGCAAAAAGTGCATCGCCCGTAGTAAGGCTTCGTTCAATGAGTACCCTGAAAATACGGTCAGCGTCCGCATGAAAATTATCGTAGCTGGATTCGAAATGGACATATTGAAATATCAGGAAGCAGGCCGATAGTCCAATAGATAAACCAAAAATATTAACAATTGAAAAGAATTTTCTCTTCAATAGATTGCGTAGTGCAACCTTAATGTAATTGTGAATCATTGCTTAAGTACCTAAGACATAACGCCCCAAGAGTTGGGTTACTCCAACATCGGCTGATAATCATCCGTGGGCCTTTCCTTTAGGTGGCACTCCATGATAATACGTGCACAGGTGTTCCAACGTAGTATAGGGTCATCGTTGTCCCCTTGATTCACTTTATCAGCCTTTTCATAGAATTGCATTGCCTCGCGATACCACATATACGCATCGAAGTCAGCGCCAGGCAATGACGACGCTAATGCCGATGCTCCTAAACGTTCGTGCACAATTCCTGTGTAGTAAACCCTGGAATACTCATCCTTAAGGCTACTGGCCAATTCGAGGGCGTGTTTCGAAGCTTTGCTGGACGATTGTTTAAACTGGTCTGTCAACGCCAAAAGTAAAACTATCCTTGCTCTTTGATGGCTCGGATCCACTTCAAGTATATCAAGGCAAATACTTTCAGCGAGTCGCGGTTGATTCAATAATCTATAGTGCTCTGCTTTTTCCAGGGCAGTTTCAACGCTGTCTCTGGATAGAGGCTTCAATTCAAACTGCGGCGTGTCTGTGGTGGATGATATTGTTTTCATAGCCGTCGTGATAAGTTGTTTGACATCTTACTTACTAAACATACGGAACAGCTTCATGAG
>JAEZBX010000126.1 GCA_023412765.1 Bacteroidota bacterium
AGTACAAGCTGGCCAATGATAGAACTGCGAGTGCATAGATAAATAGGACCGTGAACTCTGCTGACTCTTCATGCTCCTCAACAATGTCTCCCGAAACGGTGCTTATTTTTTCCACTGTTTCTTCAGCAGCCTCGCCTGTTTGAAATGCAATGATCCCTCCGACTGAAGCAATGATTATGATCGCGAGACCAACGACTTTTACGTGGGTGTCCTTACGGAACCATCCATAGCCCAATGCGATTAGCCCGAGAAACAGGCCAAACACTGGCAAATGCGTAATGAACAAGTGAATTCTTGTGGGGTCCATTATTTTAGTCTTTTGGTATAATAATCTACTTCAGCATTGCCGAATCCAATGAGCAGCATCAGTTAGTACCCTGATTTTTGTCTCCTTTGCGGCCAGTGGTGGCTTTTCCCGGATTTGAGTACATTTCCATTCTTTAAGAAAGATTGCCCAACTGCATTTACTATGGAAATCCAACTCAAAGATGATGAAAAAAAAGGCTCTTTTTACATAGAGTCCAATGATAAGATTGTCGCAGAAATGCATTTCGTGTGGGCTGGCTCTGATAAAATAATTATCGACCATACTGACGTCGACGCCTCATTGAAGGGAAAAAATGTCGGCAAGCAATTGTTGCATCGCGTAGTGCAGCACGCCAGAGAAAAGCAATTAAAGATCTTGCCCTTGTGCCCTTTTGCGAAATCAGTTTTCGATAAAACGGTAGAATACAGAGACGTACTCTTTTGAAAGAATTAAATTCCCTCGATTTTTCTATTTCCCAAATTTCAATGTTTGAATGGAAGGCTTCTAATGACAAATCATTGACCCTAAAAATCTCTTAATGATGAAATATACATTTTTGCTCTGTTTCATTTTCATTGTTGTCTTTACAATGGCTCAAGCTCCGCATGAATCAGTTGTTATTACGTTGAAAAGGAAAAAGACAAAAGTAAAGACTGATGAAAATGGGCAGTTGCTTGTTAATGTATCTAATAAGGATGTAAAAAAGTTTAAAGCCGCGGGTCAGGTACGCTATAGTGATTTTGGCGCTAAGGGAGACGACAAATCAGATGACATTGACGCGATCGCAGCGACACACGCATTCGCAAATCAGCAAGGCATGAAAGTAAGGGCCAACGACCAGGCTACCTACTATATCAGTGGGAAAAAACGCACTGCGATTATTCAGACTGATACAGATTTTGGGAGCGCCTCATTTATCATTGATGATACCAACGTACAGGATCGAACAGTCCATGTATTCATGGTAACCTCAAAGTTAAGTCCCTACAAAATTGAAGGATTGTCCTCCCTCACCAGAAATCAAAAAAAGATCGATGTTCCTCTCTCAGGACCAAGCATTATTACAGTTTCAGACTCAACCATTAGACGTTACATCAGATTTGGACCGAACCAGAACAATGGATCACAACAAACTGACATTTTTATTGTCGACAAGGATGGTAACGTTAATATGAATGCACCCATCATTTGGGACTTTGATCAAATCACTGAAATTCAAGCCCGGCCCATCGATGCAGACGTGCTGACAATTTCCGGAGGGCGATTCACAACTATTGCCAACAAAGCCGAATCTAGATACACCTACTATAGCCGCGGCCTGGCGATCAGGCGTTCCAACGTCGTTGTAAACGGACTCGAACATCGCGTTACTGGCGAAGGTGAACATGGAGCTCCATATGGTGGATTTCTAAATATCAGCGACTGCTCCGACGTAAAAGTTCAGAACACAACATTGACTGGACATAAGACATATGAAACCATCGGTTCGGCTGGGGTAAAAGTGTTAATGGGCACGTATGACATTTCTGTCAACAGGGCACTCAATGTGTCATTTGTGAATTGCCGTCAGACCAATGATATAGACGATAACACGTATTGGGGAATCATGGGATCAAATTATTCCAAGAATCTTCTTTACGATAGTTGTGTCTTTTCGCGATTCGATGCGCACATGGGTGTGGCGAATGCTACCATCCGAAACTCAAAGCTTGGCCACCAGGGAATAAATGCAATAGGTACTGGAATCTTTAGAGTTGAAAATACCATGGTTCGAGGAAGAAATCTCGTCAACTTACGCTCTGACTATGGAAGTACCTGGCAGGGCGAAATGATTATACGCAACTGCACCTTCGTGCCCTCCGGTGGAAAGCCGGTGATCGCCAGTCTGATCGGAGGATCCAATTCGGGTCAGCATGACTTCGGTTACACCTGCTACATGCCGGATCGAATTAGTATAGAAGGGTTGCACATTGATGATACCAATCACCCAGCGGAATACAACGGTCCGGCTATATTCGCGAACTTCAATCCACAGCTTATAAGTGAATCATACACTGAACAGTTTCCCTACATCAGACCAAAAGAAATAGTTTTAAAAAATGTGAAGATCGCCAGTGGAAAAACATTGAGGCTAAGCGACAACACTTTTATGTTTAACGAAGTAAAGGTGGATTCTGATCAACCCATCTTGACCACCAATCCCTGATCCACCCAATACATTGGCAGGAAGCCGCGCGAGGTCGTCTCTCCTATTGCTGATCTCAGGGAGCTGCATCCTGGTAGTCTATTAATACCGCCAAAAAAGGTGATTGACAACCGGCCTGGCACTACCTTTCTTTGCAGACAATTGCTATATTAGTTGTCAACCCCATGCCTGCCCCTGCTGTCATAAAAGTTAAACCAATGAAAATTGGGATCTTTACCTTGGCGGCATTGCTTTTAGTCACACATTTCACAGGAGGCCAGGATCTCGGACAACTGGGTCAGCAGAAACCGGTGGAGTTTCACGGAGGCATCGACGCCCGCATGATATTTTATGATGCGAATAGAATCACTCCGCGATACCTGCCCTTCAACTATTACCTCACCGGGTCGCCAGTACTGTCGCTCTACGGAGTTGAGATCCCTGTATATTTCAGTTTTAGCAGGCAGCAGAGTTCTTTTGTCCAACCCTTCAATCAGTTTGGGCTAAGCCCGCATTATAAATGGATAACGGTACACGCCGGTTACAGGAACCTGCAGTATTCACCCTTTATCCTCGCAGGTCATACATTTCTTGGTGGAGGAGTTGACCTAAATCCTGGAAAGTGGCGGGCGAGCGCGATGTACGGTCGCTTTAACAAAGCCACCGTGCTGGATACGTTACAAGGAATTTACATTGAAAACTTTTCCTTCAAGCGAACGGGTTACGCATTCAAAGTCGGCTATGGAACTACGGATCGATTCCTTGATCTTATCGCCTTGCGCGCAAAAGATCATGCAGGATCCGCACCCACTTCCGAACAACCCTGGCTAGATTCAATGAGGACTACCCCTGCTGAAAACCTTGTAACTGGATATCAAATGCGGTATACTCTCCTTGGTGGAAAGCTTATGGTTGAAAGTGACGCTGCCATTAGCATTTACACAGCTGATGCACGGCTCAGCGCTATTTCCGACAGTACCTCGGCCAAAAGTCTAACATCGCTTGATGGCTTATTGACCATTAATTATAGTACCGAAGCTTACGCTGCTTTCCAGGCTAGTGCAACGTATCGGTTAAAGCTAATGAGTTTCAAGTTTCAATATCGATATGTAGAACCGGGATACAAGTCGATGGGAGCATACTTCCTGAACAACGACCTCGAAAACTGGACCATTAACCCATCGCTTATTCTTGGCAAAGGGAAAATAAGGTTTACGGGAAGTTTAGGTTTTCAGCGCGACAACCTTCAGGATCTCAAACGTGCAACTTCACACCGGGTAATCGGCGCTGCAAATCTTACTGCGGAATTATCAGAGAATATTGGGATAGATCTTTCGTACACAAATTTCAGCAATACACAACGAGCTCGGACGGTGCGCTTTGCGGATTCATTACGAGTAGCACAATCGACACAAAATCTTTCTATTTCTCCAAGGTATATTAAAACCACGCCCCTGTATAGTCATTCGGTAATGCTTTCTTTCAACTTCAACAAATTTGAAGAACTCAATGCTCAACGCATTCTCGAAGGTACCGGAAGTGATATCGTTACCCAGACATACTTCGCTACGTATCAAATAGGATTTCTAGCTTCTCGTTCATCCCTATTTGCAACATTAAACTATGCGCGATTGGGAAATGATCTGATCAAAGATCAGAACTCGGGGCTAACTATTGGCGGTACCAAATCGCTGGCATCAAACCGAATCATTTTGACAGGATCGAGTGGATTCATATTCGCGAACCGAAACGGTGGAAGAGGACGAATCCTTAATGAAACGTTGCAGGCCCGATATATCGCTCACCCAAAGCACAGTTTTCAGGGTATGATTGTATTCCTGGGAAACTATCCCGAAAGGGAATCTGAAATACAACGACGATTTACGGAAATCAGAGCTGAGGTCGGATATAATTTTAATTTTTAGGAGATGAACTGTTACAAAGCGCTTTACATAATATTTATGATTGTCTGTGCGACAATTGCCAGAGCGCAATCTCCCATACGCGTTCAGATTCAGGTTACCAAGCCATACCCCAATAAAATATCGGACTTTCAATCGAATCCAGCTCAGGTAGTTATTCTACTCACTAACAATTCACAAACGACGTACAATGTACAATTGCTGGGATCGGTAAATGGGGATAACAATGTCAGTGTCAGGACGTCCAACAATTACAGAAGCGGTAGACCTATCGTTGTGCCCCCTTTAGCCTTAACTCGTGTCTCCGCAGAAGATATCAGCGCACTTTTCAATCCGAATACACTTGTCTTTGCGGGTATTACAAAAGAAGAAGCAACGCGCATGAACGGATTGCCAGAAGGCATCTATCAAATTTGTGTTAAGGCCGTTGATTACACGACACGCGCACCATTGTCGGAAGACGAGCCACTTGGGTGCAGCAATATCTTTATGGTTAGTAACCTGGAACCGCCCGTAATTATTAAGCCATTTCAGGATGACTCCCTGACCGCGCGATCACCACAAAATCTTGTGTTTAGCTGGTCCCTTTCCCCAGGCGCTCCTCCTTCCACACAATACACGGTTCGCCTTGTAGAGCTACCTGATATGAATCGGAATCCGTTTGATGTAATGCGTTCCTCGCGACAACCATATTTTGAAACCGTTGTAATTGGCGCCCCTACAATTTTGTACGGCCCATCGGAACCGCCTCTGGTGGAAGGAAAAAGGTATGCACTTATGGTCACAGCGTCGGATCCTTTTGGTAATGTGGTCTTCCGAAACGGTGGCAGAAGCGAAGTTATTGCCTTTACATACGGTAGGCCTGAGCGCAGAACAGGAACAACATTCCGGGATGCAGCGGGGCGCTCAACATTTCCAAATCTACCGCGAACAGTGATCTCAGGAAAAATTAATTGGTACTATCGTGCATCAGAAGAAAAAGCGACCAGCCTGACCTCCATTATCGCGGTGCCCTATCACTCGGACTCAAAGCTGAAGGAAGCAATCCTGGACCCCTCTTCAGGACCTGAATCCACATCGGTTTTTCAAAAAGCTTTAAAAGAAACCAATGCATCCCTTTCCATTCTTTCACCCGCACCACCAAATCAGGCAATAGTCAGTAGCCCAGTAAGTGCAGCAAAGAAAACATCATCTGTAGGAATGATTATTTCGGGCGGGAAGCCGTTCAGCAGCGTTGCAACAGCAGATCTTAATGTATCTGGCAATTATTCTAATTATTTCCCCAATATTTCAAAGCGTGGAAATAATCCATATCCGCTCAAACGTGTAACCGTTAAGTTGTACGCGGTTGATACTGCGGGAAAAGAAAGTTTAATAGGGACAACCACTACCGACGATGAGGGATCCTTCGAAGTCGCCTTCATCAACGTTGCCTTTTATAATCCGGCTCTGGGACGTAAAATCAGAGTAGCTGTAGACCACCCCGATTTCGTGCTGCAAGACGCAGTTCATGGCTTATCAAAGCCTGACTCATCTGCGAGAATTGATTTGGGCACTCTGTGGGCACTCGCGCGAACTTACCGCTTTCAGCCAACTGTACTTGACGAATCCAAGGTGGAATTCCGTGATGCAATTGTTGAAATATACAGGCCAGTGTCGTATCACGATAAGGACGCAAATATGAAAATGGAGGGATCAATAAAAGATAATACAGTCGTCACTATAAATGGTCAGTCGTGCGTCAAGGTTGCCGCTGTCCCTTCAGGAGGCAACGCAGTACGATTGTTTTACAGCGATAATTTCATGGATTATTATAAAGTCAGAGTTGTCCATAAGTCATTGAAGCCTTTGACAGAAACGTTGAGTATTTCGGCCTTTGGCGGCGTCAAAGAAGAGGTTTCTGTTATTCGCCAAACTTATAATTGCGTAACCCGAATGCCCGGGCTGAAGGGAACAGTGGTAAAAAGATTAAACCCGGAGATCAACGTTCCTGGCGCAATCGTCACATTGTATTTTAACGATGACGCGGACTACGGGCCTAAGAATAATTCAACAATAGAAGGCATCGGAAAACAATATTATGATCAGGCAGGTGTAAAAGTATCAGCAGTGAGTTTGATCAGTAACACACCCAGTGTAACTAAAGTATCAACAACATCGCACTTGGGATCAGCAAAGAGTGTTGTGGGTAACCTGAATTTACTAGCTCCGGCAACAACATCCCCGCAGTCAGGTGGTCCATATGCCTCTACATTCGTGGGTGGATCCGCAACCAGTGTAAGCGCCGCAGCTGTGTTGTCGCATACGCGATCAACTACAACGGATTCCCTGGGTAATTTTTTATTCAACGACTTACCAATCAGCCCTAAAGAAACAAGAATGACCGTGAGAATTCCGGGCATTGAAAAAGTATTTGAGTTCAAAGTCCTGATCTCGACGAAAGGGATGGAGTACGATTTGGGCAAAGTATATATCGACATGACTGTGTTTACCATCGGGGGTGTGGTTAAGAATGAAGAAGGAGAACCCATTTCCCGCCCGGTTGTTCGCTGGGTTTCAGGCGGAAGTCCTCGGGAGGGTGATGAATACGGTCGCTTTGTTATAGAAAATACGGCGGGCAAAGACACTTTAGTTGTTTCGAAGTTGGGCTTCCAGGAGAAACGCATTCCCATTACGCTTACCGAGCCCGTTGCACCTGAAAAAAAATCTCTTAAGGCTGATAACGGAACTTCTTTAAAGTATGAGGCACTTTCGCCATCCATGTGGAGTCAGCAGGTTGTCTCTCTCCCCTCTTTGGCGACTCAGGGACCCGCTGCTCCGTTTTCAGCTTCAGGTCTTGGGTTCCATACTGTGCATACGGTCAATCGGCCCATTCTAAATTTAACAGTTGCATCGACGCCGAAGGAAACTGGTAACAATAAGACCGGTTCAGCTCTTAGCTTGGCAAAAAACAATGTTGTTCTCGATCCTCTTTATACTGCATTGATAACACCGGAACAGTTACCAGTGCCACCGATAGATCTGGGTACGATAGTACTTCGAAAGAAAATTGGTCGCTTATTGGTAAAGGTCACACGGGATTCAGATAGCTCGAATGTTTCCAATGCCACAATCAATATTCTAGATACCTCTATCACAGGCACGACCGATGGGAATGGGCGCTGGTTCTCGGAAGTGCCCGGTGGAACTGTTGTTGTTGAAGTTACCGCTCCTGCTGGAAGTGGCTTGGTTGCTGTTCAAAAACAGGTTGTCACTTCCGACACAGACACCACGCTTGTGCCCATTCCAATGAAAAATGGAGTCACTGTTAGTGGTACCGTTAGGGCGGGAGCGGCAAATATCAGTGACGCGAACATTCGTGTTGATGGCCTGGACTATATTAAAACAAAGACGAATTCAACTGGCGCTTATACGATCATCATCCCTACTGGAGACTACACATTGAAAGCAACAAAAACCGGATACATTGGCGCCGAGCGTCAACAGGTATTTTCAGGTACAACAGCTGAGGTAAACTTCAACCTTACACAAGCTGGATTTGACATAACAAAGATTTTAGGCTTCGAGGTTGAGATTGAAAAAATGGAAGGTTCTGGGAATACAAGATCGCTGTCGGGAGCAATTATTAACGTTCCCTCTAATTCCATGTTTACTGCCAAGCCAAATGAGCGACTTCCATTTGATAATGTCGTAGTCAATCTCGCGGGTAATGTTCCTGTTCCCCAAGGCGGCCAGCTCGCTCTCTCTGTAACACACCTCGACGTGCTCGCCTTTGGGTATCTTCCGGTGAGGGTGAAGAACAATGATCTCCCCTTGGTGATCAAACAAATCGCCGGCAACAATTCCGCAGGGCGTCTCGAGGGCATTCCTGAGATCAACTATCAAAAGTTTATTCCCATTCCTATCGGGTTGAAAGTACCGGACGGAATAAAACATCGGCTTACAACGGCATCACCATCAGCAGTTGCAATTCTATCAGCAGGAGAATCGCTCCCGGCAATCGATAAATTTTCCATTCAAGCTTCCGGAGGAAATGTTGATTTGTACGGATTTACGGTCGAGCTGAATTCGTCAGCATCTGAAGTAAAAAGTGATGCACTCTACTTCAAAGGCAATCTCAATTTATCAGGAGTTCCATTGTTAAATAACAGCAAGCTATCGATCAACGAACTGGTTATTGGTAAGGATGCCACAATCAAAAAAGTGAACATCGACGTTGGAGAGAATAAATCTATTAGCCTGGCCAGTTGGTCTGCCAGTTTGCTTTCAGTAGGTATAAATGAAAACGGACTCAAGCTTTCAGGAAATGTGAAAGTAAAAATTCCAGAGTCGGCCGAATCTGGAATTGGATTTGACAATCTGACTATCAGCAAAACTGCCTTGTACGGTGGCGACTTTACTTTACCTGAAGAGGGTATCGATGTTTTCAGAATTGTAAAAATGAAACGGGGCATCAAGCCGCTTTCATTCGGCCGTCTGGGAAATACTCCTGTTCATTACATCGGAGGCTCGGGAGAATTTAAGCTGCCAAAATTTATTGACAAGACATTGTCCGTTGAATTCTTCCAGATCCAAACCGATGGAAAGTTTGAAGCAAGAGTTCCGGTGAATATGAACGTCCCTTTGCTAGGGCTTGCTGACATTTCGATTCGAAGCCTCGGGTTCCGGACGACGGGTGGCGTGGGAATAGATGTGATGGGTAATTTTAACCTGCATGCAATTCCATTTTTCAAAGCTTCCGCTGGCGGTATTCATTATGGCAGGAACGGCGCCATATCCGTCGATGAACTCGGAGTTGGATTTGATCTTGTTGGTATAGCATCGTTAAATGCGAGGGCAAAATTTGTTGATCAGCCAGAACGAAAAGGATTTGAAGGCAGTGGAAATATTAAAATAAAAGCTACCCCACTTGACCTTGGACTTGGATTCCGTTACTACAAATTACCGGCAGGCATCGAAATTGGCGCATTGCTTAGAGCAGGTGTAGTGATACCGATTGGCGTTGTTACACTAGCTGAAATCGAAGGAGAGTTTGGCCTCAACACGCAAGACAAGAAATGGATGGGACGTATAGGTGGATCGTTAAGTATTGGAGCGCTTAATGCTGCACTAGCCATCAAACCTTTGTCGATCACCGTTGAGAATGGACCAGTCTTCAAACTTGACGGTGGTCTCGCAGTGCTTGGTCAGAGCATCGCCAAGGCACAGGGGATTCTGGACTTTCCAAAGTCATACTTCAGCTTTGATTTCAAACAAGACCTGAATTTCCTTCCAGAACTTTACACAACACAAGGCGGCGGCAGGTTTGTAGTGTCGACGGCAAAGGACAATACCTATTGGATGATGGGGGTAATGTATCAAGCAAGTATGTTGGGTGGATTGGTAAAAGGTAACGCGAACATTACTGCAGGCTGGGGATTGAATGTCGATGCGCATCCGGAGCATTTCGAATACACCAATTTTATAAATCGGGAATATCTGGATAACAACGTGCTTAAAGGAATACACGTTGCGACTTTTGCGGGCATCAATTTTGACACGGGTGAACGAAGCTTCGCCGAAGTTGCATCGGGTCGCGCATGGTACAACAATTATGGTGCAGTCAATATGGACATGGGCTTTGGAAGAGGAAGATATGGATTTCGTGTAGCCGCAGGGTGGGAAGCAGGTGCCTATCTGAAAATCGCTGATATGAATGTTGCCGGGGCAGAAGTTGGAGTCGATGGTGAACTGAGTGGCTTTTATGACTACGGGGCACGGTTCTTAAAGTTCGATGGAAGTCTGCGGGCTAAGCTTATAGCCTGGATTGGTGATTGTTCAAATAGTTGCATGAACAAAATTTGCTGGGGCGGATGCTTTGATCCGTGTTCCTTTCTTACCGATTGTGAAATTTGTCCAATCCCGGTAGGTGGGAAAATATGTTTGAAACCTGGAATAAATGCCAGTTTTAGCTCGGCATCGGGATTTAGTATGGGGATTGATTTTTGAAGTGTTTAAGTGTTTAGGTGTTTAGGTAAGTATTTTCGAAAATGAAGAGATGATACGGTTGAGAAATATATTATGTTCTGTGGCAATGCTGGTGCTTGTGGCGAGTTCGGTTGTTGTTGGACAGGTTTTGCCGAGCGATGAGTTACCGTTAAAGTATTCTCAACGCGATGGAACTTATCTATACTTTTCAGACCGCGCTTTGTCACCGACGACGCCGTTCAATTCCATCACCAGTGTACGAATCTTCAGAAATACCGGCAGAAATTTTAAAGAACTCCAGGTTGTGTCACAGCCATCCACATTGAAAGAATTTAAAAGAATTTGTGGCGATGAAACCTGGTCTCAAATCAAATTAGTTAAGAACCTTTCCACTGATGAATCGGTATGGAATTTTATCCTGGCGCATCCGATGCTTGATGACTATGGGACTTTAGCCTTTGACATGCGTTTGCGCCAGGCAATGGGAAGCGCATACCTTGATAGGACCGCTGCAGGATTAGCGTCGGGTAAACAATGGCGATACAGAGTGGAGTGGTTGGATGCGTCAGGTGGGATTATCCGATCAGCCGAAGGATCAATAACTGGCGGTAGCAAAAGCTTTGCGATTGGTCATGTAACGAAGTCTAAACAATTCGCAAATGACTCGCTTGTGAGTTTGCAATGGTATACACAATCAAGAGAAGAATCGGGGTCGATTATTATGGCAGAAATTTTCCGCCAAACGGGAGGAAAAGGACCGTATACAAAGTTGTCGTCACGATTGCTTGCAAGTAAAACAGGTGATTCCCTACTCTTCAATTACAGAGAGCGTGTTGTACCCCAATCGTTGTACCGCTATTACATCAGGCCAATGGATGAACTGGGCAATGCCGCAGAACCGTCTGATACAATAAATGTACTTTCATTCGACTTTAATTCCTTGCCGTTGCTACAAGACCTGTCAGCAAGAGATACGCTGAATGGGATATTGTTAACGTGGAAGCCATACGGCGATTTGCCTCATATCACAGGGATTGAAATTCAACGCTCACGCGATGTGCGTGGAAACTTTGTCGTGCTTGATACTATTGCCGTCTCCGATGCATTTTTTTTCGATCAGCAAGTATTACCAGACATTCCATATTTCTACAGAATGCGTCTCATTGGGCTGCAAGGACTCGAAACACATTCGGGATATTCTGGCTACGTGACAGCTGCAGTAAAAAACCGGCACAAGAATCCGGACCCTCCGTATGCATTGACTGGGAATATTGTCAATGGAAAAGTTCACCTAACGTGGCAATCAGTAGATGACCCGGATTTGTACGCATATTTTGTTTACCGGAGTGCGTCTGACCGACAAAAATTCGAAGTCATTTCACAAGGTCTTCAGGCACTTGAATTCACCGACACGTCTTCCGTTAGCGGACGAATACAATATGCCTACGCTGTTAAGGCAGTCAACAACAATAGTCTTGAAAGTGACTTCTCCAACGTTGTCACTATGCGCCAGCCTGTTCCCCAATTACCTGACGCACCTGCAGGGCTGAACGCTTACGTTGATGGACAAGCTGTAATATTGAACTGGCCATCCGTCAGTAGGAACGATCACGCAGTAGCCGGATACAACATATACCGGCGCGAAATACAAACAAACAATACTTTCGATACAAAACAGTCAGCTGCCGCGCAGGCCGTTAATCTAAAATTTGTTTTGCTCAATGATGCATTGATTACCCGGCCTTACTTTGAGGATCGCGAAGCAACTCCGGGAAAAACATATGAGTATGCGATATCATCTGTCGATCTTTTTGGTGTAGAGAGCACTTACTCGCCCTTCGCACGCCTTCCCATCGAAATGACAACAATATTTATAGAAACGTGCACTGTTAGAAAGGTTAGCAATGGTGTTGAATTATCGTGGGACATAGACGTGGCTAAAGGTGCCGATGCAGTCGCAATCTATCGCAAGCGTGCTGGTGATGCAAACTTTCAAAAATTAGCAACTCTGTCCGCCCAGCAGACTCTGTATATTGATAGAACAGCTGCGAGAGGTACACTTTACATCTATGTGATAAGTGCAGAGCGCGGAAAAAATGTGCTGGCCAAAAGCGACGAAAAAAATATTCGTTATTAAAGAAATGAAGGCATCTTCCAAATTGTCACACACACTGCATTGGCGCATAGCCATTGGGTCACTGCTGGTAACCGCACTATTGACATCACAATGTGCACAGGACAATTTGTTAGCCGAATTGGATGGTAAGGTTGCTATCGATAGCATTTCACCCACGGAAGGACCCATTGGAACTGAGGTAAAAGTTTATGGAAAGGGCTTTTCCGCAGTAGGAATAAACAATGAATTGTCAATCAATGGTACTAAGGCCGTTGTGCTGGACCCGACAAGCCTTACAGTACTGAATATCAAAATTCCGGAAAATGCAACAACCGGGAATGTGAGTCTTAAGGTTGGAACCATGACCGTACAGGGGCCGGTATTCACTGTCGTTGATCCTCCCACAATCCAATCCGTTTCGCCCTTGCAGGGATTTGCTGGATACCGTGTTTTCATAACTGGAGCGAAGCTTGCACAAATTACACGCATCGATTTTAACGGAGTGGCTGGAGAAATTTTTTCACAATCTGAAAATGAAATTGTAGTTGTCGCTCCTGCAAGTACCACGGGTACAATTGAAATATTCTTTCCCGGTGGCAAAATGACTGGGCCGGTGTTTACTTACCTTCCCATACCACTCATCGACACGGCGGGGGTCATACTGTACAACCGGCTGGAAAATGCTATAGCAATGATTGGAAAGCATTTTTCTATTGACGTTAACCAACTAAAAGTCAAATTGAATGGGCAAGAGCAATCAATTATTTATGCTGGCATAGCGGACGCCGGACGCAATGGTATTATCATAAATATGCCGCCGCGGGAAGTGGACAATCCTGTTATTTTGGAAATTGAGTCAGAGGGAATTGGAAGTCTCCCTTTCGAGTTTGTCATTCCTCCGGAACTTTTAGATCTAGCCTACAACTATGTGGGTAACTCGATCACACGCATTCGGCTGGAAATTTATGGATCATATTTCGGCGCTTCCGATCCAGCAAAGAAAGTGAACATTGTTCGTGTAGGCGACGTAAATACTCCAATACCCTCAACAATTGTATCCTGGACACCAACACTAATCACTGTTGAATTAGATATTGTGCATGGTTCCTACTACGATGTGACTGTTGATATTAAAGGTGAGTCCTCCGACGCCCTCAGATTCCTGCCTTAAGTGATTAAACTAGTCATAGACAAATCTGACGATTCTTTTTCGCCAAAAATAGTACAACGTTGGCTCTGGTAAATTCCTATCCGCTATTTTAGATTCCGTTGGTTCACACACGAAATTTTTAATACCAAATTGTCAAGAGAATTAAATGATATCCACTATTCTTAGTTTCTTAATTTTTACAACTATGCCGGAAGGAAAAGACATCGCATGTTTTACATTGAATCCCTATAAGGATTATTGTGGCACCCTGCTTGATTTCAAGCACACAGAAAAAGGTGTGACGTTAACGGTCGAGCTAGATGCTGAAACGTGGGAAACAGCAGACCTGCTAATGTTCTTTAATCTGCAGTGGGACAAAAGAAATCCTGGACAAATCAGTGGTACTAAACCTGTTCAGATCTCAATGTTCCTTGATCGCGAGCTTTATAAAAATTTAAAAAATTCCGGAGAGTTGCTTAAAGATAAGGAAGCCTTCATGAACGCAAACCTTGAACACCCAATGCGGGGAGTGCTGGCGTGGTTTGCTACCGAAGTGACAGAAGAAGTGGAACTTCCGGAAGCACTCAAGAGCAAGGGAACGGTGAGAGAAGGCTTTACAACTCATTGGAAGGAGTGATCGTCGGGCCGGTAGTCTTTATGTCGTTCCGAGTCGATTATGAGTTTGTAGAATTTTAAGCAGAAGGAATAGGGAATAAGGAATAAGGAATAGGGTCGCTCTGAAGTCGATATCTACGTCGTCAACTTGCGATAATGTTTTCGCCGGATCGAAATAATTTTAAGAATACCGGTCACTACGTCCATGAAGGTCGCACGAGGCCCACGAAGAATGTTGGACGCCCCACGATTGGAGGCTTCCTTTTACCCTTATAAGTGATCGCCGCTTGCGTTAGCTCTTTTATGTTGATCCTAATTGATTATGGTGTGTAGAATTCTAAGCAAAAGGAATAAGGAATAGGGAATAAGGAATAAGGTGAGGTATAGGGTATGGGGCGCATTGCTACAATATTTGATCGAGCGCAAAGCCACTTCACAATAACTAGTACTACATTGTCAAGTTAAGAGAACTTTATGGCTTGAGGAGTAGTACGACCATTCTTCCAGCTTTTGGATTGCAACCTAATTTTAGCTTTGGCCTGGTGGGGGATGTGCGGCTAAAATTCAGTTGCAAATCCAAAAGCGCAGCCATGCGGCTGCGGAGCCAAGTCACGATCAATTACTGTTGCGCTAG
>JAEZBX010000127.1 GCA_023412765.1 Bacteroidota bacterium
GCAACCTAATTTTAGCTTTGGCCTGGTGGGGGATGTGCGCTGCGCCTGCCGAAGCTCGGCGGAGGCAGGGCTAAAATTCAGTTGCAAATCCAAAAGCGCAGCCATGCGGCTGCGGAGCCAAGTCACGATCAGTTACTGTTGCGCTGGGCGACGAAGTCCAAAATTGTGCATCAAAAAGCGAGGAATACACCTCTCAAAGCACTTAATTGGAAGTTGACAAAGTAGGATTAACTAATAACGATTAAAACTGATAACCGACTTAGCTGCGTTTAGCCTTATAACCTTCTTTCACCAAAATTTGCACCACCTTATCACGATGGTCTCCTTGAATTAAAACCTCTCCATCTTTCACCGATCCTCCCACACCGCATTTTGATTTAAGCATTTTGCCGAGCTTCTCAAGATCCTCGGTCGACCCAACAAAATTAGTTATCAAAGTCACTTGTTTGCCAGCGCGCATACTCTTATCGAGCAGCACTTTTAAATTCTGTTGCTGTGGAGGCAAGGTTGCAGGTGCAGTTGATTCGGAATAATTAAATTGAAAATCCGAATTAGTAGAGTATACCACCCCTTCCCTTTTTTTCCAATCGTTTGATTTTGCCATAGCACTACAGTATTAACAGTAAAACACCTGTAAAGATTAAAATTAGTACGGAGGTTATCCCAAGATTGAACCCTATGTCAACATTCTTTCGAAAGAATAACCCGAGCGTTGAAAAGATAAGCAGCGCGATGGGCGCAAACAAAAAATTTCCATAGATCGATTTATTCAATCTTACTGCAAGCGTATCTGATTGTACCCGCCTGGGAACATCCAGTAGTCTGGTGGTAAGTAATTCTATTCGCCTTCCGGCAGCAAAATGTTCTGAGAATTCGTAAGGGACATCAATAACATGCTTCCCGTCCGTTGTAATTACCCACCATGTTGTTGCAAAGTTGCGCGTGTAGGTCCTGCGTAAGTTCGTTTCAACAATGTTGAAAGAATTGACGTGCATGGGCAGCATGTAATCCACCACGATGAGCAACGAGATTAGGAAACAAAATTGCGTGATGCGCGCAACCCAGGGCATGTATTCTCGCATTAAGTCCCGCATCCGATCCCTGTCGCTCTTGCGACGTGTTCGCGGCCGGGCAGGTCGATAAGCTGGGTCGCGATGATGTTGCCGTTCTTCAACAACTTCGGCGAACGGCGCCTGCATACGCAGATCATACAGGCTTTTCTTTGCAGGGTCGCTCAATACATCATAGGCTTCGTTAATGTTTTTAAAGATACCTTCGGCAGCCGGATCACGATTTTTATCGGGATGGTAAAGGACTGCCAACCGCCGGTACGCACGCTTGATCTCCTCGTAACTGGCAGAATATTTTACTCCCAATACCTGATAATAATCCATTGCTTAAAATAAAAATAAAAAGCCCAGATTGTACTGGGCTTTTCTTAAATAAAATCAATGGATAGCTAACGCCTGCGCCCGGTAACAAATGTCAAAACAGGCCGCTTGGAATGGCTTACCACATCCTCTGCAATACTTCCAGCAAGTACGTGTGCAAAGCCTGTTCTACCGTGCGTTGCCATTGCAATCAAATCAGCGTTTACACTATCTGCAAAATAGATTATACCTTCTTCTTCACTCACGTCATTAAAAACGTTCAGTGTAAAATTCTTTAGCTGTAGTTTCTTAGCGAAATCCTTCATGTACTTCTTGACCACAACGTCGCGCTGAAAATTGCCGGGCGTGTTAATGCGCACGAGGTGAATTGTAGAATCGTAAAGTTTTTGTGTGGTGTTGACGATCCTTGAAAACACCTCTTCATCCTTGTCCATAGACGTTGCATAAACAATGTCTTTGAAGTCTTTACTAGCCGGTTTCTCATGAACTGTCAACACCGGACAATGCGACAATCTCACAACTTTTTCTGTATTGGATCCTATTATCATTTGCTCAAGATCAGATCTGCCTGAAGTCCCCATCACTACCAGATCCACCTTCTTTTCTGATATAATAGTATTCATCCCATGAAAAGCTGAACCGATTCGGAGTTCTTTTTTCACTTTTATGCCCTCGAACTTCGGATCCTCCGCTAGCTTGTTAAGTTGTTTCTGACCCCGCTCAATGAGTTTCATTGTGAAGAGTTTTTCCTCCCAGTTACCTCCCGCTGCAACCTGGCCTTCAACATTCAAGGAATTGCCTACGGCCTCCTCTACAATGTGAAGAAAGGTCAGTTCCGAGTTCGCTTTGCGAGCAATATCGGCGGCAACTTCAGCTGCAATTGAAGCAGGCTTGGAGAAATCGGTTGGTACAAGAATCTTTTTCATCAGGTTTAAAAATTTATTGTATTTACGTTCAATGCAAATAAAATTAAGACAAATCCCGAACAAACAAACTGATAAAAGTCATTTTGATTCACGCAGGCGACCAGATGCATGTTATTGTATTTGAAAGGCTTTCGCAACCGACAGAAAATTATTCCTATTATGCGGGAGTAAATGTTTGCGTTATATGAAATTATCCGCGCTTGATGACCTCTCAATCCGGCCCCTGATGCCCACCGACTTAGAAGATGTAGCAGCGTTGCAACCCGAGGGCTGGGGCGACATCCTGCCTTCCATACGTTTCTATACTACATCACAGTTTTGCCATCCTTTGAAAGCTAACCTCAATGGCAAAACTGTAGGGATAGGAACAGCCATTATGCACAAGAATACTGCGTGGCTTGGTCACATTATCGTCCACAAGGATTTTCGTAATGCAGGAATTGGCGGAAGTATTACTGCATCCTTAATTGAGATTGTTCGCGGGTTGGGGTACGAAACCATGTTTCTCATAGCCACAGCGTTGGGTGAACGGGTCTATAGCAAACTAGGATTTACGACTGAGGCACGCTACGTATTTCTCGACTTTGGGGACCTGCCCGAACCTTCTGGTGAAAGCAATGTTGAACCCTTCCAACCAAAATACAAGGACGATTTGCTCGATTTTGATTTGCACACCTCTGGTGAGAATCGCGAAAGATTGCTCACTGAGCATCTAAATGACGCCAAATTATTCCTGCAGGATAACAAAATAATAGGATGCTACCTTCCTACCCTTGGCGAGGGACTAATTCTCGCGAGCAATAGTGCCGTCGGTGTTGAATTGATGAAACATAAGTATAGGCATAACAAGAACTTTTGCATTCCGACTGAAAACGTGGCCGGCATTTCCTTTCTCGAACTGCATGGATATAAAAAGGTTAGAGAAGCGTCCCGGATGATACTTGGTAAGAAAATCAATTGGGATCCTTCCAAGATCTACAGCAGGATTGGTGGAAATTTGGGTTAATCCTTCTGGCGATCTGGCGAGACCGAGACTAAGAAATGAGCTGAATATTCTCCAGATGAAAACCTGTTGCACTGTTTTCAGCATATTTTTGTGTATTCATTTCTGATTTTGCCATGAGCGAAAACGGTCACCATCACCACCATCATCATGCGGAAGCATTAGATATCTCCCAGGTCAGCAAATCTCTGGTGGCGGGAATCGTTTTAAACATAGTTTTTGTAGTGGCAGAATTCGCCGCCGGATTCTTTTCAAACTCATTGTCGCTGATATCCGATGCGGGGCACAACCTGAGCGACGTAGCAAGTCTTGCGCTTGCACTATTAGCATTCAAACTGTTGAAAGTGAAGCCTACCCAGAAGTTCACGTATGGATATCGGAAAGCCTCGATCCTTATCTCGTTATTGAATGCGGTAATCCTCCTTATTGCTGTGGGGAGCATCGGGTATGAATCCGTACATCGTTTCTTTTCGCCAAAACCCGTTGTAACCAACGTTGTGATAGTTGTCGCATCCATCGGCATACTCATTAATTTTGCTTCGGCACTTCTGTTCTTCAGAGATCGGAAAAAGGACTTGAATCTAAAAGGTGCATATTTACACCTGATGGTGGATGCATTGGTTTCCGTAGGTGTTGTTGTCGCTGGAATAATAATGGCATACACAGATTGGTTGTGGGTTGACCCATTGATCAGTTTGATTATTATGGTTGTCATTCTTTCAAGCACTTGGAACTTGCTTCGCGATAGTCTCAAGCTGTCGATGGATGCTGTGCCTTCTAACGTTAACATAGATGCAATCAGGAATATAGCCAAACAACAAGCAGGCGTTAATGATATTCACCACATACACGTTTGGGCTATAAGCACAGCTGAGAACGCATTAACCGCCCACCTCGTGTTGCCCGAATCGATAACACATTCCGAAGTATCAACGATCAAGAAAAATCTAAAACATGAGTTCGAGCATCTGGGAATACAGCATGTTACGCTTGAGACCGAGGTTGGAAATGGAAGGGGGAGTGAGTGCGTTGGTACGTGATGGTGTGATCGGGTACCGTTAATCGTTAATAGTTAATAGTTAATAGTTAATAGTTAATAGTGGGTGTGGGGCCTGGGTGTGCGCTCGATTGGATATCGTACGAACTTCAATTGAGCCGAACGATTACCTCTAGATTTCGGTATGCGCTATACATAGTAACGCTGAACTTCAATCGAGCGAACCGACCCGATGGCTATCGGGTACCGACTACTGTTCACCCTGGCTCGACTTCATCAACAACCTTTAATGCTCGCTTAGATTTCTTTCCAGGCATGAAGCGATAGATATAATTAAGTCTGAAATTCCCTGTATTCAAAATTATCTGTCGTTCGATATCTCCGGTAGCCAGGCTTACGCTATTGGTCACATAAATCACGCTGATGGCCCACTTTTTTGAATTATATCCGCCAAAAAATCTAAGAAATGTGTTTGGGCTGACACCGTTTTTTCTCTGATCACCTTCGCTTTCAACAATTCTGTTTACACCAAAGTCAAGACTGAGAGATGCAGATCCCGTGAGAAAAAAATGTTTCTTGATCACCCATGTATAAGCATATCCGGCATTTGGTCCTAACTCGAAGAAGCGCATCAATCGAATATCGCGTTGTGCTTCGGCCGCATTCGCGAATGATGGAACCACCGTGCTATCCGATTTTATTCTACCACCATAAACTTCAACTCCGAAAATAAATGTACCAGCCGATTTTTTTTGCCATTCATTTTGGAGAAAAGAAGCGCGATAAGAAAATTTCTTGTGATTCAGAATGTACTGAACCGACGCGCCGACTTGATTTACATGTAAGTCAGGTCTAAGATAATAATCATTTCCTTTAAAGTTTGTGCTATTACGAGTCAGAAAAAATCCTTCATAAAACTGCCCAAAGAAATCGATGATAAATTTTCGCCCGTATGAGTGAAACTGCAGATCGAGATAATCTGTGTCACCGCGGCCGCGCTCGGGATTTAAGAAATCAAATCCGTAGGCTAGATTCAAGGTTGCCCATTTGTAGGTCGCGCCAACACCCATATTCAATGTAGTATTGGGTCTGAACGTTACGCTATAATTCTCAGACCCGTCTCTTAATTTAAGTGACGTATATTTCTTTGAAAAGTAATATCGGCCAGTAATAAAATTTTCATAAGACTCATAATAGGAAGAATCATACTGCGCAGCCAGTCTATTATTAGAACCACACAACACGGAAAGCAATACAATGCATACGACAACCTTCATAACACGAAGCGCGGGTGAAAAAATTGTGCCACGAATGCCACTATAGATCAAAAAATGGATTGGATCCAGGCAATAAAGCTACTAAATATTCTTCAGCCCTTTTAGAGTCGACAACGCTGAAAGACCTCTTCGATAGAAATCTTATTGCCCGCGTGATTTTTCCGATACTTTCTTACCTTTGATCCAACATTCACGTGAGTCTTGTTGTTTTGAGGAATCAAGCGCAATACCGCGCATTCTTAACTTAACCCTACAACAATGCAAATAACCAAAAATAAAGTTGCCGGAATCCACTACACATTGCGCGACAATTCAGGCACTGTGCTGGATTCAAGTGATGGACGCGATCCATTGTATTACTTACATGGCGCTGGCAACCTGATCGCCGGGATGGAAGAAGGATTGGAAGGAAAGACGCAAGGCGACAAATTCGAGTTAAAGGTTTCTCCGGAAAAGGGTTATGGGGAAAAGGATCCCACCATGACTCAAAAAGTGCCACGTTCGGCGTTTGGTGATCAGGAAGTAAAAAAGGGCATGAAATTCTCGACGGATCGCGGAGCAGTAGTCACTGTTACTGAAGTTGGACTTGACTCCATCACTGTGGATGCTAACCATCCCCTCGCTGGTGTCGAATTAAACTTCGATGTTGAAGTGATGGAAGTTCGGAATGCAACTGCAGAAGAAATTCAACACGGTCATGTTCATGGGCCGGGGGGACACCATCATTAAGGAATGCTAAACTGACAGCATAGAGAAATTGGAAAATGGATAACTGAAATAAAGTCTTCCAGAATTCTCACACTATTTCAGATCGTGGACATCGATCAGTCGCAGGTAAAAGTGTCGGCTGATAGCTGTCAACTGACAGCTCCTAGAAGACATCATCATTAAGTACTGCTAAACTGACAGCGTAGAGAAATTGGAAAATGGACAATTGAAATAAAGTTTTCCAAAACTCTGCTCAATCGTATAAAATGTGGGAATCGATCAGTCGCAGGTAAGCTGTCGGCTGATAACTGACAGCTGACAGCTTAGAAGTCCGGGCACGGAATAATCAACTTATCCTTCGGTGGTTTTCGTGGATTGCGCATAGGCCACGTGTACACCAGGCTGAATTCGTGTGCCCCGCCACTACCCGTTCCTAATTTCGAAATTGTATAGTCGAAACTGTAGCCGATATTAATAGCATCCTTTGCCCCGAGTCTGGTGAAGCCCAACAGCAAAACAATTGATTCATTGTTGACATAGTCGCCAACATTTTTGAAAGGAACACCTCTGTACCATACGCCGAGCACCAGCGGTTCGGTTGTAAAATACATTCCAAGGTCAACCTGATCAAACTTGCCCTGATGCCTGTACTGAAATGCAGGAGCAATACTCCGTTCACCTTTTCGCTTGTACATACCGCTTCCCACTGCACCAGGCTTGAGATAGAATTTAAATCCACCGTGAACAGAAAGCTTCACAGGAAGAGGACTACTTTCATCAATGATACTCTGGTTGGGTTGAGTAAGATGCCATGCTGAAACACCTAGCCATGCACTGCGCGTGAACAATACACCACCAAACGAAATATCTACAAAAGTTTTGCTAAAGTTCGTTCGAAAAGTTTCCGCTGTTGGCTGATCAAGGAACTCACCCGTAGCTGGATTAAATTGATCTCCAAACGTAAGTTTATCAAAGTTGATATCCCTGTTAAAAAGCGCTACTTGAACGCCTGGCCTAAACCCAAGATTTTCGTTGATTTGCAATTCGTATGCATATTGTAGGCCGACGCTTAGCGAACGCAAACCTGCAAGACCTTCGGTATCACGAGTTAATATTAGTCCAACCGAGCTGTTGTAATCTTCTATGAAATAATCGAAATACGCCGACATCGTTGTGAAGTTCGCATCGATCGCAGGCCATTGATTTCTATAATTAATTCCTGCGCGCGCCTGACCCGTTGCGCCAGCCATTGCCGGATTCAAGTACAGGGGAGCAGCATAGAATTGTGAAAATTGGGGATCTTGTGCAGTTACCGAATCATTCAGCGCCAGCATGAATACACAAAAGATCAGGAGTATCCTGTACATTACACTCGGGTAATTAGATTACGCAAATAAAGCAAATATAGCCTTCTATTAGTTATTAGTTATCCGTTAATCGTTAATAGTTGGGGTTGAATTCCTTAAACCTGATAACTAACCACATACTATTGTAAACAACCGATCGGCCAGCACTACTTACTAGTAACCATTAACTATTAACAGATAACGATCAACGGACAGATAACGGAAATTTTGATCAAATTGTATACTTTAGCTGAACTTGAGCGTTTTAGATTTGTCCCGAATAAAGATTGAAAGTATGTTGACCCGTGTTTCGAGTATGAAAATGCTGAAAGGTAATTTTTTGTGGTCATTTCTACTCGTTCTGTTAACCATCCCAACCGTTTCATTAAGTCAAAGCTATTCTGGTTACAACTGGTATTTTGGCGCGAGTCAAAATGGGATTCGCTTTAGCCGCAGCGATGGTTCTGCTACACTCGTCACCAATCAGGCTACAGCCTTTGGAACAGGTGGAAGTGCAGTTGCCAGTGATGCAATTAATGGTGACCTTTTATTCTACTCTGACGGCGATAACATCTACGACCGCTCTCACACAGTGATGCCTAACGGAAGCAGCCTGGGTGCTAATACCTCCGGTAATCAACCTGTAGCAATTGCAAAAGTACCCGGAGAGGATAATCAATATTATGTATTCACCAACACGGCAAACGCAGGTAGCCAGGGGGCGATATCTTATAGAATTGTTGATATGTCCATTGCAGGTAATGCTGCGCCAAACACGCCGCCAGCTGGTGCCGGCACGACGGCTGCTAACACCCCCGTTGCAAATCATAATTCCGTTTCTGAAGCGATGCTTATTGTACCTCATCCAAACGGTACTGATTTTTGGCTGATCACACATTCCGGTGGATCCCCAAATTACCAGGTGACACCATTTACTTCATCAGGTCAGGGGACAACAACTACATTCAATGGTTTAGGGTTGATCGATTTTGCTGCAAACTTTTCTTATCATCCGGGTACCGGGCGCATCGCGGTGTCTCCTCAGGAAGGAACCCGTGACGTGGAGATCTTGAACTTTGACGCTACAACGGGTGCGTTAACATTCCAACAAGCAGTATTGAATTCAGGATCTAATAGTACTACAAATGCCGCCGTTTACGACACGGAATGGAGTGCAAATGGAGATTACCTGTATATCTCGCGGACCGGCGAACCAGGGATACCAGCGAATGTATTCCAATATGACATCAACAACCCATCGACAACACTTGCGTCTATCCTTCCCGTGCCTCCAGGGATTGTAAATAGCTGGGGACTACAGATGGGACCTGACAGCACGATTTATCATATCTACCAGGCAACTGCAGGTGGACCTTTTCTAATCGGACAAATCAGTGATACTGATTCCGTCGCGAATCTCGTGCAATATGATCCACAGCCATTTGGATCAGTCAATTTTGGAGGGACTCAATTTCCATCATTCGCTCCAAGGGATACAGTGGATCTGACAGTCACATTTACGTCGCAGGGAACGTGTGCTAATGCACCGACGTCATTTTTCCCAACGGTATCACCGGGCGCAGACAGCCTGGTATGGAACTTTGGTGATGGATCCGGGTCCAGTGACTGGAGTCCGGTGTATACATATGAGGCTGGGGGTCCATATACAGTATCGGTCATCGCATACCTAAATGGTCAAACAGACACGACAACCCTCGCTATCAACATTACTGAATTCGATACACAAATAAGTCTCGTGCAGGATACAACTGGCTGTAGCGAGGACTTTCCATTTCCCAAAGACAAAACTAAAACAGGCTGTACTACCGGGTGCTTTACTGTAACGGCGAACGTGAATGGAAGTGGAAACCCTACTCTCCAGTGGTTTGGTCCTTCCGGACTGCTGGCCGGTGAAACAAGTAATACACTCTCACCAGATTCAGCAGGATATTATTACCTTGTCGCAACTGATGGATCAAATGGTTGTACTACGTACGCTGGTGTAAATATCAAAGAATACTTAATACAGGACCAACGAGCGAACATATGGTATTTCGGAAATAATGCTGGATTGGATTTTAATCCATTGCCTGATGATCCCGTGAACCCCATCTCAAATCCTGTAATGAACGCGCCGGAAGGTACGGCGACAATAAGCGATCGCAACGGGCAGGTTGTGTTTTTTACGGATGGTGATAAAGTTTGGAACAGACAAAATCAGGAGATCGCCTCCGGAATTGGTGGAGACCCAGGCTCAACGCAATCAGCATTGATAATGCCTGTGCCGGGTGACGAGACCTTGTACTATATATTCACCACGCAGGAGATTGAATCAGGTGTATATGAATTACGCTACTCATTGTTCGATCTCAAGTTAAATGGAGGTACTGGAGGAATAGTAGAACAGAATGTTCTTCTGTTCGCAAGAAGCACCGAGCGTATCACAGGAACAGGAAGCTGGCTGATTGCACATGAAGCCGGCAACAATTCATTCCGTGCATACCAGGTCACTTCCCTGGGGATCAGCAATCCTGTTATTTCCAGTATTGGATCGGTGCACAATTATTCACCACCTGAAAATGGACAAGGATATATGAAGTTAAGTGGCAATGGCCAGCTAGCCGTAGCGTTGTCGACGCCTAGTGTATCCAACGTTATTGAGATATTTGATTTTGCAGATTCAACCGGAGTTGTGTCCAACTTTAGAACTGCGGATCTTAAACAACCCAACGGAGTTGTGTATGGTGTAGAGTTTTCACCAGGTGGAAACAAATTATTCGCCACGCTGCAATCACCAGGTGGAGTTGGTCCATCACAACTTGTAGAGTTTGCTATCGACAGTCTTGGAAACCCGTATTTAAAAAAACCGCCTATCGCCCCCGTTAACGAAACGCTTGGAGCAATTCAAATGGGTCCGGATGGCCAGTTGTATGTCGCTGTTGCTGGCCAACCATTTGTTGGCACTATACAGGTTGTGGAGGATACTACGCAGGTTTCTACATTTACGATAAACGCGCAAGCGCTTACGGGAGGAGCAACCAGTACGAAAGGATTGCCAAACTTTATTCAGACCATTATTGATCCGATTCAGGCACCCAGTTTAAATGTGGCAGGAGTTTGTATCGGTGACTCAACTCAATTTACAGCTTCGGGAAAAGATTCAGCAATTGATAAATTTGACTGGACCTTTGGAGATGGCCAGGTGGTAATCGATGGTGGCCCTCAGCAAACTCACCTGTACGCTGCGGCGGGGACTTATACGGTCAACGTGAGGGTTTATAATAACTGTGAATCCTACAATCTTCCTCCCCAACAAGTAACAATTAATAATGTACCGGCTGACCCAACGGCTGTCGTAGTGCTCTGTACGGGCTCGGCGGTGCTTGATGCGAACCCGTCGAATGCGCCAGGTGATTTTATATATGTTTGGTCAACTGGCGATTCGACCAGAACCATAACAGTAACTCAACAGGCGGTGTATCGCGTAACAGTAATCAATGCTGCAGGTTGTTCTACTGACGGAAACATTAGAGCAGTGGATAACCGACCAATTGTTGAACTCGGTCCTGATCTCACCATTTGTCAGAACACGCCGATTGCTCAGCTGAACGCGCAGAATTCAGGAGCTGATTATGTCTGGGAAGTTAATGATGTGGCGAACGGAAATACCAATCAAAGACAAAGTGTAAATACGTCCAACCCCGGGCTATTCGAGTATAAAGTAACTGTTACCGATCCGATAACAACCTGTTTTGTTACGGATTCAATAACCTACACCGTCAACGCATCTCCTGTCTTCACGTCAGCAGCAATAAATACTACAGCCTGCGCTGCCAATGACGGTAGTATCAACGTAAATATCACAGGACCTGCAAACTCCCTATTCTCCTACTTTATTACAGGTCCTACTGCGGTTCCATCTGGTACTAATCAATCCACCGGGCCTATTCCAACGGCAACAGGCCTCGCTGCTGGAACGTATGGTATAACCGTTGCAGACCAGGTGTCGGGATGCGCAACTACTGATACGGAAATCATCAATGACAACGCATTTGACATTACTTCAGTAGCTAGGCAGACAACCTGCGACCCATTAGTGCTAAGAGTTACCCACACTGCTGTAGTAGCTCCAATGACCTATCGCGTTATAAACTCTGCGACTGCCCAGGTGGTAGCCTCTGGTAATGCAACGCCAGGTTCATTTGATGTAACGCCGGGTGTCCCAAGTGGCAGCTATATCGTAGAGCTTACCGCTGGTGGATGCGTGTTCTCCTCTCCCGCTCAAAATTTTGCGCAAGACCCGCCTGTAGCCATTACATTCAATACGAATGATATTTGTAATGGAAACATAACCGCTGTTGGCAACCCGGCCGCAACCACCTTTAACTGGACAGCCTCTGAAACTGGTGCGCTGGTTACACCCGGCGCCACGACAGGAACTGTTGCTGTTAACGAAGGTGAATGGCTCATCAGAGTTACGGCTGATGACGGCCCTGGTGGAGCTTGTCCAGGCACGGATTCCACAACGGTGACGGTAGACAACTACACGCCGGCATTCACTCAAAGCGATGCATGTCAGGACATGGTTACTCTAACTGCTACGCCAGGTGGCGCCTATACTTACCGTTGGTTCAGGAATGGAAATCTGGTTCCGGGCGGTAGGATTATTACAGAAACCGGCGACAACAATACGTTTTTTGTTCAGGTTGTAAGCGCTGCTAATGGATGTGTGAAAGCTTCTCCTACAGCGACCGTCCAGGTTGATGGAGAGCTAACAGTCTCGCTGGCAACCACCACCCCTTGTGAAGGATCTCCCTTTACACTGACGGCGACACCGAACCGATCTTCTTCATTCCAATGGGCGCTCGATGGGGGCGTTATCTCAAACGAGATTGGTCCTACGCTGGAGGACGATCGTGCAGGTACCTATACCGTTACAGCTGCATCCGCCACGTGTACAGCAACCGCTGATATCGTAATAGAACTCGCCCCTGCTACTGCGGGCCTGCTTAGAGATGAAGCCTTCATTTGCCCTGATCCGGCGAACCCGGATGTATCAACAAGATCAGTAACATTAGACCCGGGGGATTTTGTCAGCTACACATGGTTCCAGGATGGTGTGCCACTAAACGTGCCGGATCCTGCGAGAACCTACACAGCCGCAGAACCTGGCATTTTCTCAGTTTCCCTGATAAATACATTTGGTTGCCCCAGCACTGACAAAACAGAGGTAATAGAGGAATGCGAGCCTGTTATCGTGGGACCGAATGCATTCAGACCTTCCAGTTCCGTCGCTGGTTCCGGTGGCGAGATGGTTAACCAGTCATTTAAGCTCTTTACCTTTTTTATTGACGATGAAGATTTTCAAATCTTTATCTTCAACCGTTGGGGAGAAATGATCTTCCAATCAGCTGAAAGAAATTTCAGATGGAATGGAGGATACAACAACAACCTTGGAGAGCTTTCGCCAGCCGGAACTTATTCTTACGTGGTTCGGTATAAGAGTTCTTATCGACCGGAGGAAGGAATACAGGAAAAGAGAGGTGGGGTTGTGTTGTTGAGATAAGCTTTAGAAATTCGAAAATTGAAATTTGATATGAACTTCTATTTCAGGACCCTTTTTGTATTTGGCATTTTTATTATTGGATCGAGTTTTCAACTCATCAAAACCACACTAAATCTGACGGTGCGGGACGAGGTTGGCAATACCGTTGAAGGCGCGACAGTTCAATTATTCGAAACTGAGGAGGACTATGTTGCTGAAAAAAATGTCGCTGTTGAGGGTGTGACTGACGCGAAAGGAATTTTGAAATTAAAAGACCTTAAAGCGATGTCTTACTTCGTAATTGTTCGAAAAGATGATAAGGACAACTCCGGAGGAGGCGAGCGTACGGGCAAGCTTGAAGAGAAAAGAATCAATAAGGTTACGGTGGTTATTCAATGACTTCTGCCCTGTCTTTCAACTTCTCCAACGAACTACAAGAAGGAATAGGGAATAAGGGATAGGGGTTCCGTAGTTAGCTTCTAAACCGTGCGTGCTAATTCCCTGAATCGGCACAACCCATTGGCCCAGCGCATTTGATCAATAG
>JAEZBX010000131.1 GCA_023412765.1 Bacteroidota bacterium
GGTGTAATTCTTTCACCACAATGGCGACGCCAATTTAATCTGCCGTTAAACGGTCCAAAGGGTTTGGAAGAAACGTGCTATGTCGTGAACTACTCGAACTTGAAGGTTATTTCACTTGACGCAGAGCAGATTGATGAATCGCCTTATTATCTTGAGAAGCAACGGCTCTGGCTGGATTCGGTACTAACACATGATCCGAAGAAATGGACTGCCATAACATTTCATTACCCGGTATTTTCAACGAAGCCAAATCGTGACAATGAAAATCTTCGAAATAAGTTTAAGCCGATATTCGATAAACACAAAGTTGACATCGTGCTGCAGGGACATGATCATGCCTACGGCAGAGGTAGTGCAAGCAATGTTCCGACGGGGAAGAAATTAAAGGACCAGTCTTCGGGTACCGTATACGTTGTGTCTGTCAGCGGTCCGAAAATGTATGATGTATCGAATGATCCCTGGATGCAGCGTAAGGCAAGAAGCACGCAATTGTATCAAATCATCTCAATTGATAAGGATAAACTTTCTTATGAGGCATTCACCGCCACCGGAGAGTTGTACGATGCTTTTGATTTGATCAAGTCTTCAAAGAAAATTAATAGACTCGTGAACAGAATTCCAGATTCTAAAGAAAGACTTTGAGTCGCATGAAATCTGATCAGAAATTAACCCGTCAGAACTTTCTTAAAAAGATTGGAGCCTCTGGAATTCTGGCGTCGGTTACTCTTAACAACTATGCAAAAAATAGTCAAACATATTCAACTCCAATAAAAGAAGTTAGAATGTCGACATCAGACGAAAAGAAATTTGTTCCGGTAATGATCACGCCTTTTCACGAGAATGGGAAGATCGATTTTGACGGCCTTTCGAGGCTAATAGATTTTTACACTGCGGCAGGAGTTAAAGGATTCTTTGCAAACTGCCTTAGCAGCGAAATGTATCATCTGGATGAATCTGAACGGCTGGCCCTTACACAGCACGTTGTAAAAAGGGTGAACAATGCCCTGCCTGTAGTTGCGACGGGTTCATTTGGCAATACAATAGAGGAACGGGTGACATTCGCAAAAAAGATTTTTGATACAGGAATTAATGCCGTGATCTTAATATCCAGTCATTATGCAAAGAAAGAGGAGAGTGATGCTGTACTGCTGAACAATATACAACGTATGCTGCAACTGACGGGAGAAATTCCCATGGGTTTGTATGAATGTCCTTCGCCTTACAAAAGGATTATTACCCCGGAGGTCTTCAAGGCATTACTCGACACTAAGAGAATGATATATCATAAGGATACCTCCATCGACAAAGATAAAGTAGGCGCCAAACTTGCACTCATTAAAGACAATCCAATGGAGTTTTATGATGCTCACACTGCAAACGCAATATTCTCGCTACAGCGTGGCGCGAAAGGGTTGTCAGCAATATCTGGAAACTTCTACCCTGAAATTTTGGTCTGGATGTGTAATCACGCAAATGATCCTGCAAGACAGACAGATGTGCAATGGTTACAAGGAGAACTTGACCATGCAGAAGCCATTATATCCAAAGTATATCCTGTAAGTGCAAAATACTTTTTGAACAAACGCGGCCTGCCATTACATCCTGTATGCAGGTCGTCGAAAGAAATTCTCACCAAGGAACAAAAGGATTCGTTGGATAAGGTGTACGAGCGGTTTTTAGTTTGGTGTGATAGGCTGGGGGTTGAGGCAGTATCTGTTTAAAGTTTAAAGTTTAAGGTTTGAGGTTTAGCTCGAGGGTAGTGAGTGCTCATTTCGGTATGTGGTTCTGTTGGAATCGGGCGATGGCATATGACTTTTAGCAGACACTAGCGTTTTGCTTTTTGCGTTTTGCTTTCTGCTTTATCACCCTCAAGCTGTTAGCTGACAGCTGACAGCTTCATTTTGCACTCTTACGATTTGAACGTTTCGCTTTCTCAAATCTCTTCATGATGTCGTTCCAATTGGTAAATACAATTCCCTCGGCTTCAAAGAAGTCGGTCAGCTTTGGATCTGAAAACATTTTTGCTTCCCACACGCGTTGTTGCCATGAATTCGTTATCGTTTTTAGATTTTCCGTTTCGACCGATGGGTGAAAGATAATTTCGGTTAAGCCAGGTTTGAGTGACTGAATTAATTTTTTGAAGTTTTCAACCTTTTCTTCATAAGTAGATCCGTTGGGCGCACTGCTAAAAAAATCGAGCTTAGGTAATTTGTACCCCTCGAATAGTTTTACTACTTCGTCGGTGATGGGGTACCCCATCTTCCTGAAGCCTTCCAAAACTTCCGGATCGGAAACATCAATCACATTTGCAGGTATGTTGTATTCTTCGGCGACCTTAAAAAAAGCTTTGATGTAATCATGATGAGCATACAACGTTCCCATATGGGTATCAATATGGTCGGGGCGATAACCCAGTTGAATTGATTTTTCAATTTGTGCCCTTATTTCCTGCTCAACTTCTTCCCCTGATGCATGAGTTACAACTCCGGGAACATCACGCCATAGCTTTTGGTCGGGGTCAATGAGTCCGGCAACCTTTTCCTTCGGCGATACCGGTCCCCATCGGTATGTTTTCCATTCGCTGGTCAGCGTGAGGTGTAATCCGATATCTTCTTTAGGATTTTGCTTAGCCCACTCTATCATTTCGGGTGCGTATTGACAAGGCATCATAATAGCCGCTGACTGAATCTTGCGCGATTTCAAGTAATCGATTGCCGCAATGTTAGCTTCCTCGCACATGCCTATATCATCTGCATGAAGCATGATCACTTTCTTACCTTTGGGAAAGCCCAATTTTTCAGCCCATGTCACACTTTGATCTGCTCGTTTCATTTGCTGGTCAGTGATTAGTGACGTGCAAATCATGGTAGCCAAAAGTAGGGCCAGGTTTCTGAAAGTAGTTTTCATCGCTAAGGAGTTACTAAGATGTTCGGTTTTGATCCTAAATGTAAAGTGCTGAGATCCAATGTCAAATAGGCAGGCTCAACATTGCGCAATTTGACGTACGATTTGCGTGAAGTGTGAGAAGCGACCCAGTCAATAGTGATACATTTATGGCTGGCATCTTGTGTCCATGGTGTGCATGTAGGCGGAACGGGGAGGGCAGGTGCTTTATGAATATGATGAGAATATTGCTGTTGTTCAAATTTGTTTTAATTGGCACTTTGGTGTTTAATAGCCCCGCGGCAGTTTCGCAAGTGCTTGAAGTTGGTGCCGCAATTCGCATAATTACACCAGATCCACTGTTACCTGTTTCAGGCGGGGTAGGTCAGCCGAAAAAATCTACAGTCAAGAAAGGTGACCTCTATGCACGGGCAATTGTATTAAGAAGCGGGCCTACAACAGTTGCGATTGTAAGCGTCGACAACCTCGGTTGGTCAGCTGCCTTAGGTGATCTCTCCCGGGCATTGATCAAAAATATTCCAAAGGAAAATATTCTGATTTCCGCGACCCACACGCATAGCGCTCCAGATGCATATGGGTTCCCCGATGAGTCGGGCAAATCGCTCGCAGATTTGAATTACCTGGAGTGGTGTTCCAAACAAATTGCCGATGCCGTTAACGAAGCATCAGAAAAGGCGACACCATCTGTACTAAAGATCGCGGTAGGCGAAGCGCAGGGAAAGATTGCGTACAACTTCTACGCTGAGAAGCTGTATGACCCCCGTTGTGGCGTCATACAAGCCATCGGACAGACTGGAGCAAACAAAGGTAAAGTCATTGCAACTCTTGTCAATTATGCGATCCATGCTGAAGTTATTGGTTCGGCACAAGGGATCCTCAGCCCGGATCTTTGCGGACCCTTATACGATCGCATTGAATCCAAGGTGGGTGGTGTGGCGATTTTCGTCAATGGAGCACAAGGTGGAATGGTTACTGCCGACGTACGGCTCGAAAACGGTAAGGAAGCAAATACGTGGGAGGAGTGTATTCGAATTGGCAATATGCTGGCAGATGAAGCGCTTAGAATTGTTGAGACTGCGGAAGTGCAGAAAGCACCTTCACTTTTTTGTGCTTCGCGAATAATCGAATTCCCGGTTGAATCTGAAATGATGAGATATATTCTTAAGAATTCTCCCATCAAAATGACGATGAGCAGCGAGAATAAAATTTCCACAAGATTAAATTATTTGCAGATCGGATCCGCGAAAGTGGTTACTATCCCGGGAGAAGCACTTCCTAATATTGGATTTTATCTTAAAAGAAAAATGGATACTCCACATGCCTTTCTGTTTGGATTGACCAACGATGCGTTTGGATATATGCTTACCAAAGTTGACTATAATAGTTTCAAAAGGTATGATTACGTCAGCCGAACAAGTCTCGGTGAAATGACGGGCGAAATTTATATTGAAGAAGTTATGCGGTGGCTTAAAGAACTGCCATCAGCTTCTGTAAAACCATCAATCCCGACTTCGGATAACTAACTTAACAAAGATGAATTCCAAAATTTATATTTTTTTAATCGCTGCTCTTTTGCTATGTGTGATTCTATTTGCCGTTGAAGCACAACCTACGCTCAGTCCGCAAACTGCACTGCAGGGATATATTGATAATGGTGACAAAACTTTTAAATGGGAATTGAAAGAATCCTTTGCTGTAGGGGATGTTAAGGCGTATAGTTTATTGGTTACGTCGCAGCAGTGGCATGAATATGTTTGGACTCATCAGCTCACCATCCTGGTGCCTGCCGAACTCAAGTATGACGGAGCACTTTTGTTTATCACCGGAGGCAGCAACAAGAAAGGGTTGCCAAACTGGAGTAAACAAGACGACCAATTTCTTCAGGCATTAGGAGGTCTAGCAAAAAAGAATAATGGTATCGTTGCTTTACTGCGGCAAACACCGAATCAACCGCTTTACAGGGATCTGACAGAAGACGCACTGATCTCTTATACGCTGCATAAATTCAAGGAAGATGGCGATTACTCCTGGCCGTTACTTTTCCCAATGGTGAAGAGTGCTGTCAGGGCGATGGATGCTGTGCAGAAATTTTCTAAGCAGACCCTGAATCACGAGGTGAACCGCTTCGTCGTTTCGGGTGCATCTAAGCGCGGTTGGACAACCTGGCTAACTGGTGCATCGGATAGCCGTGTCGTGGCAATTGCGCCGATGGTTATAGACATCTTGAACATGCCAGTCAACCTTGATTATCAGGTCAAGATGTGGAAAGACTACAGCATCCAGATTGAAGACTACGTTAAACTTGGAATACCACAAACAACGCATTCCGAACAAGGCAAGGCGATTACTGCAATGGTTGATCCATACTCTTACAGGAAGAAACTGACAATGCCGAAGTTACTCATCATGGGAACGAATGATGAGTACTGGACAGTCGATGCAATAAAGCATTACATCGACAGTATTCCAGGGCAGAATTTTGTGCATTATGTTCCTAACGTTGGACATGACTTAGGGGATAAGAAGGAAGCACTGTCGGCCTTGAGCGCGTTCTACGGAGCAACACTTGCCAAACGGCCTTATACAGTGTGTGAGCCAGAACTAACCTATAATAAGAAAGGCATCACGCTTAAAGTAAAAGCTACTCCGGATGTTTTGGTGGATGCTGTGCTGTGGTCTACAAATTCTACTGATACTGATTTTCGCGACGAAAAATGGGAAGGCAAGAGCCTGAGATTAAAAAAAAAATCATCCGTCATCACTTCAACACAACCATATCCTTCGAACGGTTATAAAGCCTTTTATCTTGATTTGAAGTACAGGGATCCCAACGGCGGTGAATACTTGAAAAGTACAAGAATGTACGTCGCCGATAATGATGAAGTGTTTGTCAGATAGTTAGTGAGATGAGGCACCTGTGGTATTCTCTTTTTCTTTTACTCACATGTTCCGTTGCGTTTTCGCAGGAGCGAGCCGATGCATTAAGACGAACGTTGCTGGATGCATCGTCGCCAACCGTGATGGTTGCATCGCATCGTGGAGCCCACGGCAAGTTTCCCGAAAACTCTTTGTCTTCTATACGTGAGTCAATACGTTTAGGTGTCGATATTGTCGAAATAGACGTGAAGGTATCCAAGGATGGCATTCCCTTTTTAATGCATGACCGGACGCTCGATCGTACGACGACTGGCAAAGGTGACCCAGAGCAGCTCACATGGGCAGAGCTACAGCAGCTTTTTATTGTTGATAAGGGAAAAGTTACAAGACTGAAGATTCCCAGTCTGGAGGAAGCATTGAAGGTGGCGAAAGCTCAGATATTGGTTGATCTCGACATGAAGACTGATCGGATCAACGAAGTTATCAACGTGATAAAGAAAACCGAGACCAAAGACATCGTCTTATTCTTTGATAGTGATTATGAAATTCTCTCGCGCATACAAAGAACAGATCGCGACTTCATGATTATGCCGAGAGCACATTCCCTGGAGGAAGTTGACTCTGCCATCCTGTTATTTGATCCACCCATCGTACATATTGACTTTTCATTTTATTCTCCCGAGTGTGTCAGTGCAATACAAGCTAGCAGCGCTCGTGCGTGGATCAACGCACTGGGTGCCCCGGACGATGACATAAGACGCGGAAAAGAGAAGCGCGCATTGAAGAAGTTGCTGCAGCATGGAGCGAGCGTAGTTCAGACAGACGAACCTCAATTACTGTTGCAGGCTCTACGTAAAGAAGGTTTACACCCAAAATGATGAAAGCATTAACGACAATAATATTATCCTTAGGCATTCTCTTGCTGATAAATTCATGCAATCAGGATACAAGGAATGACAAAGCGATTACTGAATTTTCATCCAATATTATTTTTCCTTATCAGGATGAACACGTCCATGGGTCCACGATTGTTGAGTTGCCTAACGGTGACCTGATCACAGCATGGTTCCAGGGATCGGGCGAACGATGGGCGGATGACGTAAAAATTTTAGGATCGAGACTCGTCAAAGGAGATACTGCATGGTCATCGACTTTCCTCATGGCTGATGTGCGCGGCTTCCCTGACATCAATCCTATCCTGTTTATGGATACACAAAAGAGACTTTGGTTGATGTGGTATCCTGTGCTGGCCAATCAATGGGAGACCTCGATTCCGATGTATCGTATTAGTGAAAATTATTCATCAGAAGGTGCACCAGTATGGGCATGGCAGGATGTACTATTTGTTAAAGTGGGAGACAAGACTGAAAGAGGTATTCAACCGGGTGACAGGTTCGTAAAACAGGTAGAGGAACAGCTGAAAGAGTATGAGAGCTACCTGAATTCTGCTCTATTGCCGAATGTTCCTGACAGTGTGAAAAAGAGCATTTCAATAGAATGGGCAAAGTATAAAGCTAAGATGGATAGTCTTGCCAAAGGCGAAAACATGATTCGATCCGGTCGCATACAGGGAATTGACAAAGAGTCAAGTTCTCAACTTGGCTATCCTTTGACAAGGCGCCTGGGATGGCAAACAAAGAACAAGGCTGTGTTCATTGGCGAGCGTATGGTTGTTCCGTTATATTCTGATGGATTTGATTGTTCATTATTCGCTATTTCCGACGATGGTGGGGTCAATTGGGTTTTCAGTAACCCGGTTCTTGGTGGTGCGGGCATCCAACCTACGATTGCTATTGGGAGGGATAGTATGCTTGTCGCATATCTTCGCGACAATGGACCACCTCCTCAACGGATGCAGAGAACAGAGTCGTCGGATCGCGGGATGACCTGGAGTATTCCAAAGGATGACCAGCTGCCTAATCCTGGTTCAGGTTTCGATCTTGTTACGCTTAATTCGGGCGAGTGGGTGATGGTGTTTAACAACACAGAAGATGGAAGGCATAACCTTACCGTTGCTTTGTCGGACGACGATGGAAAAACCTGGAAGTGGAAAAAGGCAATCGAAAATGATGATCGGGGTGAGAATGCCACATCCAGCCATTACCCTTCAGTGATTCAAGGTAAGGATGGAAGAATTCATGTTTCCTACAGTTTTCATCGAAAGGATATTAAACCAGGAAGGACTATCAAGTATGTATCCTTTCCATTGAATTGGATAAAAAACGAAAACAATGTTGAAAAATAGGCAAATGTTGCTTTCTGCTCTGGTAGTGGCGATGGCATTAGGCACCGCCTGGGCTGTGCGTGGAAAGTTTGGTCACGAACAGGGCGCTGCATGGGCTGGTGCCATTGGAGCATTTTCAGTTGTGTTGGTTGCGAAAAGGACTGATTGGTATAATAGTGTCTTCAAGATTGGTTTGGCGAGTGCCGTTGGGTGGGGACTCAGCGGTATGATAAGCTATGGGCAACTGGTAGGCTATGGGAGGGCCAGCGATTTTTTGAATGCATTCTATGGCTTGCTGATGCTTTTTGTGATTGGTGTTTTGTACGGAATCCTTGGAGGTGGATTGTTCGGCCTTGCCCTGGCCGATTCCAAGAGCTTCAAGGTAAAATGGGCTTCAGTGATTTCGGAAATGGTTGCTTTCTCGCTGCTGGCGTATGGCCTACTCGTTAACCAACTTGAATGGCTTATGACACCTCCGCGTTCCGAGCTTTGGGCCGCTTGTCTTGGCGGATCAATTGCTCTACTCTGGTATGCGGTTAGAAACGGTCAGGAGGGAGTGTTGCGTATTGCAGTATGGTCAGGGTTAGGTGCTGGTTTCGGGTTCGCATTTGGAAATTTTTTGCAGGTACTGGGTGCGACCTCGGGACTCAAGATTAATTTCTGGAACGTTATGGAATATTCGATTGGGTTCTTTGGTGGACTCGGGATGGCATATGGAACACTTACATCGACCTGGCCTGAGCACAATAGATCTGAAAAAAGGAAGGGTAATCTTATTCCCATTCTTTTTGTGACAGCCTTTATACCATTCGTCTTATGGGATCAATCTTTTGTAACAGAAAAACTCGATCATATTATCAAAGAAGGAGGCACAGCGCAGACGGTTACAGTTTTTCAGGTGCTTGCTGCAATCTCAATTGTTGCGTATATAATCATAATATTGACCCGATACTATCGTGCTAACTATAGTTATTCCGATGTACGTTCTATTTTTCTTATTTCACTTGGGATATACACATTTCTTAGCTTTTTGCTAACAGGGATTTATATACATCCCGTCGAGCAATATTTATACCTTGTCAATATTGCCGTCATTCTATTCTTGCTACCGTCAATAAAGAATAACTTCGAAGTCGTTGAAGAATCTCCGAGTAGATGGCTTTCAGCCACAGTTTTATCGATTGTGATTATTGGTGCCTTGGCACTTGTTGCAATAAACTCGCATGGTGACCTGCCAGGCGTTGGTCTTCGATTCCAATGATAAATGTTGCCATCATCGGATTTGGTTTTATGGGTATCACGCATGCCCATAACATTCTTAAGAACAAAAGATTTAATCTTCGTGCCATCGTTACCCGAAATGATACTAGTGTCCAATCTCGACTAGAACAACTCCAAGGAAATTTTTCTTCGGGTGAAGTCGATTCAGCTACCCTCCTTTCAATTCCTGTGTACAAGACTTTGGGAGCCTGCCTTAGGCACGTGCAGGTCGATGCAGTTCATATTTGTGTACATACTGATCTGCATTATGAAATGGCCATTGAAGCCATTCAAAATGGGTTGCATGTCTTTCTTGAAAAGCCGATGACACTTCGTCGCGACGAAGGCAAACTAATGATCGCGTTTGCCAATCAAAGACGGGTGAAACTTATGGTAGGCCATGTCCTGCGATTCATGCCCGCCTATCAGAAACTAAAGGAGTGGATTGATACAAAAGAATTGGGCGTTCTAAAATTTATTTCGCTCACAAGGTTTAGTGGTCTGCCTGGCTGGGGACAGTGGAAAGAAAAACAGGAGAAATTCGGTTCGTCGGGTGGCGCTTTGTTTGATTTGCTTATTCATGATATTGACTTTCTGAATTACGCCTTGGGCTGCCCGGATAAAATTGAATCCGATAATCGACCTGGCGCCCTCAGCATGCACGACTACATTGTTGCATGGTGGCGTTATAAAAATGTTACTGCCAAGATCGAGGGAGGCAACACATTCCATTCCATGTTTCCTTTTCAAGCCGGATATATGGCCAGGTTCGAAGATGCTAGTGTAGCGTATTCAAGTGTTTCTCCGACAACGATTCAAATTTGTACTGATAATAACATTACAAATCTTGCCATTGAAGATCCGAACCAGGGATTCTACAATCAATTCGACTACTTCGCTGACTGCATTGAACGCGGAAGCGATCCAATTTTATGCATGCCCGAGTCTTCGCTAATGTCCGTTGAACTTTGCTATCAGCACATATGAAGTACGTTAAGTGTATAAAGAGACATTTTACCAATCAGTTATGACAAATCAACTTGCGTTTTATGGAGGACAAAAAACCGTGCAAAAAGAATTTGCGTGGCCAATTTTCGACTGTGATGATGTACATGCCGTTACTGAAGTGGCACTTAGCGGTCAGTGGGGCAACCCTGATTGCGGCGGGCTTGTAGAAAAGTTCGAAAGAGAGTTTGCTGAGTTCTGTGGCAGTAAATATGCATTGTCTTGCGTGAACGGATCGGTGGCTTTACGCCTCGCGCTGATCGCAGCTGGTGTGAAACCAGGCGATGAGGTAATTGTTCCTCCCTACACCTTTATTGCAACGGCCTCGATAGTGATCGAAGCTAATTGCGTCCCCGTTTTCGTCGACATTCATCCCCACACATACAACCTGGACCCATCGCTCATCGAGGCTGCGATTACACAGCGGACCAAAGCAATCATTCCCGTGCATTTTGCAGGACAGGCATGTGACATGGACCAGATCATGGACATTGCCGACAAACACGACCTGGTCGTGATCGAAGATGCTGCCCACGCCCATGGTGGCGAGTACAAGAACAAAAAGTTAGGAAGCATTGGCCACGCGGGATGCTTTAGCTTTCAATCATCCAAAAATTTGACTGCAGGTGAGGGCGGAATGGTTGTAACAGACGACGAAAAGTTATTTGAGATGATGAACTCCTTGCGGAACGTAGGAAGAGTAAAGGACGGGCAATGGTATGAACATCATTTCGCTGGCTGTAACTATAGGATAACTCAATTTCAAGCCGTGTTGCTTTCCACACAACTGACAAGGCTGGAACAACAGACCAAAAAGCGCGATGAGAACGGAAGGTATCTCAATTCATTGTTGGAGAAAATTGATGGCATCGAACCGCTCACCAGGGGACATGGTGAGACGCTGCACACATATCACTTGTATATTTTTCGCTACGACGCATCGAAGTTTAACAACCTTCCAAAAAAAACATTTTCTGAAATGCTGGCGGCCGAAGGCGTTCCCTGTTTCATGGGGTATCCGAAACCGATTTACGAACAACCGCTATTTCAGGAAAAGAATTTCTTGTGTTACGCTATACCCGATTATGTCGATTACTCCAGGGTAAAATGTCCTGTGGCCGAACAAGCGTGCTATAAAAAGGCGATCTGGATACTGCAGCACGCTATGCTCGGTGACAAACAGGACATGGATTTATTCGCCGAAGCAATAATGAAAATCAAAAAATTAGCGACGGCGAATTAATACAATCAGGCAGACTGCTTAGCCAGCATGTGTTGCTTTCGATACTCCATTGGAGTCACTCCCTTTATCTGCTTGAATTGACGCGCGATGTTTTTGCTATCGCTGAGGCCAAGGTCAAGAGCGATCTCGAAGATCGTCATATCGGTTTCCAGCAACTTCTGTGTAAACTTTTCTATTCTCTGGTTATAGATGTATTCATAAACGGGATAGCCCGTTGTCATGATAAAACGTTTCTCAAGAGATCTGCGTGAAAGTGGCACTTCCTTCAAAACCTGATCTACCTTAAGGTTTTTATCCAGGTTGCCGTGAATATATTTTAATGCACTTACGATGTATTTGTCTTTACTCGCGAAAATATCGGTCGAATGGCGCGTAACTACCTGCGTAGCCTTGACCACAATATCATCTGCATAGCACACTCCTTCTTCGATCATTTGCTCCATCAAACGTGCTGCCTCGTAACCGCTTTTTTCTGAATCGAGTTCTATGCTTGAGAGCGGGGGATCTGATAAGTCACAAATCATCTCGTCGTTGTCGACGCCTAACACGGCAAGTTCATCGGGAATACGGATGCCCGCAAGTCTTGCAGCTTCAGTGATATGGTGACCCTGATTATCGTCGCATGCCATCAGCGCTACAGGTTTTGGCAACGACTTTAACCAGTCGCTCAGCGCAGAAGGTTTGTAATACCATAAATCGATACCGCGAGAGTCTTTGTGCTCGTAATAATTAACATCAAAGCCTGCTTCCTGAATTCGCTCCTCGAAACCTTCTGCACGCTCCCGAGACCAAACTATATTTCCAAATCCATAGAAAGCAAAATTCTTAAATCCTTTCTTTAAAAAGTATTCAGCGCCTAGCGCACCCGTTTCGCGATAAGCGCCGGTAATGTTTGGAATATCGGTGAATCGCTCTTTAAAGTCTTGTGCAATAACAGGAATTCTAGCCTTCGTAAATTTGGCTACCTCTTCACCGTTATAAAACTGTCCAATAATTCCGTCTGCTTCCCATTCCTGGGCCCATTTTAGAATTCCATCAATTCCAATGGTTTCACGATAGTACGTGGGCATTTTACAGAAAGTCCACGGGCCATGATCCTTTGAATACCTGGTAATCCCCCTAAGGAGATTCTTGTAGTATTCTTCCGAAAAGTCGCTCAGTAAAACTATTTTTATCATACAAGTATGTTTAGGTAAATGAGTTCCATTTAACGTTATGATATACTTAATGCTGAACTTTTGTGAAATTCGAAAAACTTGGTTGCCTTTAATTTTTTTAAAAGGGTATCACTTTCCGCTTTTGTGAACGCCTTTAGCGGCTTACGGACTACACCGCAGTCAACACCAATGAATCGCATAATTTCTTTTCCGGCACTAATGCCGTTGTACTGAGAAAGTAGTTTATAAATGGCATCAGCTTCGCCTTCAAGGGCTACAACTTTTTTGGAATCTCCTTCATGATGAGCCTTTAACATGTTGCGATATACATCACCCATATAGTTGTAAGTGCTTCCCACGTATTGACGGTTGCCGGCCGCGTAAAGCATCATGAATGCTTCGTCTGTTCCCCAGTAGAGTGAATAATTTTCTTTTGCGAAATGTATGCAATGCTGATATTCAACGATATCTGTAAAACTGTTCTTCAACCCTGCAAAATTTGGGATCTGGCGGGCAGCCATTTCAAGAAAGCTAAGCAATGGAAAATTTACGCCAGTGAGAAATGGAATATTATAGTAATAAAAAGGAGTATCGGCTGCGGCAGAAGCAACATATTCACACTGTTCTATCAGATCCTCGAGCGTTTTAGGTCGAAAATAAAATGTCGCGACCATAGCCACGCCATCTACACCGTGCGCTTGTGCATGTTCTGCCATGTGCGCAGTTTCATACAGGTTGCAACTGCCTACATGTACGAAAATTTTGAAATCCGGACGGTTGATTTTCTTTCTGTGATCAGTCCATGCTTCCACTAGTTTCTGCCGTTCATCTACGCTGAGCGACATACACTCACCTGTGGTGCCGTTGAGAAAAATTCCATTTGCACCCGTATTAACACAATGTTCAAACAGGTCTGGAATTCTGTTGTAATTGACGATGCCATCACCAAACATGGGAGTGAAGACAGCGTTCAAAATTTCGACTTTCTCCAAATTCATTATCCTTCTGTTTAGTGTGTTTATCCTAGTCGTTACACATGTCAAGTTGGATAACCATTTGACCGTAATCAATGGAAGTCATTACTAAAAAGATGTATAAAATTCTGGTAACTTGCTGAAGAGTTTTTATCTTGTAGATACAACGAACGCACTATTTCAAGTTTTTCAGAATGGCATTACAAGTTCATTCCCCTCATCTTCGCTACTGCATAATCCCTCAGAGTGTTCAAAAAAGAATAGTGAACCATCCGTTGTTGAGTAGCTTATTTTTAACAGAAATAGGTTACGAAGACAATACTGTTTTCCATCCTTTCACGAAGACTCGTGGGAAAGGTGACTATTTACTGGTTTATGTTGCTGCCGGAGAGGGTAGTTACGAGGTAAATAGCAAAAAGTATAGGGTAGTTGAGAACGATTTTTTTGTAGTACCGGTGAAGTATGGTGGAAGTTTACGACCGTCATCTGAAAGTCCCTGGAGCATTTATTGGGCTTACTTTTCCGGAACACAATCTAAGGAGATGGTGCAACATCTTGTGGGTAGTGAATACTCACCAAAAAAAGCAAAACCCCTGGTTGGTCGGGTTGCTCAGTTCAATGATATTTTGCATCACCTTGAATTGATGGAAAATATTGAGAACCTTGTTTATGCTAACAGTCGCTTCTACAGTTTCTTATGTTCTTTTCGGTTGATGGTGTTATCTACTAAAAAACATAGTAAGAAAGATAGTGTCATACAAAGTATCGAATACATGCGCGAGCATATCAACGGTATAATTACTCTTGAAGAATTAGCTAATGTCGCGGGTTTGTCGGTGTCTCACTATTGTGCAATGTTTAAGCAGAAGACAATGCAAACGCCGATGCAGCTTTATACTTCAATGAAGATTCAACGAGCATGTCAGTTACTACAGAACAGAAATCAAACGATAAAAGCTGTGTCGTATAGCCTCGGTTTTTTTGACCAGTATCATTTTTCAAAAGTTTTTAAACAAGTGATGGGCGTTTCTCCAAAAGATTTCCGAAAACTTGAAAACTAGAAAGAACTTCCCATGAATAACCGCAAAGGCGCTATGACGCAAAGAAATTGTAAACAGGTTAAGTTGGAAAAAAGGAATAGGGTATATGGTATATGGTATAGGGATCGACACTAGCTAATTTAGAGAAGTCATACACTCCTGCTCGAGCAGACTATTAACTATTAACTATTAACGATTAACGATTAACAATTAACTAATAACTGCCTGCAATGTTCGCATTTTGAGGTTTCATATTCGTGAAAGGGGTGTAGGTTTGATGTCGTCTTAATAATATTTGATATAATGCAAAATGTGTTTGTAGATTGATAGCCAATGAAACCAAATCGAATCATCGTCCCGCTTATCTTTTTGATCTTCGCGGTAATCTCATTTCTTACAAACATCCTGGGGCCACTCGTTCCGGATATCATTAACAGCTTCAATCTCAGCATCGGTCTCGCGGGTTTTCTGCCATTTTCGTTTTTTGTTGCATATGGCGTTATGTCTATTCCATCTGGAATATTGATTGAAAAGTACTCCGAGAAATCCGTGTTGATCGCTGCATTCGTTCTGGCATTTGTTGCCGCTCTGGTATTTGCAGTTTTTACAACTTTTACGACAGCCCTTTTGTCTCTGTTTTCCATCGGGATTGGAATGGCTATGTTGCAAGTGGTTATAAATCCATTGCTTCGTCATACTGGTGGTGAAGAACATTTCGCGTTCAATTCAGTGATGGCAAACTTCTTTTTCGGTGCAGCCTCCTTTTTGAGTCCATTGCTGTATAGCGCTATGGTTACAAATATTCACAGCGGCGATAATTCAAGTGCTATCGTAGCATTTTTCAATAGACTGGTGACGCCTGAGTTGAAATGGGTATCCTTATATTGGGTTTTTGCGGTTACCTGCGTGCTGATGATTATTGTAATCGCTTTTATCAGATTTCCGAAAGTTGAATTGAAAGCGGATGAAAAAATTGATACTGGTTCTTCATTTAAGGAGCTGCTTCAGAACAAAAATGTCCTGCTGTATTTCGTTGGAATACTTGCGTATGTGGGCACCGAACAAGGAATAGCAAATTGGATGTCCAAATTTCTTCAACTATATCATGGAGTGGATCCCGCTACCGGTGGGGCTACTGCGATTTCATATTTTTGGGGATTGATAACTGTGGGATGTTTTCTTGGGCTTGGACTACTGAAACTTTTTGATAGCAGGCGAATTCTTATCGTCTTCGCATCGGGATGTTTGATTTCATTAATTTCTGCTTTGTTTGGATCGCAGGCAGTAGCAATTATTGCTTTTCCTGTGACCGGTTTGTTCCTCTCTATTATGTGGTCGATCGTTTTTTCTTTGGGCATGAATTCTGTGCCTCATCACCACGGTACATTCTCCGGAATTTTGTGCACGGGTATTGTTGGCGGTGCATTGGTCCCATTGATCATTGGAGGAATCGCAGAGCTCGTCGGCCTGAGACTGGCAATGACGTTTATGTTTATTACACTGGGATATATTCTTTCGATTGGATTTTGGGCAAAGCCGCTGGTAAATAATTCAATCATTAAAAGCTGGAGCGAACTTTTTAAGGGCGCATGAGCACAAATTACAATTTCTCCCTCAACAGATATTATTGATTAATCCAGGCTGCAATTTCAAATGAATTCATTACCGATAATAGATATTTTCATCATCGTGCTGTATCTCCTGGGTATGATTGGTGTAGGGGTATATTTCTCACGAAAGAATACGAGTACAGATCAGTTTACGAAAGCTTCAGGCCACATTCCAGGTTGGGCGCTGGGCATAAGTCTTTATGCAACTTTTCTGAGCAGCAATACTTTTCTGGGAGTTCCGGGAAAAGCCTTCGGCAGTAACTGGAATTCTTTTGTGTTTAGCCTTTCGATGCCGCTTGCAGCTTGGCTAGCTTCGAAATACTTTGTTCCATTCTATAGAAAAACTGGAGAGATCAGTGCTTACACTCACCTTGAGCATCGCTTTGGTCCCTGGGCAAGAACTTATGCCATGGTATGCTTTGTATTGACGCAGCTGGCGCGTATGGGTTCGATATTCTTTGGTATAGCCCTCACGTTGGAGGCGCTGACAGGTATCGATATGAGAACGATCATGATCGTAAGCGGTATTTGCATAATCGCTTATACGATGATGGGCGGTATGGAAGCTGTTATATGGACAGAGGTTGCACAGGGTATTATCAAAACAATTGGAGCCATAGTTGTCCTATGGATTGTAGTCGTAGAAATGGAAAATGGCGTTAGTGACATAGTGGACATCGGTAATACTGATAGCAAGTTCAGCCTGGGAAGTTTTAGTCTGACAGATTTTAGTAGCTCTACGTTTTGGGTGGTCTTGTTGTATGGATTCTTTATCAATCTTAACAATTTCGGTATCGATCAGAATTATGTACAGCGCTATCATACCGCTAAGAACGAAAAAGAAGCTGCACGTAGCATTTGGTTGTGCGTTTATTGGTATTTACCGGTTTCATTGGTTTTCTTTTTCATCGGTACATCCTTGTATGCTTACTTCCAGCAAAATCCTGAATTGATTGAGGCTGTCAAGCAGCAGGTCGCTACAGAAAAGGGGATCTCGGTGATGGACCTCACTCCGGCGGATTATGGGGATAAAGTGTTACCTCATTTTATGGTAACCAAAGTGCCACATGGGTTGCTGGGATTAATTATCGCTGCTATTCTGTCAGCGGCAATGAGTACCATTAGTAGTGGTATGAACAGTAGTGCCACTGTTTTCTTAAAAGATATCTATCAAAGATTTATTGATAGAAATATTACGCCGCGGAAAGAGTTAATCGTACTCTATGTGTCAACTGCAACGATGGGGGTATTGGCAATTGTAACCGGTATTGTCATGATTGGTGTCAAGAGTATACTAGACCTTTGGTGGCAATTAGCTGGGATTTTCGCCGGCGGTATGTTAGGATTGTTTCTGTTGGGAATGATCGCAAAGAGTGCCGGTAACACTGTCGCCAAACTCGCAACTACGATTGGCATACTGGTGATCCTTTGGATGACATTTTCAAATTTACTTCCGGAACATCTGGCAGCATTCCGAAATCCCATGCACATGAATATGGTCATCGTGATCGGTACACTGGCAATTTTTCTAAGTGGGGTATTGTTAGCGAAGTTTGTGAAGAGATAGGGCAAAAAGTTTTTTTTGCCACAAAGTCACTAAGACACAAAGAAGCACAAAGCTTTTTTTCGCTTTTCTTTCAAACTTCTTCGTCATTACGATTTCTTCGTGATTCTTCGTGTCTTTGAGCCTTCGTGGTAAACTTATGTGCCTTTAAAAATGGAAGCCACAAGATGACCTATGCATCCATGTATTTTCGAATTATTTCACAACTTGTACAGGGCACAATCCTCTAATTTCCATTTTCCATTTTCCAATTTCCATTTTAACTTCACTTCAAACTAACCTCAAAACGCCTGGTGAAATCACGAGTGAAGCACATCGCATTTTTTTGGACCGTGGCGTATTTCATGAGTTTATGTATTATGACTACGAATTGTGATTCATCCAGACGTCAAGAAACACTATCGGGCATTAACCATCCTGCAGGTGGCGAGTTCGTGAGATCCGAATCCTGTATCCAGTGTCATAAAAGCATTGCTCAATCTTTTATCGAAACTCCGCATTTCTCAACCTCTTCGATTGGTTCAGTCGAAACAATCAAAGGAAGTTTGGATTCAGGTGAAAACGTCCTCGCACTTACTGAAAGACTGAAGATCTTTATGGAAGAAAGGCAGGGCAAAGTTTATCAACGAGCGACGATCGATGGAAAAGATGTTGACAACAAGCCGGTGGATATTTCTTTGGGTTCAGGCCGACAGGGACAAACATACCTCTACTGGCAAGGTGATTCGCTGTTTCAATTACCGGCATCGTATCACTCGGCGACAGATTCGTGGTCGAATAGTCCTGGTTACCCAACGGACAGGATAGTGTTCGACAGGAGTATCAGTGCCCGTTGTCTCGAATGTCATGCTACCAACTTTAAAGTCAAAAGGGCCTTTGGGGAGGTCGAAACATTTGATCCTGAAAAAGTCATCCTTGGAGTGGATTGTGAACGCTGCCATGGGCCCGCTGCGCGCCATGTAAATTTCCACCGTGAAAATCCCAATGAGTCGGTAGGACAGTTCATTACGAACCCTCGGTCACTAGACAGAAAATTAAAGCTTGACAATTGTGCTCTTTGTCATTCAGGAATGCGCGCGAATCTGATGCCTTCGTTTTCTTATACAGTTGGAAGTGACCTCGACCGTTTTTTTGCTCCAATGCAGCCTATCGACAGCGGATCAGGAGCAGAAGTACATGGAAACCAGGTCGGTTTGTTAAAGGCCAGCAAATGCTTCAAGCTGAGCGACATGGACTGCTCTTCCTGTCATGACGTTCATGTAAAGGAGACGAAAAAGCTTTCTGTTTTTTCCTCGCGTTGCATGAACTGTCACAAGGAAGGAAGTGAAAACTTTTGTAAACAACAGCCTATCGCCGGGCTTGTGCTTAGCGATAACTGCATCGATTGTCATATGCCTTCGCTGCCTTCACGAAAAGTTTTTCTTCAGTCTGCCGCCAGTATTAATTCGACACCGTTTCTTGTTCGAACCCATCTCATTCGTACTTACAAGGACCAGGTTGAGCTATCCCTTAAGGAGGTTGAAAAGAAAAATTCGCAGGTCATTCGCTAATCCATTGGATCTTGCCCTAAAAATATCAATCTTTAAATATTGGCTAATTGGAAAGTGGTTTACTAAAGCCTATATAGAGCCTCAATGAGAAAATCAACTTGAACCCACAAATAGAAAAAATATGAAACTTTTTAAGGTTGCTACACTTGTTACCGGTCTGCTACTGACGAATCTGACTTACGCACAGCAATCCATTGACGAAATAGTAAAAGAATGGGAGAGGGCTAAAGCTTACACTAAAGAGTATCTTGACATCATGCCCGAATCTGGATACGCTCTCAAACCAACACCAGAAATGCGATCTTTCGCAGAACAAATGCTTCACCTGACCGATGCGAACTACGGTTTTATCGCTGCTGTAACAGGTGAAAAAAGCCCTGTCGGTTTCGGCGAATCGGAAAAAACAATAGATAAGTCGAAGGCAAATGTGACAAAACTGGTCCTGGCAGGGTATGACTTTGTTATTAATAGCATCAAGAAAATGAACACAGCCCAGTTCGGTGACAAGATCAAATTGTTTGAGCGCTTTGAATTGACCAAGGAGGCTGCCCTTACTAAACTCTTTGAACATCAAACACATCATAGAGGTCAAACCACAGTTTATATCAGATTGGCTGGCGCCAAGCCGCCACAGGAAAAGCTGTTCTAACGAACTTGACGTTGTAAAAAAAGTGAGTGAAAGCGGTAACCTTTGTTTGACGCTTAGGTATTCCTTTTAAAACCATACTCACATGAACTTCCGTTATTGCCTAACTATTTGTCTCGCCATTCTGCTTGCCGAAGCGGGTTTCTCGCAGGAGACCAATTCCAGAGACGAGAAAACGAATGCCAACACCAACTTGAGGAAAGTTGTTACTTATTCGTATGATAGGGATCTGAACTTCGATATTGGTGACGAAGCCTGGGAGGACCAAATGAATGCCGAAATTGGAGATGCAATAAGATCAATAGAGATTGAATTAGGGGATTTTGAGATCGGTCCTATTGAGATGGATTTAACCGACATGGATTGGCACTTAAAGAACATTGACATTGATCCACCGGTTTTCGAGTTAGATGACATTGAATTCGATGTTGATAAAATTGACTTCGAGTTCAACGAAGATGACTTTATTGAAATAGATTAGTGAATGCTTAGAAGAAATAAAGTGATTTTAGGAAAATCACAGGAAGCTTAAGTTTGGGAAATAATACTGTTTCGAACAGGTTGAAAGGAGCTCGGAAACGAGCTCTTTTTTTGCTCAGATCAGAACAAATGATTTGGCCGCCCGTCATTTGTTGGTTGTATCAAATCAAACATTATTGCAAATTGGAAAACTAAACCTAGAGATATGACCAGGACTTTACTTCTTATTTGCATGTCTATTTTCTCGCTTTCAGCCCAGTCTCAAAACAACTTCGGATTCCCTGTGCAAGCAAAACTTTCCAACGGCGTAATCGAAGGATTGTACGATACAAAGACAGGCCTTCAAATGTATTTTGGAATTCCCTTTGCCAAGCCGCCGGTGGGCAACCTTAGGTGGAAAGAACCCCAGCCGCTGGACAATTGGAGTGGTGTTCTCGAAACAAAAAAATTTGGACCGCGGCCAGTACAGGGTATCGTCTTTGGAGACATGCAATCACGGTCGGATGGACTGAGCGAGGATTGCTTATACTTAAACGTTTGGACTCCGGCAAAAAGGACCACCACTGGTCTTCCCGTTCTTGTCTATTTTTTTGGCGGTGGCTTTGTAGCTGGTGATGGATCGGAGCCAAGGTATGATGGCGCGAGCATGGCGCAAAAAGGAATAGTGGTAGTAACGGTTAACTATAGGCTGAATATCTTCGGTTTCTTTGCGCATCCCGAACTGAGTAAAGAAGCGCCTTACAAAGCTTCTGGAAATTATGGCTTGCTTGATCAACATGCTGGCCTCAAATGGGTGCAAAAAAATATTGCGGCTTTCGGTGGAGATCCAAAGAGAGTCACTATAGCCGGAGAATCCGCCGGTTCAATTGCCGTAAGTGCGCAGATGGTCTCACCGTTGTCGAAGGATCTCATTGCTGGAGCAATTGGCGAAAGTGGTGCAGGTATCAATCCAACACTTGCGCCGGTGCCATTAGCTGAAGCAGAGAAAATTGGATATGAGTTTGCGAAAAACGCAGGCTTTCCGACTCTTGCTCAGCTCCGCGCTCTTAGTACACGCGACCTTTATGAATTGTACACCGAATCTAAACGATTTGGATTTCCAACGGTAATAGATGGTTATTTCTATCCTAAGACGATCCCTGAACTTTACAAAGCGAAACACGTTGCTCAGGTGCCATTATTACTGGGTTGGAATTCTGCGGAAATTCCAGGCATGGCATTTATGCAGGGTGATCCGTATACAAAGGAGAAGTATGTTGCTAAAGTCAAGGCAGCTTACCCGAATGATTCTGAGCAAGTATTGAAGTTGTATCCATATTCAGATGAAAAGGAAATTGAATTATCCGCAACGGCTCTGGCTTCTGATCGTTTTATTGCTTACAGCACATGGAAATGGTTCGATCTGCATCGCAAGAATACAGGTAAGCCAGTGTATCGATATCTATATAGTAAACTGAGACCGCCCTTAGTAGATCAATCGAAAACTCCTGGGTTGGCTGGTGGAACGGTTAGTAATGAAAATGCACCGAAGCCACCTCCAGCAGTCGGTGCTCCGCATGCCTGTGAAATTGAATACTGTATGGGTAACCTTGACTTGGTTAAAGACTACGCATGGACTCCCGACGACTATAAAGTTTCTGAAACCATGCATAACTATTTTGCAAACTTTATCATTAAGGGGAATCCGAATGGAGATAACCTGCCGAACTGGCCATCCGCAGAACCTAATGATGATACCCCTCCCGTTATGATTATCGATACAGAATCGAAGGCCGTTGATGCCAGGAACGATGCGAGATATTTGTTCCTGGATAAGGCATACAAAAACTAGTACAAATTGATCTGACTATTGATTGTTGGGTGCTCCTTTTTAAAAGAGCACTCAATATGAATACTTAATTTTGGCATTGCGGCTGTAATTTGTTGTACTCCAAAATATTTCTTAAGGTGTAAATCTTTTCCTTATACATTCCGTATAAGCCTGTTATTAAAAATTACACTCATTCAATGGACAACATTTTTGCAAAAGCATCATTAAAAACACCTCTCATCTTATTTTTTCTCCTCACAATCATGACCACATCGCATGGGCAAAACTACTGGGACAAAATTCCCAGTTTTACCACGCAGTGCTACAGTGAAAAGGACGATTTCGGTAATAAGATTCAAAGTTTAAAAGCCGAGATTAAAACAAATTTGGACAAGAGCAAGAAGGCCGTCGAAGAGAAGGCAAGCAAAATGACGCAGCAGGAAAGGATGGCTATTGCAACAAAAATGCAGAACATGTCCCCTGACGAAATTGTGAAGATGCAAAATGAAATGACTGCACTTGTAACCCTGCAGGCCGAGTTTCAGCAAAAGGCATCTGAACTTGAGTCACAGTACAATCGCCTTGAGAATGAATTTCGGGAAGAATTTGGAAGAAGACTTGGTCCGATCGAACAGGAGTATCAAAAGCTACCTGATGGCGAAGGAACACCTCAATGGGCCATCAAAAAAGGAGAGGAATTGATGCTCCGCTATAACAAAGAATATGAAGCTCTTTGTGAAAAGTATGTTACTTCACCAAACGCTAAGTTCGCATTGTGGTTGAAAGAATTTAATGCATTCCTCATTCAGCATGAGGTGCCTTACAATCAAAAGATGTTAAATTCCCAATACGGACAGTTTGGTATTACACCCGACGAATCTGTTAGTTCCTTAATGGCAATCGAGCGTTACCTGGAAAAATGTGCAACTATAGCCAGCCTTCGCAGGCCATATCCACAGGGATAGTTTTCTTTTCATTGCGGAAGCATGGACCAGATGGTAAGTGGTAAGTGGTAAGTAGTAAGTAGTAAGTAGTGTGTTCTACTTTGTCAACTTCCTTGGGAATTTTGGAAGATCAGACGCAAAGCGCGCTGCCTGGCGGCAGAATCAATTAAGTAATATCGAAAGCTGATGCAACTCTGTCGTTTTGACCAGGATTCGTTCCTGTTAGGAAACAAATTTTTTTGAAGTTGTGATACCTCCGGCCTGCCTCAAGGCAGCTAGCTTTGCGCCTACGAACGTTCAGGCTTGCTCAACATGCGCTAAGTCTGGAGTGCATGACTAACAAGCGATGTCCCTTTGCTGCACCCCTTGCGCCTTGGCGTCCTGGCGGTAAAAAGAATCGATAATCCAAAACTAGATGGAAGCGTACAAATCATTGAAAGCTTCTGTCATTGATGGATGTGTGAAGATGGAATCTCTTATCGTTTGATAAGGGATTCCTGCATTCATAGCCACTTGAATTGTATTGATCATTTCATTGGCTTCAACACAGAAGAGGGTACATCCAAGAATCTTGTTTGAATCAGCGTCAACTACGCTTTTCAATAGACCATTGGTGTTGTTTTGTATTCTGGCCCTTGGGATGGCCGATGCCGGCAACTTTGCAATCTTTATGCGATAACCTTTTTCTTTCGCTTCATGTTCGCGCATCCCAATGTGAGCGAGAGGTGGACTAATAAATACAGATGAAGCGACCAACTTTCTTTTACTTATGGAATTGTAATCACCACCAAAAAGCTGATCGCGAATTATCCGGAAATCGTCGAGGGAAATGTATGTGAACTGCGGACCACCGTTCACGTCTCCAATAGCCCATACGTTATCTGCAGTAGTTTGTAGTTTGTCGTTAACTTTTATGAAGCCGCGATCGTCTGTATCGATATGAGCGAAAGCCAGGTTTAGTGCGTCCGTATTTGCCTTTCGACCGGTTGCCAATAAAATTGCAGAACCTTCTATATCTCTTTCCCCGGATTGCGTCTCCCTAATCCGGGCAACTACTCCTTCATCGGTGTCAATGACTTTTGTTACGGATGCGTTCATGATGATGTCGACACCTCTCGCCGTCAACACCTTATGTACTTCGTGTGCAATATCTCTATCTTCTTTAGGCAGGAAAATATTTCCGTGATCTAAGAGTGTAACATCAGACCCAAACTTTGAATACATGTCAGCGAATTCTAATCCGATGAAACCACCACCGACAATGATAAGTTTGTCCGGTCGTCCTGATTGATCCATTAGCGATGCGCTTGTGAATATTCGTTTGGAGCTGCTTATTCCAGGAATGCCTGGAACAGCAGGTTCAGTACCGGTATTGATGAAGACTCGGTCGGCGGTGACTGTTTTTGCTTCCCCGTTGCCAGCAGGTATTATTTTTATTTCATGCGCTGAAATAAATGATGCAATTCCATCGATTACAGTTACCAGAGGCTTGCTTTCAAGGTTCTCATAATTCTTTTGTCTAAGAAGGGAAGTGAGGTCGTTTTTGATCTTAAATGCATCTTCGTAAGAAATATTTTTCTCAGCGTTGGTGATCAACGATTTCGTGGGGATACAAGCGACGTTAATGCACGTTCCTCCATACATCTTTTCAGACCGTTCTACGAGCGCAACTTCCTGACCTTGGGTGGCAAGATATGCGGCTAGTGTCTTTCCGCCCTTTCCGAACCCGATAATGAGATTGGGATAGTGATCTTTAACAGGTATCATACAGCATTTTTTATTTTATGGACACAGACGTGTGAACGACCTTGCCCAAGTAACAAATGGCGGAGCGGCCAGTTTACTTAATCGATACCAAAGTTATAAGAAACAGGCGAGGCATTTCCATTCGAATTGAACCATGTGGCGCGCTGTCAAAGATTCGAACTAAACATGAAAGATAAAGTGTTCTTTTATTGCTTCACCCTTTCAAGGATGAAATAATTGGAAGAATACTTTTATAAATCTCAAATGGAGAAATAACATGACAATACGCAGAAAAATGACCAAAGCCTATACACCTCCTTCGCAGGCTGGATTTTTGGGTAAGGGCCATATCGCCAGACCCGTAATACAAGTCGATTTTGTGGAAAGCGATCCATTCATCGTGTTAATGGATGATATGCTCTATAAAACGGATGACATCCCGGTAGGTGGTCCACATCCACATGCTGGATTCGAAACGGTTTCTTTGATTTTAGAGGGTGAAATGGGCGAAGAGCCACATACAATGAAGGAAGGGGATTTTGAGATGATGACAGCAGGTAGTGGCGTTGTACACACCGAGACCATATCGAAGCCAACCAAGATGAGGTTGCTCCAATTGTGGTTAAACCTGCCAAAAGCGGATAGACATGCTCCGCCGCGACTGCAAAGGCTAGCTGCAGACGAAATACCTCAAATTTCAGAAGGTGGAACAACGGTCAGGGTATACAGCGGTTCATTTGCAGGTCTTACGTCACCAATCAACAACTATACACCCGTAACAATAGCCGAGATTAGAATGAAGCCGGGTGCATCAACTATTCAACAGATACCTGCGCGTTTTAATACATTTCTATATGTGATCGAAGGAAGTATTTCCTTGGGTGAGGACCGAAAATTGTTGTCTAGGGACCAGGTTGGGTGGCTTGACAAATACAACGATAAGGCTATCAGTGAGTTGTCTATTCAAGCCGGTAACGACGGTGGACGCTTCGTGCTCTACTCGGCAGAGCCTCAAAATCATAGTATTGTGTCGCACGGACCATTTATCGCAGATAGCATGGACGATATACGCCGATTATATTCAGAATACAAGCAGGGAAAAATGGCGCATATCGCAGAAGTTGCGAGTGATTTGGCCGGTAAGTAGGTGATCATTAGGATCGGCTGGTAGCTAGTAAGTAAGTGGTAAGTAGTAAGTAGTAATTTCGGGTGTGCGGGGGTAAAAAGCGACCCAGGTCGTGGCAGCTGAAAGCCGTCTGGTGAACGCTGCCAACTTCAAATGCTTTTTTGTCGAATTGCCTTGAAGTCTCGGTTGAGATTTACTATCTTATATAAGTTACTTTGACCGATGATTTTCCCCGATCCTTACATTGTACTTGGTGTCGAAAGAACGGCGTCTGCGCGCGAAATCCGGAAGGCATATCGGGAGCTTGCGAAAAAATACCATCCTGATGTTAACGGTGACGCCGAAGCTGTCGCCATGACAGTAAAAATCAACGCTGCTTATAAGCTGCTAATCGATCCTAAGAAGCGATCAGCATACGATAATCGATCCTCTTTTAGTTACGATGATTCAGAAGATG
>JAEZBX010000165.1 GCA_023412765.1 Bacteroidota bacterium
AAGCATGGATTGATGATTATCCGGCCGGAGCGTTTACCAGGATTATTATTACTTATAGTCGGATTTATAGTTACTATAATTGGAATTCTTGGTCTGATTCCTCCTTCACTTGTAGGAAGTATACAGATTGGGAATGAAATGTTCAACGCTAATATCGTTGCAATGTGGGCGGGTGTAGGCGTCGCGTTGCTCGGCCTCTTGATCCTGGCAATTATACGAGAACGTTATGCAGTGCGTATTTCCACTGCCGAAGGAGAGAAGAATGCCGTGGTAAGTAATAGGAAGGAGTATATAGCACAGATTGTTAACGCCTTGGATAATGCCTTCTACGGAAACCCCTCTTTATCTGCACAGGATATGGCGGGCAACTAAAAATTCTCAGGCTCAAGTTCGGAGATTATAAAAGAAAAAGCTTCCCTATTTAACGGGAAGCTTTTCTTTTGGTGGTTGTTGGTGATGACTTTGGAAATTAAGAACAGACATCATCGGTTCTTGTCGTTGATGGGTTTACCTTGTTCATTAAACCGGTAAGTCTGGGTTATGTTTCCATCCTTAATTTCCACTGCATAAGATTTACCATCTTTGCTTTTATAAAACGTTTTTGATTCGCCTTGGTAATTTTCTCCCTTTAAGGCATTCTGCATGCTTGCAGGAATTTCAGATTCTGAAATTTCCACCATGTCGCGGAGAGTGTTGTCTTTAATTTGTTCGGGTGACTGTGTAACCGCCGGATCGCCTTGCCTCACTGGATGTTGTGCGGTATCCAGGTTCGATGATGATTCTTGTGCAAATGCCGCGGAAAGGAAGAGGCAAAATGTACCTGCCATTATTAACTTAATTTTTTTCATAACTATAATATTTTAGTGATGATTTGTTCATCTAAAAATTCTATGCCAGAAAGCGCTAACGTAGTTTCGGCACGATAAGGGCCTAACACTTATAATTCTTTTATGAATCAATAATGTTCGGGGGGAAATCTCTACAGCTGCATGGACGAGTCTTCATGGAATTACTCGGGCTGCACAATCGCTATCTTCGTCGGATGACTTAATTTATAATCCGAACGACGCTGATCAATTTTATAACGGACGTTTCGGTATCCTTTGTTATATTTTTTAATCCGGGCTTCAAACTCGATTTGTGCGCCACCGACGAGCGAAATATTTTGGAAGCTCTTTGTATATGCGAACCATAAATGATCAGCAACAACTTTACCTGTCGATGTGTCTTTGATGTTCTTAAGCAATATGGTTTCTTCCGAATATCCGTGATAATTCTTTTTCTTGCCAAGCTTTACAAAAGTCCCGCGGAATTTTTTTCGCTCGCCAAGATTCTCTTTCAGTAACGTCCTCATGGCTTGCGTAAGATTTGATAACTTCCTTCCAGGGGGAAGTGATCGCTAAGTTGAACGTTGTTGTGCGTTACAAAATTCACAGCATTCAGCCCTGCGGAGTAAAACTGGTTGTCGATTCTCAGAACACGCAGGGTGTGGCCGTTGTATGTAAATCCAAAACCCCTGCCTGCTTCTTCGAATGTATTTTTCATTCTCTTTCTCAAAAATTGGTAAGAGTATGAATACGGCAGCTCGTTGAAATCGCCTGCACAAATCACTGGGTAGGGTGAGTGCTCGACGAAATCAGCCAGAACTTTTATTTGTTCACTTCTTTCGAAAACACCTTCCTTCAGCTTTGAAAATAATATACGCGTATTTTCTTTCCCCGACTCAAACCCCGACGCGTTTGCCGGATGAAACGGCTTTAGGCCCATCGATTCGAGATGGACGTTCATAATTCTTACCGTATCTTCTTCGATTAACAGATCAGCATAGCTTATACGGTTGAAACCATTTTCGCTGGCGAGCACATCACCTGACTTGATTATGGGAAACTTCGTTGTAATTAAGGTACCTACAACAAGCCCAATCCGATTTGAATTGACAGAATCGAATGAGAAATAACTATTGTAGCCCTTTGTCTTCAGACGATTCAGCAGATCGAAACCAGATTTTCTTCTCCTGTCGATAAATTCCTGATAACACTGCACATCTGCCTCATGATTAAAAATCCATTCACTCAGCTTCGCAGCAGAACTGGTCTCATCGTCAGCCGGCCTTGCATGCCGCTCCAGGTTAGCGCCAACATTAAAGCTCAGTACGTTAAAGGTGGCCCGCCCTGGATCAGAGGATTTGAAGAGGTATTTGAATCCAAGTGTACCCACCAAATAGTTGCTGCCAATAATGAACGCCAATACATAATATAAGCTTGACTTCTTTCGGAGTACGGCCGAAATGAGAAGCAAAATTGCATTAGCAGCCAGCGCAACGGGGATGATAAACGGTGTGAGCCACAAATTATATTTCTCGGAAGGTGGGATTCTGCCTACGGCGTAAAGTATTATGAATACAACGGATACAAAAAAGTTGAAATACTTCACCGCACGGTAATTTTTAAATCTTCCCCTCAATTATTTCTGATGGAAACTTTCACTCACAAACTTTAGAACTTCAGGCAACGCAGTTCTCCAATATGTCCAATTGTGAACTCCTTCGCGGACCCGGAATTCATGGGGAATCTTTTTGTCTATCATCACGCTATGCAGGGCCATATTCCCCTTGATCAAAAAGTCCTTATCTCCGCAGTCTATGTAATACCTAACTTTTTTTAATTCATCCGCGTTCGCTGTTTCAATGATTTTCAGAATTGAATTTTTCTGGTAATGTTCAGTGAGTCTCGATTTCCCCTTCAAATCTTTTTTCCCATAAAGTTCGCCTAAAACGTTTTGCCACATGTCATCGCTTCCATTCACAATCTCATCATCGATAAAAATTCCGGCGCTCAACGGTGCGGCTGATGAAAACATTTCGGGATGCTTTGTAGCCATGATCATCGTACCATAACCGCCCATGGAAAGTCCAGCTATAGCGCGATATCTTTTCGTTGGGCGCGTACGAAAGGTTTGATCAATATGTGGAATCAGTTCTTTTATAAAGTAGTCCTCATATTTCACCTTTCCATCATAACTGTTGACATACCAAGTCACGCCACCGTCGGGCATAACGATGATCATTGGTGCTGATTCGCCGGCCTGAATGCTGCGATCACAGATCAGATGAGCTTCGCCAAATTGTGTCCATCCGGTTTCATCATCAGTATATCCGTGGAGCAAATAAAGCACTGGATAGTGGCGATTAGAAGTTTCATAATCGGCAGGCAAATAAATGCTGTACTCCATATCCTTCCCAAGGATATTGCTTTTGACTTTCAGACTTTCTTTTAGTAAACCAGATTGTGCGAAACAGGAAAAGACAGGGATCAGGAACAGTATTGTGACTAAGCGTTTCATAAGTGTTATTTTATAGGGGCCAAGCTTCAAAGGCAAAAGGCAATGTATAAAAAAAGGATATTCAATCGCCAGATCAGGAAGGTAATTCTATATGTTAACTGGTACTTTCGTAGAAGTCTTTCGCTTTTGTTAGAAATATCACTTGTTGGGCATTTATCATCTTAGCAGCCACATCATAGGTCATCCATTCTGCCCGGTCTGCTTCAGGGAAATCGACAAATTTTTTAGAGGCAGGTGGCCATTCAAGTCTGAATACATTTGAAACAATTCCCTGTGTAGGATCCCACTCTCCCTCGAAACACCAGGCGTGAATTACCTTACCGCTTTTCATTTTGGCTGTCCCGAGCGAATGGAAAGGCGGAGTTGGTTTGATTCCAGTCTCTTCAAAAAATTCCCTTTGCGCTGTCTGTAAGAGATCTTCATCATGTTCGGGTAACCCTTTGGGAATGCTCCAGGATCCTTCATTTTTTTTGGCAAAGAAAGGTCCCCCGGGATGAATCAGAAAGAATTGCAGCTCCTTCGCTTTTCGGCACATGAGCATTCCGGCGGTTACTTTCATGTTGTGTCTTAGTTCTTCCCTTGCGAAATAAGGGGGAAGGTATAAAGGTATATGGTATAAGGTATAAAGGCTCGGGTCGAAAAAATGCGCGTCTTTATTCCCTATTCCCCTATTCCTTATTCCTTCTTTCAATAGTCGTTAACACAACGCTGCAATATCTTGTTCTTTCCGAATTTCCTGCGCACTACGATCGGGCGCACACCCATGGCCACTCCCACGATTAACTAATAACGGATAACTAATAACGAAATTCAGTAGTCCTTCACTCTTTTCCCGTTCTGATCGAACCGATGAACCTTAGTTTGTTCGCCTTCTTTCATTTCGACAATAAAACTGTCGTTATCCCGGTTTTTGTAGATGGTCGCCTTTTCTTCCCAACCTTTGTACTGATCATCGTCAAGAGTGCTGCGAAGATTTGCGGGTACCTCATTCTTTTCCATCACGGTCATGTCTTTCTTATAATCCTGACTTTCATCCTGAGCCACGCCAACACCCGGACCAGATCTTTGCCTAGCTGCGTCGTCTGATACCTTGGTTGTGTCTTGTGCGAATAGGGTAACTGCACCCATTACCAATGTACTCGCAAGAATTAATTTTATCTTTTTCATAGCTGTCTTTTTTAGTTGATGTAATAAAACTGTTAAACAGCGTGCCAACATCAATATGAAAAATGACGTCGCAGAAAGATGCACAATGAGACTTGTTGAAGATTCAGATTGCAGTGAATCCTATTTGCAATCCACAGTATGGGTTACGTTGCAGACTATTTTCTACACGTCGCCGTTGGCCGTTATTCGTTATTAGTTCTACTTTGTCAACTTCCATTTAAGTTCTTTGATGAGTTTTCTTCGCTTGTTGAGGCAAAATTTTGTACTTCGTCGCCTAGCGCAGCAGTAATTTGTCGTGACTTGGCTCCCCAGCCGCATGGCTGCGCTTTCGGATTTGCAACTGAATTTTAGCCCTGCCTCCGCCGAGCTTCGGCAGGCGCAGCGCACATCCCCCACCAGGCCAAAGCTAAAATTAGGTTGCAATCCAAAAGCTGGAAG
>JAEZBX010000198.1 GCA_023412765.1 Bacteroidota bacterium
TGAATGTTCGGAAAAATAATTCCCGGTGTAGAAATATTCAGCAGGACAAAAAAATAAAAATATGCCTATGCGCAGCATAAATAACGATTGGCATGTATGGTATGAAGTTTACCCTATATCAGGTAAATAAAAAAAAAGATGTTCAACTTAAATGATATTAAAATGAAAAAGGTATTAATGTTTTGTGGCGCTGCCATGCTAGGTATGGCCACGTTAGCTCAAGCTCAAGATCAAAACCCGGCTACCGATTATAATAGTCAGCCGCCCGTAGAGCAGCAAGATCAATCAACATTGCCAACTCAGGATCAACCAACGCTTGATCAGCCAACTCAGGATCCAAACTTGAATCAGCCTACACAAGACCCGACTCTGGATCGGCCGACTCAAGAACCACCTGTACAAGACCCAGCATTGGATCAACCTACTCAAGATCCAAATTTGAATCAGCCGACTCAAGATCAACCCATAAATGATGGAACGAACGCGATTCCACAAGGTCAATCAAGAGAGTCCGGTCTTCCAACAGAAGATCAAACTGATCAATCTACAGATCCTTCAATTTCTACGGATCCCTCATCAACAGATAGTCCGAGTGAAATAACTCCTGTTGAAGGAAAAGAAGGACCGAACGGTGAAGCAGTATTTATGGAAAATGGTAAATACTACTACATGGACGAAGCAGGCGAAAAAAAGAAGATAAAAAAATCGCAACTGAACGATAAAATGCAATAACCTTAGGCTGTCTCCTGGGTAATGAAAAGGCTTCCGAAATTTTTCGGAAGCCTTTTTTAGGTTGTGCAGGAGGTAGAAACAAACTATTCTCCTAAATTTGATGGATAAGCCCGTTTAAAAAACAATGAATTTTAAGTGTGTCTCCATCAGGTTAAGTACAATATGCGGCCTGTGTTTCCTACTGAGCTTCTGCAATTCAAAAACATCCAGTAATACCGAACATCTTGCATCGGATACAGCAGCAATTCGCAAAGGTCAAACTATTTTTGCGCAGCAGTGCGGTGCATGTCATAATTTTCGTAGGGATGGAATCGGTCCCCAGTTGGGCGGAATTTTGTCGAGCGTGTCCAGTGACTGGGTTGCAAAGTTTGTAAAAAATCCCCAGTCGGTCATTGAATCGGGTGATGAGAGAGCACATTTGCTTTTTGAAAAATACAAGACTGTGATGCCATCATTTCAACACATGTCTGAGGAAGACTTGCACTGCGTCATAGCGTTCCTGAATACAAAAGGTCCTCCTGATCCGACAACTGCGAAATTTGATCCGAATGCTTTAACCAATCCAATTCCCGAACCCATTGCGCATTCAGGACTAACCATAGGCCTGGAGTTGTTGACGACAATTCCACCGTCCAGCAACGAAGGTCAACTTACCCGGATATGCAAACTTGATTTTCGTCCGGACACCAAAGAGATGTTCGTAGTTGATTTGAGGGGAAAGTTATACTTGATCGATGGTAAAGAGCCGAAGCTTTATCTTGATATGGCTGCTCAGAAGCCGAAGTTTATTCACAAGCCAGGCCTTGCTACTGGTTTTGGAAGCTTCGCATTTCACCCCGATTTTAAATCAAATGGATTGTTGTACACAACTCATGTTGAAAGTCCAGGATCTGGCAAAGCCGATTTTGATTATAATGATTCTATAAAAGTCACTTTGCAATGGGTGTTGTCGGAGTGGAAAACAGAAACACCTGATGCATTTCCGTTTAAGGGAAAGAGCCGCGAACTCTTCAGAGCGAACATGGTTGGATCTTTTCACGGCGTCCAGGAAATTACATTCAACCCCCTGGCTAAGCGAGGGGATGAAGACTTTGGACTGTTATATATCGGCGTGGGTGACGGTGCCAGCGTTGAGTTGGGCTTTCCATTCCTTGTGCGTAATGAGGATAAATTATGGGGAAGCATACTCCGCATAGATCCAGCGGGCAGGGATAGCAAAAACGGGCAGTACGGAATTCCCCCTACAAATCCATTTGCAAAAAGTAAGAATCCGCACACAGTAAGGGAACGGTATGCGTTTGGATTTAGAAACCCACATAGAATCACGTGGACTAAAAAGGGACAAATGCTCGCTTCGAACATAGGACACCATAACATTGAGGCCTTGTATATGATTCTACCAGGACATGATTACGGTTGGCCTATTCGCGAGGGAACATTTGTGATTAAAGCAAACGAAAACATGAGCAACGTGTTCGCACCCCCTGCTGATGATTCTGAGAATCAGATAACGTATCCTGTTGCTCAATACGATCATGATGAAGGAAATGCCATTTCCGGAGGTTTTGAATATTGGGGTACTGCAGTACCGGAATTAAATGGTAAGGTAATTTTTGGTGACATTGTTCGGGGAAGAATATTTTATGTGGAGTCAGATGATCTGCAGATCGGAAAGCAATCAACAATAAAGGAGATGAGCGTATCTCTGAATGGAATCCAGACCACAATGATTGAATTAAGTGGTGCGCAAAAAGTTGACATGCGTTTTGGCAGGGATCATAACGGAGAATTATATGTTATGTCAAAACCCGACGGCAAAGTGTACAAGGTCGTCAAGGCTGGCCGGAACATATAGGCAACTCATTGCTACCGTCAATCGCATTTCTGGATATGAATACAGTTGCACACAGCGATGCCGTCAATACAATTTCTCAAAGTCAACATACTTATCCTGCTTCTCGCATCTGGCTGCGGACAAAGTAGCCGTATGCAAAGCGGCAATGGTTACATCGATGTTGAAGGGGGTAAAATATGGTACAGCGTTTCAGGCGAAGGTACTAAGACTCCAATACTTCTTTTGCACGGCGGACCGGGTTATCCCAGTTATTATTTAAGACCACTCAACAAGCTTGGTAGCGAAAGGCCGGTTATTATGTTTGATCAGTTGGGATGCGGTCGATCAGATCGGATTGAAGACACCACGTTGATGACAATCGATCATTTCGTGGATCAAGTGCAGAAGGTCACTGATCACTTAAAGCTTACGGAATTCTATTTGTATGGCCATTCATGGGGAAGCATGCTGGCAACAGATTTTTATTTGAAACATCCGGAAAAAGTGAAAGGACTGATTCTGGCAAGTCCATGTCTTGACGCAAAACGCTGGGTAAAAGATGCGGATGCTTTAATCGATACGTTGCCGGATTCAATCTCATCAGTGTTGAAGGCTTCTATCAAAGGGATACCCCAAGAGTCGACCATGTTGAAACAAGCTGTTCAAAACTATCTTGAAAATTTCTATCTCCGTAGGAAACCGATACCAGCTGATGTCGATTCCTCTGATGCTCAAATGGGAACAAACGTCTATGTCTACATGTGGGGTGAAAATGAATTCTTTGCGACAGGTACGCTTAAGGAATATGACAGAACAAATCTTCTGAACAAAATTACAGTTCCTACACTATACCTTACAGGTGAGTTTGATGAAGCACAGCCTGCTACCGTGAAATATTATCAAAGCATTACGCCTAATTCACGTTTTGAAATGATTCCTAACGCAGGCCATCTCACGATGCAAGACAATTCCGCTGATGATCTTGCAGCAATCAAATCATTTTTGAACGACCCTAGCCATAACTAAATTTGTTATTCATATTCAGTGGCTAGCAAAGTGATAGGCTGATCAAATGAAAAAATTAATGCAGTTGAGAAAGGCTACTATAAACGATTTGTCTATCCTTCGGCATTGGGATCGCCAGCAACACGTTATTGATTCCGATCCTAATGATGACTGGAATTGGGAATTGGAACTTGCTCGCGAGCCGGAATGGCGAGAACAACTCATCGCTGAGATGGATGGAAAGCAAATTGGTTTCATACAAATTATCGATCCTAAAAAAGAAGAATCTAAATATTGGGGCGAGGTCGAGCCCGACCTTAGGGCTATTGACATATGGATCGGAGAAGAAGAGAACTTGGGAAAGGGTTACGGGTCATCAATGATGAAACTGGCATTGGACCGCTGTTTTTCGGATGCCCGTGTCAAGGCTGTGTTGATCGATCCTCTTGCATCCAACGAGAGGGCACACCGTTTCTACGAGAGGTTTGGCTTCCGGTTTATCGAAAGAAGAAAATTTGGCCAAGACGATTGCCTGGTTTATCGTCTTGATCGGAACGACTGGGCTAGTGATTACGCTAGGAAGATTGAGTCTGCGTAAGAACCTTTTTTGACACTCGCCCGACAGAAAGTCCCTGAACAACTATCGAGAAGACAACCACGAAGTACGTCATCTCAAGGAGCAATTCTTTATAAATGCTTGCATTTACAGATAGCACCAATGCAATGGATACACCACCCCGAAGGCCACCCCACACCAGCATCGTGAGTGAACCGCGACTTAATTTAGGTTTAAAGGGTACGATTAGAGAAGGAATCCAGATGGAAACAAATCGTGCAAAAAGCACTATAAAAATTGCCACGAGTGAAATTATCCAATAGGTCTCAAAATCGGGGATGAGCAATAACTCAAATCCGATAAAAAGAAACAAAATGGCGTTCAGTATTTCGTCGATAAGTTCCCAGAATTTTGTGAGATAATCTTTGGTGATTTCGGACATGGCAATCTTTTTTCCATAATTTCCGATAATCAATCCTGCCGCTACCATTGTTAGCGGGCTTGAGATATGTATAGAATGTGCAATGAGATAACCTCCCATAACTACCGAAAGAGTGATCAGTACGGACACTATGTAATCATCAATTCTCTGCATTGCCTTCGACGCCGTAAGACCGAGAACGACACCTAACAATAGGCCACCGATTGCCTCTTTAGCCAGCAACCACGATATCGCTGCAAGGGAAATTTCCGTGCTTGAAGATTGTACCAGCTGAAGAATGACAGCAAAAAGCACGACTGCAACACCATCATTAAATAGCGACTCACCAGCAATCTTTGTCTCCAGCGACTTGCTTACCTGAGCTTTTTTAAGGATACCCAACACAGCAATTGGATCCGTTGGGGAGATCAGTGCGCCGAACAATAGGCAAACAAGAAATGGCGGATTCACATTTAGGAGGGGTGCAGCGAGGTATAGAATTCCGCCTATCACAAATGTTGAAATGATTACGCTGATCGTAGAGAACGTTATCACAGGAAGACGCTGTTTGCGTAAATCTGCAAAGCTTACGTGAATGGCGCCGGCAAAAAGTAAGAAGTTCAACATTGCACCCATTAGCACCTCTGTAAAATCAAGTCCTGAGATCAAGGTGAAAATTTCTCGGGTTGCTTCAGGGAAGATAGTATTGCCGGCAAATCTGACTATAAGTGAAACGATAATAGCCATTATCATTATACCGATCGTCGAGGGTAACCGTATGAATCTATGATTGATGTATGCAAAAAAAGAGGCAAGAACAATAAGTACTGAAAACGAATAATAAAGCTCCATATGTTACCTGAAATTCCCTGGGTTTCAGTTTTAAAATGGAGCGAAAATACGGAGAAATAGTTTAAAGTTTAAAGTTTAAGGTTTAAGGTTCAAAGTTTAAGGTTTGAGGTTTGAGGTTTCTGGCTGCCCAGTGGGTGCGTCGATATTAATGTTTCGCACCCAAAGAGGCGTCAGAGCATTCTATCTTAAGTTAGCATTTGTTAATGTAGGGTGGGAGGTGGTAATCCAGCCCCTCCTTATTCCTTATTCCTTATTCCCTATTCCTATCACCTCCTCACCCTATCACCTTATACCTTAAACCTTATACCTTATACCTGAACCTCCACACGGTTAACCAACTGGGTAACTCATCCTAGCGCCGGGCAACCACCCTAATCGCTGCATTATTAGTGTCTGCGATATACAAATTACCTTCGCTGTCCACAGCTACGTCGAGGGGATTCGAAAGCATTGCGTCCGTCGCCGGGCCACCGTCACCGGCATAGCCTGCTTCCCCATTGCCTGCAACCGTGAATATCTTACCAGTTTCAAATTCTATCATTCGGATTACGTTTGCAGAAGCATCTGCAATGTAAACATTGTCCTCGCTGTCAATCGCTAGGCCCCGCACTGTCATAAAAGTTGCACTTTGTGCCGGACCATCATCGCCAGAATATCCTGAGGCGCCGGTTCCTGCGATAGTTGAAATAATCCCATTAGAGATTTTTCGGATTACGTAATTCCCACCGTCTGAAATGTAAATACTGCCATCTTTGCCCACCGCAATTCCTTCCGGACTGTTTAATGCAGCTGCAGTAGCCTGACCGTTGTCGCCGGAATAGCCGGGACTATTGGGTCCCAGCCCGGCAATTGTGGAGATGTTGCCGGTTGCAATGGATATCATTCGGATGACATTGTTTTGCGTATCGGCGATGTATACGTTGCCAGCGTTATCATATGCGATAGAATGTGGGTTCCATAAAAGAGATTGATCAGCAGTACCACCATCTCCCGTAAAGCCCGGAAGGCCTGGTCCTTTCCCTGCAATAGTTGAAATGGTTCCGGTGGTCGAGATCTTTCGAATGGCATTATTACCAGCGTCAGCAATGATAAGGCTTCCATCTACTGATATGCTGATTGAATATGGGATATTTAGATGTGCGGAAGTGGAAGGTCCGCCGTCACCAGCGAATGGAGTATTGTTGATTTGATTGAAACCTATGAAGGTCCCCGCTATTGTAGTTATAATTCCGTCGGCCGCTATTTTCCGGACTACATTGGCAGCTCCATCAGTCACGTAGAAATTATTACTGGCGTCTACATCGACACTCGTTATCCAGCCAAGTTTTGCCGATGTAGCTTGACCGTTGTCACCATCATATCCAAAGTTATCCGGGCCGGATCCGGCAAGTGTTTCGATGTTGCCGGAGGCAAGTTTTCGGGCGCGAGAATCGTCATCATCGTCGCATGCGATGACTAATAACATTACTGCAGTAAAGGAAAATAGGCTTAAAAATGAATGTTTCATAGGAGCACTGTTTGCACCATAACGGAGAATAGCCAAAAGGTTACACAGCGCCAAGTCGACATTCAGCGGGAAATTCGCGTAGGCAATAAAACAGCTGCCAGTTATCCTGGCAGCTGTGAATTTAAAAGGTCAATACCGCATCAGGGCAGCAATCTCAGCACCGTTAGGCATGTCGCCTTTCTCCAAAAGGAAAACGTTACCTCCATTCATGAAAGTCTTAAGTACAGCTTTATCCAGCAAGCTGTCATCGTTGCGTTGTTGTTCGTTGTGAATAAATAAATGATTTGACTTCTCGTCGAACGTTCCCCAGATTTCAGTATTTTTTTGAACAAACAAATGCGACACGCGCGAATAAAAGGCTGCCGGTATTATTTCTTCCGGAACTGTTGAGGTCATCGTAGTAGCCGATTGATTGCCGTATGCTTCCTTCGCTTTTTCAAGTCTTTCTCTAAAGTATTTGTCCATTGCTGACCGAGCCTCCCGATACAATTGAGCGTCGTCAGTATGTTCCCAACTACCGGTCAGATTATCTTCCCAAATATTTTTGTAGTGAGACACCTTTCGGAAGAGAGGTAAAAGATATTCAACCCCTGCTAGCAGAAGGGGTACATTTTCTTTGTTCAAAATTTCTTTCCACAACGTTTCGTCTACCTCTTCCAGGTACATGGAAATATTCTCTTTGTCGTCGGGCTTTCCACCCCCAATCCCATGATAATTTGCACCCTGTCCGGCGCCGCTGCTTCCCGTTCGGAACAATTTCTGATCATCTTTTTCCTCAAAGTGTACAACATCGTCCACACCATTGGGTAGTTCAGGCACCTCAATTCTCGTCATGCCAAAATTGTTCGCCCGGAATAATTTTGCCTGCTTTTTACTTAACACCAGCAAATAAAAGTATTCGTTGTTTAACATATAGGGCACCAGTGGACTAAGATAAAATGAGGTGTTGATTAGAATTTTTTCGTGCGGAGTTGAAAGGAGCCGGATCAACTTGAAATGACCTTCAGCAATGTAAAGTGCGAGTCCTTCTGTCAGGGCGTACCAGAACTTTTCATTGCGCAACAGGTCATAGCCCGGCTTAAGAATCCTTGCAATTTTCGCCTGGTCATATCCTTTTTCTTTCAGCTGGATTTCAACTTGTTGCAACGCGTTTTTAAATGCAGTTGAATCCATTTGTTCATTTACTTCCACACCTGAACGATGAGTCGGTATATATACGGAGATACAGCAATCAGAGGTATAGTTTGCCAATTCCGCGAGAGTCTCTTTCGAAAGGAATGGAGTTATTTCATTTGGAGTTGCTACCTGCTCTTCCTTAGTGCTCACACTTTCTGTGACATTTTTACCCGATTCGCTTTTCTTATTCTCGCTAACCTTTCGCTCGTTACCCTTGTCTACATTTCGATTTGGATGCCTCACACGTACGTTTGCTGCTACGCTGTCAGTGTCCGGATGGTCGGTGTATTTTTCCTCAATCTCTAACAGCTGATCCAGCATGCTTGATTTGGTAGTCATAACGCCTTTCTGCGTTTTCGTTCCCGATGGTTTACCCTTTGGCGGGTGATACTTTCCTTCTTTGTCTTTTCCCATAGCACATCATTTTTTAATAACGGCGTCAATTAGCGTACCAGCGTGAGCAAAATTTGGCAAAAAGTGAAATGAAAAATGAACTTGAAGAATACTAACCCGCGTGCTTCACATCAAAAGTATGGACCTTCCTGCAGGTAAATTTTTAATCCTGGCTTGTTTTTTTGCAACGCTTCAACTACTTGCTTGGAAGTGTTGGTCCGGTAGAGGTATACTTCTTCGAGGTTTACAATTTTTAACAAATCGATCGCGGACTTATCGTCGACATTAGTAAACGACAAGTTTAGAATTCTGAGCTTGTGAAGGTTTTGAAGATAAATGATTCCTGATCCGTCTAACTTTGTTTTTTGAAGAAACAATTTTTCAAGATTGATCATCTGACTTACATAATATAATCCGGCGTCATCGATACCACTTGAAACAAGAGATGCTTTAGAGAATACATCAGTGTATGGGTGTAAGACCTTGAATTGATCGTTGGTCAACGGGGCAGGAGGGAATTTCATTGCAATAGTATAATGATCGTCATCACCAGTGCTGTCTTTCGATATAGAGATTGACAACGCATTGGCTATCTCCGCTAGCTCGCGCTCAAGGGTCGTTCGTTTAAGGGCTGCCATCTCTGCTTTCCTTTTATATCGAGACAACTCTGGAAGCAGGCTCTCGACCAGTACCCTTACCGTATCAACTTTCTTTGCCTCGCTTAGATGCATTTGAGGCGCAGCACCCGATTCAATCCAGTATTTCAGCAGTGAGATTTCATCGTGTGTCAGTGGAGATTTTCCGGCTGGCGGCATATGATCGTCGTGATCTTCTGGTAGCACTACACGCTTGAACAACTCACTCTTATCAGGTGATGTTGGAGTTATTGTTGGCAAATTACTGTCACCTGGTTTTGTAAGATTTTCGTATGACGTCATCAAGAAGTTCCCCTTTGCTTTTTGTGCGTTGTGACAACTCAGGCATTTTGCTTCGAAGATTGGCGCAATCAAATCGTCATACACCAGCATCTCCGCTTCCGATTTTGGCTCATTTCGATTGGATGAATTCGTCATTAATGTCAGGTGCTCTGTAAGATAATCCTGCCCATGAGTTATCGATCCACCCAGGTGACTTGTTAAAGCGATGGCAATATTGCTGATGATTAGAGCCGTTAAGTACGTCCCATAAAGTCGCCCGACGCTCCAGAATATGAGAAATAGCCCAGCCGTTGTGAAAATTGCAAAGCCGGTGAGAACACCTGCCCAATAGTGTTGTTCCATTAATTTACCAGCGTAATCACCGGATGCAAACAAAAAGAATCCGGCCCCGACCGACAGCAGAGTTGTGACTGCAGCGGCGATAAGGATAATCAGCATTACGCCGTGAGATATCTTTATGAGGTTATATCGTCTGCTTAGCTCAAAAGCAAGGCAAAGAATAATCAATACAATAGGGAAGTGGAGAACAAGAGGATGAAGCCTTCCGAAAAAGAGTAGATACACCGGTACTTCTGCAGGTCGATATTGTGGCAACAATAACAATAGTAAACCGGGTAGAAACAATACAAGGCTGAAAGCCGGTTGCCTTAACTTCTTTTTCAGAGTCCTCAATGCACAGTTCTGTTACGCCTCACTCAAATGATTTTCATTTTCTAAGCCTGGATCTCAGACAACGGTTTAGTGCTGTCAGCAAATCGGTCATGCTCAATATTCAAGGCATGTAACATTGTAAGATAAAGATTAGCCAGCGGTGTTTCTTTGTCGAATGCTAAGTTTTGTCCGGGTTTGATTTTTCCGCCGCCCTTTCCGGCCAGCACCAGAGGCAAATTTCTTGGGGAATGCCTGTTTCCATCTCTTAGATCTGAGGCAAAAAGTATCATGGAATTATCAAGCAATGTTCTGTCGCCTTCTTTGATGTTTCTCAATTTGTCGAGAAAGTATGCATACTGTTCAACATGCCAAGCTGTAATACGAATATACTCTTCGAGAAGATCTTGTTTATCCATATGGTGAGAAATGGAATGATGGTTTCCACTAACACCATCAAGGAAAGTGAAATTTCTGTTGCTCACACTATTTCCAAACATGAAGCTGGAGACCCTGCTCGCATCACTCCAGAATGCCAGCGCCATAATATCCAGCATTAGCCGGGTCTTTTCAGTAATATCGACACCGCCATACACCTCCACATATTCGTCTATGTTTTGATTTACGCGAATGAGTTCCCGACGAATATCAGGGGTTATGTTGGTAGCAAATTTTTCTTTGTTCGCGCTATTCGAAATTCTTTTCTCAACACTGCGAATCGATTCCAAATATTCACTGACTTTATCCTGGTCTGACCGACCGAGATTATTTTTCAATGTTTTTGCATCGTCCATCACAAGATCCAGAACACTTTGCTTCCAGGGATCATTCTTGATTTTTACTCCAGGAACAAAAGGTCGGAACAACCGATCAAATGCCAGGCGGGGATCAATTTCTTTTGAAAGCGGCTGGCTGGGCGACTGCCATGAAATACTGGATCCATACAAGCGTGTAAACCCTACGTTAATATCTACGCCGGTTGTGATTCTATCCAAACCATATTCCAGGGAGGGGAAGAGTGTTTCCTGCCCGACGTTTGATGCAATCACCTGGTCGATTGAAACACCACCGCTGCTGATGTTATCCCCGATGGTTTGTTTGATGGGCATGCAGGTAAGCAAACTTGCCGACTTCGCATAATGGCCGTCAGCTCCTTTAAAAATGGAGTTCTTGTTCATCAATTCACCAAGGACCAGAATATCTTTTTTGAAATTTTCAAGCGGCAGTAGTTGACGTGTCAAATCGAAATCGGTACCCAATTTTTCTGGAGTCCAGTGTTCCGGGTGAACACCATTTGGCATGAAGAGGAAAGCAGTGCGCACTGGCGATTTCAAACTGGAAGAAGTACCAACTGAAGGCAAAGCCATTGCTTCCAGAAAGGGTAATGCAATGCATGCACCCATCCCTTTTAACATTCTACGTCGTGATATTTGCCACTTTTTTTTCATCCGTCTTTAGTTTGAATCGATCAATATATTCTAAGTTAATACACTTTCCGTTGTTGTGTTATACGTCCGTGCTCTTCTTTTCAAAATCATTTAACTTCATTCTGAACGGATAACTTTTCACCAACTCTATAATGAAAGGTTCCGGGTTGAAATTATTTTCCAAAAGACACGTATCCAGTCGTTGCAACGCAGGTTCATCCGTAAACAAAATAGAACGCCCCAATGCATAAGAAAGCATTCTCGAAGACAGGTTACGAGCAATCTTAGCTTTTTCAGTCATCAATAGCTTCTTGAGTTCAGCAGGACCCTCAAAAGCCCGACCGTCGGCCATTACCCCCGAAGCGTCAATAGGTACTTTACCATAAGACGTTCTCCATCGACCTGTCGGGTCAAAATTCTCCAGGCCCAAACCGAGCGGATCCATTTTTTCATGGCATGATTGGCAATCAGGTTTTGAACGATGGAGTTCCAGAATTTTGCGCAGTCCCAGGTCGTTGTGGATTGCTTCGTCTTCAGTGAGCTCGGCGACAACTGGTGGTGGAGGAGGAGGAGAGATACCCATTAATTGTTCCATTACCCATTTGCCTCGTATCACCGGACTCGTCCTTGTCTCAAAGGACGTAGTCGCCAGTACACTACCCATGCCCAATACGCCGCCCCGGATGGAGTCTTTCAATATGACTTTTTCAAAGCCATCGCCCTTTGGGCCATCTATTCCATAGAACTCGGCCAGGTCTTTTGTGAGGAAAGTATAATTGCTGCTGACGAGGTCCAGAAGATTTTTACTTTCGGTGAGTACGTGATAAAAATATTCAACTGTCTCCCCATAGAGTCGCTCCCGGATTTTCATCTCGAAGCCCGGAAATTTTTCGTCATCAACGATTGGCTGGTTGCTGATCAGCTTCGTAATGCCAAGCCATTGCGTTGAAAAGTTCTCTGCAAATCGCTTTGCTTTCGGATCAGCAAGCATGCGGCGAACCTGTGCTTCCAGCACAACCGTATCTTCAAGCATTCCAAGGTAGGCCAGGTTGAACAACTCCTGGTCAGGCATACTGGACCACAGAAAGTAAGACAACCGTGTCGCAACCTCAAAGTTGCTCAACGGATAAGCGCCAGGCATTTCCGGTTCTTCTTCCACACGGTATAAAAAGTATGGCGATACGAGAATCGTCTTGAACGTTTGAGCCACACTTAAATTGAAACGCGCAGGATTGTCAAGCGAGTCAGTCCCATCATAAACTGATGTGAACATTCCTATTAGCTTCTCCTTCTCTGTCTCTTTTAGAAATCTTCTGTAAGCCTTCGTCGCAAAGGGATAGATCACTTTTCCAGCCGCTACCTCTGGGGCGTTGATTTCGTCATAGTCGTTACTGAAGATCGACTTTATCCAGTTAGCAAACTGTTGCCACCACGTTTGTTCGTATTCCTCGGGAACCAGATTCTTCCAAAGTTTTTCATCAGTATATGCAGAATCGATGATTGCACTTGCTGCATCGTAGTATCGTTCTAATTTCAGCGGTGTAAAGAATAAGGCACCGCCCTGGTTGTCAAAGCCGCCGCCTCCGGATCCATCGGAAGGAAAATAATTGCGTGCATCAAAATCAACATTGACTAAATCCTGAATGGTGTAACGATACTCTGAATGACTCAACCGTCGTATGACGACGTGCCCAGGGCTTTTTTGCTGAAGCGAGCTTTGTAAGATGCTATTGATTCCATCGACGAGTTTATGATAATGTTCAGCCGACAATGGGGCCTCTGTCTTGGGCGGCATTGCCCGAGTCTTAATTTGGTCGAGTACTTTTAACCAGAATTGTCCGTCTTCTATGACGCGGCCCTCTTCTTTGTAGTTATCAAGGTTCACACCGCCTTTGGGATTGCCTGTATTGTGGCACTCGAAACATTTCACAGAGAGCAACGGCCGAATGTCGGTTTCATACTTCACCGTTTGCTGTGCGACACTATCGATAAGTACGCAACAGAAAAGGAAGACCACACTGCTCCATCTAGAAATCATCATCCCTCTGATTATGAATAAATTTAAGAATTTTTTCAATCGTTAATGCGTACACTGTACACAAGCCGGAGCGATTTCTTTATAAGCGGTCGATGTGCCGTGTGCTTGCCACGGTAGTCACTCAACACCTCAACTCCACAGCCGGTCGTGCGAACGTTTTTCATTCCATTCCGGTGTAGGGGCAAAGTATGATTTATCTTCAGCATGCAAATGCCGTTTTACTTCGTCTTCATTTAACTCAACACCAAGCCCAGGTGCATCCATCGGAACGTTGGCAAACCCTTTCGTATAAAGAGGTTGCTTTCCAACCATCTTTACGAGTTTAGGCCACCATGGATTATCAACAACCTGATTAGGTACTTCCAACGCGAGCACATTTTGGGTTGCCGCTGCACAATGCACATTGGCCATAAACGATACTGGCGTTCCTGCGAAATGCATCTTCATGCCCATATCGCTTTCTTCCGCGTAGTCGCCAATTTTTTTAGTTTCCAATATACCGCCGGATGATCCCATATCGGGGTGAACGATGTCAACGGCGTGCATATCGCACAACTTTTTAAATTCCTCCTTGAGGTAAATGTCTTCGCCGGTGATGGTTGGCGAGTTTATGGCATCAGTGATCATTTTTAATTGATCGGTTCGATCCCAGGGAACGAAATCTTCCATAGATGCAAGCCTGTATTTTTCCAACGCATTCGCTACACGGATACAATTGTTGAGATCAAAATGTCCGAAATGGTCACCGGATAATGGAATATCATATCCGACGACATCACGAATGGTTCCGACATAGTTAGAAAGGATTTCCAGTCCCTTATCAGTAACCTGTATCGCCGACAATCCATGTCGCGTGTTCTGGTAGGAGAGGTAGTCGTCAAGGTTGGGCTCATTAAAGCCTAGGACGTACTTTGAGTTCACGATTGCGCCGGGTACTTTATAATATGCGTGAACACCAGGATGCATTTTCATCCATGTGAACCCCTGCTCTTCCATACGCACTTTGCAATCTGCCCTGAATTTTTCCACATCCATGTCAGCACTATTGTGCTGGGGTACGTAAGCATAGAGACGTATCTTTTCTCGATACTGCCCACCAAGCAGTTGCCATACCGGCACGTTATAGACTTTTCCAAGGATATCCCACATAGCCATTTCAACTGCACTCACACCGCCCCCTTTTCGGCCGTGACCTCCATGTTGTTTTATAATTTTAAAAATCATTTCGATGTTGCAGGGATTTCTGCCCAGGATCCTGCTTTTCAAAAACAGTGCATACCGCTTGTCGGCACCATCTCTTACTTCTCCCAGGCCATAGACACCCTGATTGGTGTCAACACGAATGATCACGTTACGAGCGTTGGTGAACGATGTACCATTATCTATTGTCACACAACGCATGTCGGTGATCTTCAAATCGGAGGGTGAGGAAGCTCTTGATACTTTCGATGTTGTCTGGGCAATTGTATCCTCAATCGGCATAGTTAGGAATGCGCCAAGGCTAATGCCTCCGAGAGTACTTTTCTTCAGAAAATTCCGGCGACTGTCTGTAGAGGAAGAAGAAGTTCCATTGTCTATTGGTAAAGAATCAGATTGCTGCTGCTCTAGTCTTTTATTTTCGAGCATGATGTTTTGAAGAGTACTTTTCATACTTGGTTTTGGTTAGGGTTGATGTCAATCACAATATAGGAAGCTGTTACCATTGTTGGCCATCGGATAATCTGAACGGTAACCAAAATATTTCAGGCATCCTTTGCATATTCTAACTATATTATATACAATGAAAAATGGACTTGCGTTTCACAAGGAATAAAAGCTTTGGGAGAAGCACAGGAACTGCTAAACAATCATGAATATCATCCTAAGAACAAGTTGCATCTTACTCTTGGCTTTCGTCTTTAGTATAACTGCGTATAGCCAGACCGAACTGCGTTCCGACATCATCCAGCTTATCAAAGCTTTCGATGCGAAGGTGGGTGTCGGCGTCATGCATTTGGAAACAGGGGACACGCTTTCCATTAATGGTACCGGCCATTTTCCAATGCAAAGCGTATATAAATTTCATCAGGCTCTCGCGATTTTAGAACAGGTTGACAAAGGAAGGCTCTCGCTTGACGCTAAGGTGATGATCGATAAAAGAGACTATATCCCCAATACTTGGAGTCCGATTGCAAAAAAGCATCCTGACGGAAACATATATCTGACGATCAAAGAACTGATCTCATATTCAGTCGCAAGCAGCGACAACAATGCGTGCGACATACTTTTTCGACAGCTTGGAGGTCCGGCAAAAGTGAACGCTTACATCACCAACCTTGGCATAAATGAGATATCCATCAAAAACACAGAAAAGGAAATGCATGAAAATTGGGATGTCCAATTCGAAAATTGGACGACCCCTCGTGCAATGGCAAAATTGTTGGAGTTGTTCTATAAAGGAGACATAGTTTCTGCAAAATCTACAGCAGTACTACGCGAGATCATGGAAGGGACGATTACTGGGAAGAATAGAATTAAAGGGCTTCTGCCACAGGGCACGACAGTAGCTCATAAAACCGGGATGGGAGGGAAGGCTGACATCATCAGCGCCGTTAACGACGTCGGCGTCATGACGCTACCCAATGGACAGCACGTATCCATAGCGTTATTTATTACTGATACATCTGAAAATGCAGACACCCTGGAAAAATTAATGGCCCAGATTTCTAAAAAAGTATTCGACCATTACTCTGATAAACATTAGCAGATTCTACGTACATTAAAAATGTTCAGTCAGCCAAACCTCCAACATCTTTGGCCAGGTTTCGGCTGCCTTGTTGCCCGCGTCCATCCCATACCCGTGTCCGCCCTCAGGTAACATATGCAATTCAACATTTGCACCGGCGTCTCTCAGCGCTGTTGCTAATGCAAATGAGCTCGGTGCAAGCGGATCATCCATTGTCTGAAATATGAATGTATCAACGGTCTTTGAGTCTGGCTTCAGTTCAGGTGACAATTTGAGGCCCTGCTTCTCAGCGAGGTATGCCGGATAAATTACAATCATTTTGTCAGGGCGAGGTGAGAGGCTATCGGCAGCATCCTGTGGGTGATATGTAGGCGAGATACCTTTTAATCCTGCAGTTGCGACTAAATGAGCGCCAGCAGAAAAGCCTATCGCTGCTATCATATCCGGATCGATTCCAAATTCTCTGGAGCGCGATCGCACTGTACGTATAGAACGTTGCAAATCCTGTAAAGCACCATCGCGTTTGTTCGGTACTCTGTACTGAAGCACAAACACCGTGTAGCCCATCTGTGACAACCATGAGGCTACTGTATACCCTTCTTTGTGGACTGCCAGGCGGACATATCCTCCACCCGGACAAATTATAATCGCTTTGTTATTACTAACTCGCGGCTTGAACACACTCAGGAAGGGATTAGTGACTTCGATTACTCTGATACTTCCATCAGCCAACGTTGTGGGTACTGGAGCGCTTTTGGGTTTGGTCTCACCCGGTACAGCGCGGGGCCAAATAAAAATTGAGTCCGATTGAGCTTGTGCACTTTGTACACAAATAACAAATAGGAATAGGCAAACCCTGAGCATGTTGTAGAGAATAAGATCCCCAAGGTAAATAATATTCTATACCGAATTCCCCTGATCACCCTATTCCTTATTCCTTATTCCCTATTCCCACTTAGACGGCCTACTGAAAAGCAACAAACAGTATGAGTACGACTGTCATTAATACGAAAAAAATCAACACCTGAAATGGTGGTATTGGATCTGTTTCTGGTATTCCGAAAACCAGTTTGATAAAATTTTTGAGGATGTTCATTAACTAGTCTAACTAAACCAACGTGAGGTATACTCCCTGAAAAACGGTGCTGTCCTCTCATCAACCTAACTCGCGGACGAAGCTACATTAATTTCCGAATTTTCATCTTTTAGAACGTAGTCAAAACAACAAAATTTCTAAAAACATCGAATCTTTTTTCATATATGAAATAGATCGTTAACTGTTTTCAGTGAATATACCCCTGCATTCCGGGGGGGGGCAGTAGACTTTAGTGTAGAGCAAAGTAGGTCATGATGGATTGACTTCGCTTAATTTCGAACGTTTCCCTTATGGGGAGTACCTCCCAATTACTAGACAAATAATAGTAACTTCAACCTAATTCTTGCGAACAGCATGAGGTGTCGAAATGCATTTAAAAATCATAATCAAACAACCTTCTTGAATTAAGAATCTGCAATCGATGAACATTATTTATTTCATCTTTTCGGTCCTATGCTTCGCAACAATAATGTCGTGCAAAGATGACAGTACCAATCATTCCAAAGAGCAACCTATCGAAGACGAATTCTTTTTCGGTGCTGACCTTTCGTATGTAAATCAGATCCTGGACCATAATGGAATTTACCGGGACAATGGAGAAGTTTCGTCCCCGTATAAAATTTTTAAGGATCATGGTGCAAATGTGGTTAGGTTGAGATTATGGCACAATCCTGAGTGGACGAAGGAAGTCTATGGCTCGGCGGGAACTCAGATGTATAATGACCTCGCGGATGTATCAAAATCTATTTCGTTGATAAAAGCGCAGGGGATGTCGGTCTTGCTTGATATGCATTATTCCGATACATGGGCTGATCCTGGCAAGCAGGAAATTCCCAAGGCATGGAGAGAAATAAAGTCCATTGACGTACTCGGTGATTCTGTCTATCAATACACTTTCAAGGTATTTCAACATCTGAATGTGCAAGGACTTACCCCAGAGTTTGTTCAAATTGGAAATGAAACGAATTGCGGAATGCTTTTTACAAATTCTCCTGAGGGGTTTCCATCGTGCAATGTCTGTGAAGGAAATTGGGAACGCATGGGAAGCGTTCTTAAAAAAGTAATATCTGCGGTGAGGGCTTCCACAGAATCATCGATCGTGAAAACAAAAATCATTCTACATGTTGCGGATCCGAAAAATGTTGAATGGTGGTTTGATAACATAACTGCTAGGGGTAAGGGAAATGTTACTGACTTTGACATTATTGGGATGTCATACTATCCTTTATGGCATACAACGGTTGGGATAGGGCAGGTTTCGGAGAACATAACGATGTTCAGGGAAAAATTTGGAAAGCCGGTAATGATTTTGGAGACGGCCTATCCATGGACTACTGATGCGAATGATGAATATAACAACCTGTTCAGCAATCAGGCGCCTCTGGATGGATATCCCTTTACCGAAAAAGGACAACACGACTTGTTAGTGAAACTGGTACAGGAAGTTCGGGACGGCGGCGGCCAGGGTGTTATTTATTGGGAACCGGCGTGGATCTCTTCCGAAATGAAGGATCTTTGGGGCACGGGATCATCATGGGAGAATTGTACGTTTTTTGATTTCGAGGGAAACAAGCATCTCGGCATTGAATTTATGAACTACGACTATAAATGAACGCTATGAAGTTTGCTAACAATTTATACAGCGCTCGCCTGATTTGTATGGGTTTGTTATTGATGTTGAGCGATTCTCTTCTAGCCCAGCGCAGTATGAGTTCGGACGTAGTCTTTGTCGACAAGAATGGGGTTATGCGGTGGGGCAAGACCAAATCTGAGGTGCAGAGTTTTGGTATTAATTATACCGTACCATTTGCGCATGCCTATCGGGCGGCAAAGAAATTAGGAGTTTCTCATAAGGAAGCGATCGACAACGATGTATATCATTTTGCGCGACTCGGTTTCGATGCGTACAGGGTGCACGTTTGGGATACCGAAATAAGTGATACGTTAGGCAACTTGCTTAATAATGAACATCTGGAACTGTTTGACTATATGCTTCAAAAGATGAAGGAAAGAGGGATGAAATTTATATTGACACCGATCGCATTCTGGGGTAACGGTTGGCCCGAACCAAACGAGGATACACCCGGATTTTCTCATAAGTATGGCAAGGATGAATGCCTGGTTAACGTGGATGCAATAAAAGCGCAGGAGGAATATTTGTTTCAATTTTTATCACACGTGAACCCTCACACAGGCCTGGCATACAAAGATGACCCTGACATCATTGCATTTGAAATCAGCAACGAGCCGCACCATAAGGGCAGCCCGGAGCAAGTGACTACTTATATTGATCGACTCGTCAGTGCAATGCGAAGAACGAAGTGCAAGAAGCCCATCTTGTATAACATCAGCCACAGTATACATTTTGTCAACGCCTATTTCGAAGCAGGTATTCAAGGGGGGACTTTCCAATGGTATCCAACGGGCCTTGGTGCGCAAGAGGAGTTGGGAGGAAATCTCCTTCCTAATGTGGATAGGTATGCCGTTCCATTTGCTGACAACCCAAAATACAAAACCGGAGCAAAAATAGTATACGAATTCGATGCTGCTGATGTCGGCCGTTCATACATATATCCGGCAATGGCGCGAAGTTTCAGGCAGGCAGGTATGCAATGGGCTACACATTTTTCATACGATCCCACATACATGGCATATGCGAATACAGAGTATAATACCCATTTTATGAATCTGGCCTACGCGCCACAAAAAGCATTAAGTCTGAAAATTGCAGGTGAGGTCTTTCATAACGTTCCAATGTATGCTGAATTTGGTGTTTATCCCGACAATACGCGATTTGGCCCGTTTCATGTGAGCTATGAAAGTGACCTGGCGGAAATGAACACGGACAAGAAATTCTTTTACACCAACCATACGACATCGAAACCTGTTTCCTTAGAAAATCTTGAGAACATTGCAGGGTTCGGCGACTCACCTGTAGTTTCATATGAAGGCCTCGGCGCATATTTTATCGACAAGATCAAAGATGGTGTTTGGCGCCTCGAAGTAATGCCTGACGCGCTATGGCTTAGCGATCCATTTGGAAGGAATAGCCTCGACCGACAGTTAGCTGCGGTTAATTGGAGAGCATGGCCGATGTCCATTTCATTGCCGACTTTGGGTAACGACTTTTCGGTGCAGGCTATTAATGATGGTAATACATTTACGACCACCGTAACCGGACAAGAATTCCTGATATACCCTGGTACGTACTTGTTAACGCGACGAGGTATTTCTGCAGATATTTCAACTAAACAAAAATTCAGGAATATTTTGATTAATGAATTTGAGGCACCAAAGACGGATTTAAAGAGGACTCACGTAATTCACACCGCACTGCAGGAAATATCAGCCGGATCGGAGCACAATATCGAGGCCATTATTGCAACAGTTGAACTGCCAGTAGCCGTTGAGTTAACTATTGGATCGGGTTTTCGACCGAAGACATACCCAATGAAGAAAGTAAGTGGATATAAATATGCGGCAACTATTCCAGCTACTGAGGTTCGGGAAGGTTTCTTAAGGTATTTTATTTCTGTCAAAGAAAAAGATATAACAACAACATTCCCCATGTCGCAAGCGGGTAACCCCTCGGACTGGGATTTTAGGGGAGAACCATTCGAAACAAGAGTAGTTGCCCCTTCATCACCTATTTTCATTTTTAATGCGATGACTGACAATGACAAATTAACGAGGCAATGGAGCCCTGCATCATCGTTTGTTCCATTGGGTCCTGGCGTCGCCGAAGTGAGAGTGGATATCGAAAAGCTTTCTGCGGTCGATCCAGAAAACCCGAAAGGAGAGAGGGTTTATGATTATTCCATGCGGTATTTTTTTGGAGACGATATTTCGGGTCGAACGGAAAACCTTTCCCAAAAGACCAAACTTATTATCAGAGGAAGATCGTTAACGTCACAACCATCATTGGTGCAATTAGCGTTAATCACAGCGGACGGAAATGCGTTTGGCGGTATCATTGAGCTTCAGTCGGCATCAAAAGATTATAGCCTGGCGTTGTCGGATCTAAAACCTGTGAAAATTGTTACGCTCCCTCGGCCATATCCAACATTCCTCTCTTACTTCTTCGACGGAAAACCTTCGGGAAAAATGCGGATTGAGGATGTTGAAGTGTTGCAAATTTCAATTGGTCCAGGATTGCCCAAAGAACAGCTAGAAGAAAGGCATGCGATAGCAATCGAAAGCATTCGACTTGAATGAAGGCGTCAAGCGTTGCCGTTGTTGCTTAATATATTTTTCTCAACAAACTCGTTCACAAATTTCTTTTGTGGATCGTATTCTACCATCAGTTTCCTAAAATCTGCTATTCTTTCGTAACGTGACTGCAATGTGCCCGGTTCAATCGTAAATAGTTTACCCCAGTGCGGCCGAACTCCGAATGGTGACAATTTCTCTTCAATCTTTGGCAGTAGTGCCATAACACGTTCTGTATCCTGCGTCAGAGTGAAGTGTATTGCAACGCTGTCTTGTTTATAAGCCATACTCAGCCATAGGTCGTCAGAAGCGACTGTACGGATTTCGCTAATCATAAGAACGGGTTTTATTTCATCCTTCAAAGTATGGACTGCTTTTAGTGCCTCAACAGCCCTGTCGCGCGGCACAAAGTATTCAGCTTGAAGTTCTTCCCCACTGCTAGGCGTGAAACCCATTTTAAAGTGGGGGAGACGGTCATACCACGGTCCGGCTACCCCCATTTGCTCTGTGCAATTTTCTGCAGAAATTTCTATGATGGGGTGGACGTTGCGCGTAGCGGCACTCGCGCCATAGAATTCTTTTTCAGCTTTAAAAGGTTGATTATCAGTGATCTCGCGCTTAATCCAAACCTGGTTGATATTTTCTGACTGCCAATCAGTGAACAAGCTAACGCTATATCCGACCGACATTATCGCATCAAAGTTTTCGATTAATTGCTGCATCGGCAGGTTAAGATAGACGTCTTGCTGCATAGAAAAAGTGGGTATTACCTCCAGTGTAACTTTTGTTACAACGCCAAGGCTACCTAACGCAACAACTGCACCGTTAAATTTATCTCCATGATCGTCACGGCTAAGGGACACATGCTCTCCGTTTCCAGAAATGAACTCAATGCCAACTACCGACTTGGCCAGATTTCCATTTCCAACGCCTGACCCATGGGTTGCCGTGGCACAAGCGCCGGCAACAGAGATATGCGGTAGCGATGCGAGATTACGGACGGCAAATCCATTCTTGTGCAGGTATTCGCAGAATTCGCCGTATCGGATTCCGCCGCCAACGGTCACCCTTTTTTGCTCTGGGTCAAGTGAAATGATCTCATTCAGGTATTTAGTAGACAGCAAGTTAGAGGGTGAATCAGCTATGCGGTTAAAGCAGTGACGCGTTCCCAATGTCCTCAGTTGATCACATTTTTTAACAATGTCCTTAACCTCGTCGACAGTTCGGGGCTCAAAGACGTTTCCGGTCCCATATTGTAGGTTACCCGCCCAGTTTTTAATGACAGATTCTTGATGAGTATTGTCCTGCGTGCAAGAGGTGAAGTTAGAAAGAGCGGCTCCGGTCATAAGAGAAGAAGTTAACTTGAGGAATGTGCGTTTTTTCATGGTTTGGGCTTTGGTCCAAATTATGAAAAGTATTCCTAAGTCGATTCAGCATAACCGACCTTTTCCGGCCGCAAAAGGCACCTTCCAGGGTGCCTTTTTACCACGGTTTGCCAGGCATTTTAAGACTGTGAGCCGGACAACTTTTCGACACCGTTTTCAAGTTGAAACCTATTGAAATTCAAGTAAAAACTTGGTTACAAGAGCTGCATATAGCAGATGTACTTTTATCCCAAAGAATCCAGAGAATTCTAATTGAATTCGCGCGAATTTGAGGGTTTAGTTAAGAGTTTTTAAGCAGAGAAATCCATTTTTTGAAGACACCTGAAATCAGGGGTCGAGACAGCAGCTAAGCTTCCCAAATCGATGAAAATTCTGTCATCCAAAGCAATAAAAAAGGGCACCGTTCTGCTTTGGTTGGTGTTTGGGATTCACCTTAATTCAATTGGACAGGGGTGCAACTGTCCGCCAGTGGCTTCCTGCGGACCATGTCAGTCAGGGTTCACTTCCATAACGCTAAGATATAATGGCGCATTTACCGTAGCCATTACAGCCAACGATGGATCTGGGCTGATTTTCAACGATTTGTTTGTGAACACTGGAGAGATTTTTACACTTGAAGGTTCGATGGGCAATGGCAAATTCAGTGGGAACACGCTCTCTGTTTTTGTAACGTTAATTCATAATTTCACCATCAACACGAACTGCGTGACACCTATTGCAGTAAACCAGACAATAGGAAGCTTTACAGTACTTGCCGCTGAAAGTTATGATGGCGGGCCGTTGTGCTGTTCCCCTGGAGATCTTGAAACAATAGATCCGGTGATTATTGGTTGTCCATCCGATTACCAGGTTTCAAACGATCCGGGCGCTTGCACCGCGTCAATCAGTTGGCCCGCACCGATCGCCAATGATAACTGCAGCGCAGTTTCCTTGACGAGCACGCACTCCCCTGGATTCAACTTTCCTGTGGGAAGTACGGAAGTTATCTATACGGCCACAGATGACTATGGCAATACAGCTACGTGTAGCTTTGACGTTGTCGTAACAGACAATGAGGACCCTGTGATCAATGGATGCCTGGCGGATATCGTAATTTCCACAGACGACGGTTCCTGCGAAGCCTCTGCGACGTGGACACCACCGACCGCTTCTGATAATTGTGCTGTATCTAGCTTTGTAAGCTCACATAGCCCTGGTACAATTTTTCCGAAAGGTTCCACTACGGTTTTATATACTGCGACCGATCCGGCTGGAAATACTGCAACGTGTACATTTGATGTGATTGTAAACGACGATACAGATCCGGTTTTTTCCGGTTGTGCCGCTGCGGATATTGACGCCGTTGCGGACGGATCGTGCCAGGCTGTTGCGAGCTGGACCGCCCCTGTAGCTACAGACAATTGCGGGCCGGTCTCGTTGGCGTCATCGCATGATCCTGGAGATACATTTCCTCTCGGTACAACTACGGTAGTATATACCGCAACGGATCAGTCCGGAAATGTTTCCACCTGTAGCTTCGATGTCAACGTTACTGATGATACAAACCCCGTGATCACGGGATGTCCCGTATCAGATATCCTGGCCGTTGCCGATGGTTCATGTCAGGCTGTTGTAACCTGGACTGCACCTGTAGCATCCGACAATTGTACCATTTCTTCCTGGGTGAGTAGTCATAATCCCGGCGATACCTTTGACAAAGGAACAACCGTCGTCACATACACGGCAACTGATAATACGGGAAACATAACCACCTGTACTTTTAATGTTGTCGTCAGCGATGATACTGCTCCCGTTTTTTCCGGTTGTCCTGTTAGTGATATAATTGTTACGACGAACGCTCTTTGCCAGGGTGCTGCTAGCTGGATTGCACCATCGGTCACCGACAACTGTGGGCCTGTTACCCCGACAAGCAACTACAACCCAGGACATGTGTTTCCCCTTGGAACCACAATTGTGATCTACACAGCGGAAGATGACGCTGGAAATATCTCGACCTGCCAGTTTAATGTTGTTGTTCAGGACAATGCTGATCCGGAAATATTAAATTGTCCGACGGCAGATGTTATCGCCATTGCTGATGCGTCTTGCGAGGCAATCGTAAATTGGACAGCACCGACTGCATCAGACAATTGTAGCCTGGCTAGTTTTACAAGTACACATTCTCCGGGCGACGCCTTTCCTCTGGGTACAACGGTTGTACTATATACGGCGGTAGATGGATCGGGAAACATTTCTACTTGTGCGTTCAATGTGGTGGTAAATGATGACACAGATCCGCTAATTTCTGGATGTTTAACCGCAGACATTGTTGTGTCCGCTAATGCAAGCTGTCAGGGAACAGCGACCTGGACGGAGCCTATCGCAACGGATAACTGCGGCCCGATTGGAATGGTCCGCAGTCACGCACCGGGCTCAACATTTCCACTAGGTACTACTGCCGTAACCTATACCGCCACAGATGGATTTGGGAACGTTGCGACTTGCGTGTTCAATGTGATTGTGGAAGACATAGAACCACCCGTGATCTCGGGATGCATCGGAGCTGACATCATTGTTGTAGCAGGTCCGTCCTGCGATGCCATTGCCAATTGGGTTGCGCCTACTGCTACCGATAATTGTGGGGTCGTAGTAAGTAGCAGTCACGATCCTGGAGACGTTTTCCCTCTGGGAAGAACGTCTGTTACCTACACTGCCGAAGATGCGGCGGGAAATACTGAGACGTGTACTTTTGATGTTGTTGTCGTTGATCAAACAGCTCCTGTGTTTTCGGGGTGTATCTTAACCGGTATTCAGGTATTCACTGATGCGTCTTGTCAGGGCGTTGCAAACTGGGCGCCTCCGACCGCTGCTGATAACTGCAGCACTCCGATAATCTCAGGCAGTCACTCGCCCGGCGACATCTTTCCCTTGGGGACTACAACTGTGACGTATACCGCGACCGATGCAGCTGGCAATAGTGCCACCTGCGAATTTGATGTTGTCGTCATTGATAATACCGCACCGATAATTTCCGGATGTAACACGGCCGATATTCCTGCAGTTGCTGATGGCGCGTGTGGCGCGACCGTGACCTGGACACCACCGACGGCCACTGACAATTGCAGCGTGCCGACGCTGGTCAGTTCACACGATCCAGGCGACACTTTTCCGGTAGGGACAACAACTGTAACATATACCGCAGCCGATAACGCAGGAAATATATCGACTTGTGTTTTTAACGTAGTAGTCACGGACGATTCTGCTCCGGTGATTTCAGGTTGTATTGACGGCGACATTGTTATCACAGCCAATTCATCCTGCGAAGCTACAGCGTGGTGGACAGAACCGACCGCAGATGATAACTGTAGCGTGCAAACCTTCAGCAGCACTCATGAACCCGGAAATACTTTTAGTATCGGCACTACGGTCGTAAAATATACTGCGATAGATCCTTCTGGAAATATTGCCGAATGTACTTTTAACGTCATTGTGAAGGATGAAATTGATCCTGTGATTGCAGGGTGCCCCACCGCGGATATTATACTTGATGCTGATGCGTCGTGCCAGACCGTTGCGTTGTGGGCAGCACCGACAGCTTCGGATAATTGCGTTAACGTAACCCTGACAAGTTCGCACGATCCGGGCGATGCTTTTCCAAAAGGAACAACACAGGTTGTCTATACTGCAACAGATGAATCGGGCAATACCGCAACCTGTAGCTTTAACGTTATTGTGAATGATACAATGGCACCTGTTTTTGCAGGCTGCTCCGGTGCGGATGTAACTGCTGTTGCAAACTCCTCGTGTCAGTTCTCCGTCAATTGGGCCGAGCCTATTGCCTCGGATAATTGCGGTAGCGTGAACACAACAAGCTCGCATCGTCCTGGTGATATCTTTCCGCTCGGAAGGACTACGGTTACGTATACTGCCACGGATGCATCGGGTAACAGCTCACAATGCTCATTTGATGTCGTAGTTACTGATGGGACGCCACCTATGTTTGCATCGTGCATTGATGTTGTAGTGGAGGCTTCTTCAGAATCCTGTGAAACACGAGTATCGTGGCCCACACCTGTAGTAACGGATTGCAGCTCAATCTCACTTGTGTCTTCACATAATTCGGGAGACCTATTTCCAAAAGGAACTACCGATGTAACATATACCGCTACCGACAGCAACGGCAATATTTCGTCGTGCAACTTTAAGGTGATTGTAGAAGACCGGACAGCTCCAGCATTTCAAAGCTGTGTAAACGATATAAATGTTAATGCCGGTGCGCAATGCGAAGCCGCAGTGAACTGGTCCGTTCCTGTGGTCGATGACAATTGCGATACCTTTACGCTACAAAGCACCCACACTACTGGAAGTACGTTTTCGCTTGGAGTTACTAAGGTGACTTATACTGCGGTGGACGCATCTGGAAATATATCCCTGTGCGAGTTTACTGTGACCGTGCGAAATGAGACAACTCCCGTGTTCCAGGATTGCCCGGCGGAAATCCAATTGATAGGCGACGAGTTTGGTAGGGCAACTGCAGAATGGTCATCGCCATCAGCAACTTCAGTATGCAGCGAAGTTACAGTAACCGGTTCCCATCAGAGCGGCGATGTCTTTTCAATCGGAACAACAAGGGTTGAATATAAGGCAACGGATATCTCCGGAAATACGGCGTCATGCAGCTTTAATGTGATTGTAGCAAAACAGGAGATCGACATCGACATAGCAAAAGTAATAACCCCGGATGGAAATGGAGTTAATGACGAATGGGTGCTCACCAATATCGAAAAGTTTGCAAAGAATGAAGTCGTTATTGTAGATAGGTGGGGCAGTGTCATTTATTCAGCATTAGGATATAATAATGAGAACGTCGTTTGGAAAGGTACCGGTCAGAACGGAACAGCCGTTCCAACCGGTACATATTTCTATAGGCTAACCGTTAGGTACGGTGAGGATTCGATTGAAAAAACTGGATTTGTTGAATTGATTCGTTAAGATGAAAAGACTTTTATCATATTTACTTAACAGCACGGGGACAGTATTACTGTTGCTGATTGGCTTCTTGCCCTTGAATCTCGCCGCCCAGCAAAAGGTGCAGTTTACCCAATACATGTTCAACGAAGTGGTAATAAATCCTGCCTACGCAGGGGCCGATGAAGCGTTGAGCCTCACATTTATTCAGCGAAAGCAGTGGGCAAATATTGAGAGCTCACCATCGACGCAAACTTTTTCAGCTCACACATTATTCAAGAAAAGACATTTTGGATTGGGTGCGACGATAATCAACGATAAGATTGGGGTTCACAGAAATCTCAGTGCACAATCAGCTTTCGCATACCATTTGAAAGTAGGCAAAGAATCATTCTTGTCAATGGGATTGCAGGGTGGCATTCATAATCGTAAATCTAATTATGGACGATTGGCAAGTGGAGCAAACATGGATCCGAAATTGTTTGACGCTGCGGTTGCCTATACTGCTTTTGACCTTGGCATGGGCTTTTATTTCAGGAGTCCTCGATTTCACCTAGGACTATCTGCACCAGAACTACTTCCGGAAGAATTTTCTCTGAACGACAGCACTTCAATAACTTTAAGAGAAGCAAATTACTTTCTTTTTTCCAGGTATCGGATTACGCTAACTGAAACTGTAGAAATCGAACCCAGTTTACTTTTGAAATACTTTGCAGGGATTCCATTATCGTATGATATAAATATGAGCCTGATTTTCCGCAAGGTTCTAACCTTAGGCCTATCGTATCGAAAAAAAGAATCGGTAGATGTAATGCTAAGGGGACAATTAACACCTCAGATGCAGTTTGGCTATTCCTATGATCATCCAATCGGTGAGGTATCCAAAGTGAGTAACGGTTCGCATGAGCTTATGATCAATTATGTGTTCAGATACGTGAAGTCCAAAGTAGATTCACCCAGATAAGAAAAAGATGAAGTACGTGGTTTGCATTGTATCGCTTTTTCTGATCGCTAGCACTGGCAAGGGTCAGGAGACTATTTTTGAGTTATGGAAGAGTGAACTCAAGCTTGCAGATAGTTATTTCGAAAATCGGGACTATCACAATGCATTGGAACTATACAGACATGTGATCAAAAAGAAGCCTAACCGTGACGTAGAATTAAAAATGGCGAGGACCTATCATCTGCTGAAGCAGTATGACAAAGCGGTCCTGTTTTACGAAAAGCATGCTAACACGAATACCCTACCCGTTAAGGATCTGTATTACTATGCAGAGGCACAGTCTGGAATCTCTGAATATGGCCGGGCGTTGGAAACTTATCAAAAATATTATTCACGTGTTCCAAACGATCCGACCATTATGAAAAAGATTTGGAGGTTGAGCAACATTAGCTATTTGTTTGAAGACTCAACGCATTTCAACGTTCGGCCAGTCGACTTCAATACCACCGACGGTGAATTTTGTGCTGTCCCTTTCAGGAATGGTGTCGTATTCATATCGAATCGAAAGGAAGTTCAACCTATAGAAAAACTTGATGCATCAAGCCACGCTCCATTCTATAAGGTCTATTTTTCAAAGGCAAAACGCGATTCCGTCCATGCGAACAAAGTTTCTTACGAAACCCCTTTTGTGTTTAACCGCGACATCAGTTCCGGATTTCACGCAGGTCCGTTGGCGTTTTATGACGATACTCGGAAAATGGTATTTTCATCGACAGCAGATCAGACAGGTGCAGGTGGAGGACGACGCTTACAACTTTTCTTTGCAGAGCAAAAGGATGGAGTTTGGAAAACAATTTATGCATTTCCATACAATAACCGTAATTACTCTATCAGCGATCCGTGGATCAGCAACGACGGCAAAATACTTTATTTCTCGTCAGACATGAAGGGCGGCTTTGGCGGTAAGGATATTTACAAATCCGAATTGGTGAATAATCACTGGACGAAGCCGGTGAACCTCGGCGAAACGATTAATACAAGTCTTGATGAAGTGTATCCTTTTCTTTATAGGAACACACTTTATTTTTCATCGACAGGACATCCGGGGCTGGGCGGTCTCGATATATTCAAGTCAGAAGTGGGACCGGGTGGATTCATGGAGCCGGAAAACATGGGATACCCACTCAATACAAATTATGATGACTTTGGAATAGTCGTGACAGCTCCTGGCAACCAGGGATATTTGTCTTCGAACAGGAAAAACGGTGGTTACAACGATGATGTATATGAATTCGCAATGGACTTGCAGATATACCCATTGGAAATCGATGGCGTACTGAAATCAAAGGAGCACAGTTGGAGTGACGACGCATCTTTGAAGATAATGCCGTTTGCAACAGTTTTCCTGATCGACAACGACAGGAATCTGACGGTGTACGAGAGCAGGAGTGATGCAGATGGGAATTTCCAAATCGTAATTCCATACTATGGAAAATTCAAACTGCGAGTACGCGGCCAGGATGATGAAGAGAATATTGTCAGTCTGGAAATTCCTAAGTACCAAAGAGAATTGAGCAGACATGAGATAGTTGTAGTTAAAGACCTTTTCAAAGCAAAGTAATTTTTAAAGTAATGAACAGACCTGATCTTATTTTTTGTACCCATCGACGTTCGGTGTGGAAAACTACCTGCATGATTTTAGTCATCTGCTTTGGGACAGTATTGACATCGTACGGTCAATCAAAGCAAATGGTTCAGGTCAAGGCTTTTGACCAATCTCTGGCACCTTACAAAAACATAGAGCTTTCGGTTAATCAGAAGGATTTTTTTTCTGTTGGTAGCCAGGGCGTTGCGTTCGTCGAATTGATGGAGTCGGATTTTCCACTCAAATCCATTAGAGTCAAAGATGAAAAACTTGAGGCGGCTTCCTGGAATTACAGCAAAGGAATTATCGAGGTTATTATCCGGACAAGGAGTTATCACATGGTTGGCGTTGTGGCCAGAGCCATGGACGGTTCACCACTTTCAAACGTAACTGTTAGTTTCAAGGGTAGGACAACGACTTCCACAGAAACGAAAAGCGACGGACGTTTTGAAGTACCATTGGGACTAGATGAAAAGATCCAATCCCATGAGCAATTTTCAGTTGCAGATTATCGTCCGGTGTCTGTCCAGCAATCCAACGGACAGTATATTGTAACCTTCGAAGCCATGATTGTTACCAAGGTTTTAGAACCGGTTGTGACTCGGGCACAGCCACCCAGTTATTTAAAAGACTTCGATCTCTCCAAACTCGATTCAATCCAATCGCTCACAGTGTTTTATGCCATCTTCAAGAATTTTCCGATAAAGGATATGAGCGAGTCGGCCAAGAAGCGGATTGATGCGAAATTCAATGAACTGGTTTTGCAAATGCAGGATTCGCTAAGAGGTAACAGCAGCACGGTGATGGGTAGAATCTCAGATTCGTCTTTTGTGGATGACGATATCAGAAGTCTCTTATCACAGGCAACACAAGAGAGCCAGATGCTTGAACTTCAGCGGCAGGAATTCGACGAGAAGCTATCACTCATTCAAGATAAACTGGAGAAAGGTATTACAACCATGGATGAGCAGACACAGGCTAATCTGTTATCGGATCTGATGAGGCTTGAAGCAATCCTAATGCAAAACGAAAACCGATTCTATAAGAATCAAGGAGACTATCGTCAACTTATCAATTCGTTAAAGGAAAAGTATTTTGATATCACCGAGTTGGAAAATAAGTTATCAGAGAGTGAGGCGAGACGTCTTGAAGAGCAGCACGCATTCCGACAGAAGTTGTTTGTTACCCTCAGTGTCCTGTTTGTTTTCGGCCTTTTGATTTTACTGCTGATTTACTTTGGTGATAAGCTGAAAAAGCAAAAGAAGGAACTACAGCGTGTAAATGGGGAAATAAATCGAATGAATGAAAACCTGGAAGGCCTGGTCGCCGAGCGCACAAAACTTCTGGAAGATGCCAACAGAGAATTGGACACATTCCTTTATCGGGCATCGCATGACCTCAGATCACCCGTTTGCTCTATCATCGGCCTTTGTAATATCGCCATGCATATGTCTGATGGTGAATCAAAGGATCTTGTCCAAAAAGTAGTGTTTACCACTTCGATAATGGACAAATTACTAAAGAAGCTGAGCATTATAAGTGAGATTAACCAGCCAACCAATTTCTCATCAATTACTTTGATTGACTTGATGGAAGATGTGAAGGGACTCTTTGCAAAGACTGTAGCTGAGCAACAAATACGTTTATCAATTGATTGTCCTGCTGACCTTGTTATCTATTCTTATCCAAATCTGATTGAAACCATCTTAGTGAACCTTATCGAAAATGCATTCTTCTTCGGTGCGATGAAGGACCCGAACAATGTTAAAGTTGAAGTAAGTGCTTTGATCAAAAATGATAAGGTTGTGATTAGTGTAGTGGACAACGGTATAGGTATTGACGAGGCGATCAACGGCAAAGTGTTCGACATGTTTTTCAAAGGTCACGAACAGTCTAAAGGTAGTGGTCTTGGCTTATACATCGTACAGAAGGCGATCCAGGCACTCGAGGGTGAAGTTGAAGTAGAATCCGTTGTCGGTGAGTACACAAAGTTCGTTGTGCAGCTACCGTTGAAGGAGATTACTTTCGGGTCGGTGGACGCGGCGAACCTATTGGCTGCTAATAGCTAACGCCGTTATCCCTTAATCGTTAATCCTACTTTGTCAAGTTGGACAAAAGGAATAAGGAATAAGGAATAAGGTGAGGTATAGGGTATAGGGTATAGGGCGCATTGCTACGATATTTGGTCGAGCGCAAAGCCACTTCACAATAACTAGCTTAATCGTTATCCGTTAATAGTCGGCCAGATCAGAAATTCTGCGCTAAAACTTGATGAATCCTTTTTGAACTGCGGATGTTACGGCCGCAGTCCCTTCGGATAACGGATAACGGATATCTAATAACGATTAACGGATGTAACACAATTTGTGTCAATTCCACTGCAACACCCTGCTCGGTTTCTCGTTAATTCGCTCTTTAGAGACTATTGAAATCAGCTATTGAGTACCACCGTTAACAGCAGTAAAATAAGTCTGGCGATTTTTCCATTTGAAAACATTACCGATCAGGATGGATTACAGTCGCTTTGCAGGTCGTTTTACATCGACCTGGTTACAGAGTTAACCCGATTCCAGCAATTTAGAATCATACCCATTGAATCCGTAATCGACGGTACACAGACGGATTACAGCATAAAAGGTTCATTTGCATATCAACATGAAGCCTACAGGATAAATGCACAGCTAGTTAACAATCATAATGATCACATAGTCTGGGCTGAACGATTTGAGGACGATTTAGGTAATAAATCCCATTCTACTGAAGCAATTGTAAAGCAGATTGTATCAAGCCTACAACTGCAGCTCAACAATGATGTATTAATTCACATCCGAAAAAAATCTCAGGAAACAATGAGTGCTTATGAGCATTGGCTTTTTGGGATGGAAGAATTGAAAAAAGGTTCTGTGGATGCGGACGAGAAAGCACGGACGCATTTCAAACATGCCATCGAAATCGATCCTGGATATTCCTTGGCTTATACGGGAATGTCATTGACTTATTTTAATGAATGGAGTTGTCAACTTTGGGAGCGATGGGACGTTTCGAAACGCGGCGCCTTTGAATGGGCGCAAAAAGCAATTGACCTGAATGAGCGGGATTATGTTGCCGCTATGGTACTGGGAAGGGTTTATCTTTATGAGGCTGAGTATGAAATTGCTGAGCATTATTTGCGAAGGGCTCTTCGGCAAAACCCCAATGATACGTCAAACCTTATCCAAATTGCTTCCTGTTTTGTTTATCTCGGCTACCTGTCGGAGGCGGAGTCTATATATCAAAAAGTGCAGGAACTTGATCCTCTTAACGGACACAATTACCATCACGTAGCTGCGCTGATTGCCTTTGAAAAAGGAGAGTTCAAAAAATGTATTTCACTTAGCGCAACTGCGAGACTGGTTTGGGTCGACTTCCCCGCGATGATAGCCGCAGCGTACTATGAGATTGGTGACTTTGAAAATATGCATCGATGGTGGCAAGATTTTTTGGTGGAGTTCCGAAAAAAGATTGCTAAAGAAGACGATGCTGATACGGCGCAGGCTGTGCAATGGATTATAAACGTTAGTCCGTATAAGAACACGATGTATACCCGCTTTTGGGAATTTATTGGTGGCAAACAGATAGCGCAGGCTCAACGCAAATTTGAGAAAGCTACACCACCTGAGAAAAATTATTTCATAAAGGAAAATGACGTTTGGCAGATTGCATATGATAACAAGCAAGTGCTTATCACAGAAGTAAAAGGGCTGAACGACCTGGCAAAGATGCTCGGGCATCCCGAAAAGCAATTTCATTGCACAGAGTTGATGGGATCTGGGTTGGAAGCCATGGCTGAACCAATCTTTGATGAAAAAGCAAAGCGCTCATATCAAAAAAAGATTCTGGAGTTGCAGGAAGAAATTCGTTGGTCTGAAAATAATAACGACTTGCATCGCTCTAGCTATCTTCATGAGGAGTACGACCAGATCGTGACGCACCTGACTTCGTCGCTTGGCTTAAAGGGAAAAGTTCGGAAGTCCCACGACAACCTTGATAAAACCCGCTCAGCGGTAACGTGGCGTATCCGCAATGCAATTCAAAAGATTGAAAAATCTCATCCGGTATTAGGGAAGCACTTATCAGCTTCTATACGCACAGGTATATTCTGCAGCTATGTTCCGGAACGATCAATAAAATGGATTACAGGGGTAGATTTTTTCTCGTAAGTTGACAATACTCACATCGTAAGTCTCAGACTTACGCCTAATGGGCATAACATTTCAATATTATGCCAACACCATTAGAAATCTTAACAGACCCAATTTCACTGATTATTCTTTGCATCTACGCCGCGCTGATGTTGTGGGAAGGAATTTTCCCTGGAAGAAAGCTCCCGGTGGTAAAGTACTGGCGACTGAAAGGCCTTATTGCTTTCACTTTCTTTTTCTTTTTGTCCTCGTACCTTCCCATGTTTATCAATCCGTACCTGGAGCCTTACAGACTTCTCGACCTGACAGGACTCGGAACTGTATGGGGCGGACTAGTCGCCGTATTGTTGTATGAGTTCGGTGTCTTTGTATGGCATTATCTCATGCATCGCAGCAATTTTCTTTGGAAGACTTTCCATCAAATGCATCACAGTGCGGAGAGGCTAGATACCTACGGCGCGTTTTTCTTTAGTCCAATGGATATGATCGGTTGGACTGTCCTGGGCAGCATTTGTTTCAGCTTGATCGCAGGTCTCACACCGCAAGCGATAACGGTGATGCTGCTGGTCACTAACTTCTTTAGCATCTTTCAACACGCTAATATAAAAACGCCACAGTGGCTAGGGTATATCGTACAACGCCCAGAAAGTCATACGTATCACCACGCAAGGGGTATACACAAATTAAACTACTCTGATCTTCCGTTATTCGATATAATCTTCGGCACTTTTCGAAATCCGAAAGACTTCGAACATGAAACGGGATTCTATGAAGGCGCCTCCGATCGAATTCTGGAGATGCTGAGCGCAAAGGACATCTCAACGCCAAAGAACAAATAATCAAAAAGGAGCCCTCGATCGCCACCAGACTTGGTGGCGATTTTTTAAACGACCATTCTCAACTATGAAAATAATTATCACCATTCTTATTGTATTAATTGCAAATATCCCAGGAGTTACTCAGGGTAAATTTGAGGCCTTTAATCAACTGAAAAAATCAAGGGATCTCAGCACAGGTATTTGCGTGAGCTATATCGACACCGGAAATGTAGATAATGGAATTCCAGTCTTACTGCTTCATGGATATACAGACACCAGCAGATCTTTTCAACTGGTAATAGAAGATCTTTTAGGTCTTGATAACAACGTTCGGATCATCGCCCCAGACCTGCGCGGTCACGGCCAGTCGGATATGCCTGACGAGACTCTATGCAAGGATGCGCCTGAGCTGTGCTTCTCACCAGAAAATTTCGCTCAGGACGTCATAGATCTGCTCGACCAACTTCAGATCGAACGTGTCCACGTCGTTGGGCATTCCATGGGAAGTGTAATTGCACAGACAATGGCTTTGACGCATAGCCAGCGCGTTTCCAGTATGGTCCTTATCGGAACATTCGTGAACGGAAGTTCCTGCGCTTCCATCCGCGACTTCCTTCTTGGAGAACTTGTTGAAACGGATTGGAGATGTGTAATGGAGGAGCGATTTAATGCCGAATGGCCCGGAGATGCATACTCCTTTCTGCCATTGAATATGGGCGACAGAGTTGTAAATTATCTTAGAGAGAACTGGGTGGTAGAGGCAGGAGCAGCCAAGGACTTTCTGAACGCGATTTGGTCTGAAACACTCAGGGTTCCGTTGGGTACATGGATCGGTACGATCAGGGGATTAAATGAAGTCGATAATCAGCAGGCATTGAAAAGGCTTACTACGCCCACCCTCATTTTATGGGGCATGGACGATGAGATCACCGACCCAAGAGATCAGGAAAGAGTCAAAGCTGCTTTCCTTGCTGCAACAAAATCATCAGGAACCGAGGTGATTTATAAAGTCTATAGCAAAAAGACATTGTCGTCAGAATCAATGATTGATGCTGAACCTGGACACAATCTTCACTGGACCGCACATCAAAGTGTAGCTGCTGATGTGAATGAGTTTATTGCGAGGCAGGAGATGAATAAAGAATAATGAATAAAGAATAATGAATAACGAATAACTCCTACTTTGTTAACTTCCGATTAAGTGCCTTGAGAGGAGTATTCCTCGCTTTTTGATACACAATTTTGTGCTTCGTCGCCTAGCGCAACAGTAATTGATCGTGACTTGGCTGCGCAACCTCATGGCTGCGCTTTTGGATTTGCATCTGAATTTTAGCCCTGCCTCCGCCGAGCTTCGGCAGGCGCAGCGCGATGCACCCTATAC
>JAEZBX010000219.1 GCA_023412765.1 Bacteroidota bacterium
AGATCGACAAATTGAGCCGCAACGACCTTAACAAAAATCTAAAAGTCTACGAAAACACATTGCTGTCCCGTTGGGAAGAATTGCCGACTATCATTTTAACATCATCGGAAAAAAAGAGTGGCAAAGAAGAAATTCTGTCGTTGATTCAGGAGATGGTGAGTTAAGCAAAAAGCTTAAAGCGTAACGCAAAACGCTCGGGCAGCGGTGCTTGACTATTGACTTCAAATGTCAAGACCTGGTGGCCGAGCGTTATGCTTTCAGCGTTTTGCTTTCTGCTTTTTTGCTTTGTGCATTCACGACATTTGCCTTAGCTTTGCCCACTTACAAAACAAGGAAATATGACTTTAGCGGATATAGCATCGATCAGTGGTAAAGGAGGTCTTTTCAAGGTAGTAGCACCTACGAAATCAGGAGTTATTCTGGAATCATTGGATGATGCAAAAACAAAACTGGTTGCTACAACTTCGCATAAGCTTTCGCTTTTGCATGAAATATCAATTTATACTACAACGAAAGAAGGTACTGTCCCTTTGGAAGATGTTTTGAAAAAGATTCACGCTGACTTTGGTGACGATCTTGGAGTGGATGGTAATTCTGATGGTTCCGAATTGAAAGCGTTTCTGAAAGCAGTACTTCCCGTGTATGATGAATCCCGCGTGTATGTATCGGACATCAAGAAACTGGTGCGATGGTACGAGACGATCTTGAAACATGCGCCCGAGTTATTGAAGGAAAAAGAAGAGTCAAAAGTGGAATCAGAGGAGAAGGAAAAGCAATAAAAATTCGTTCTCTCTTATTTTTCAAAACTCATTGCTTGTTGTACCATTCCTTTTGATCCAACATAGAAGGCAGTCCGTTGATGAAGCTCTTTGATTTCTATATCAAGGATCCTTCGCTTTCCATCTGTTGCCATTCCATCGGCTTGTTCTGCAATAAAAGCTAGTGCATTGCATTCGTACATCAGCCTTAGTTTTCCATTTGCATCTTTTTTTGTTGCCGGGTAAATATATATTCCTCCCTTAAGCATGTTTCGATGGAAATCTGCGACCAGCGATCCGATGTACCGCGCTGTATATTTTTGAGACTTACAGTATAGGATATAATCGATTACAGGTTTTGAAAATGAATCTGTCAAACCTTCGTTAATGGAATAAATTTTTCCATCCGATGGCATTTTTAAATCAGGATGTGACAAGAAATATTCCCCGAGGGATGGTTCATAAGTAAATCCATTAACGCCATGCCCTGTGGTGTACACAAGCATGGTGGAAGATCCATATAATACATAACCCGCGGCTACCTGTTCAGAACCTTTTTGCAGAATGTCAATTTGCTGTATGGGTGTTCCAGGCTGAGTCTTTCTCCTGTAGATTGAAAAAATTGTTCCTATAGAAACGTTGACGTCGATGTTCGAAGAACCATCCAGCGGATCAATAGCAATAACATATTTTCCCTCATTGTTGAGGTCGACAAATGACTCTGATTCCTCTGAGATTAGTGCACAAACTTCTCCTCCCTTCGCTAACGCACGCGTGAATCGGATATTGGCCAGGACATCCAGTTTTTGCTGGTGATCGCCCGCAAGATTCTGAGAGCCCATCGGGCCCATGATATCAATCAATCCAGCTTTGTTCACTTCACGGTTTACTACTTTGGAAGCTAACGCGATATCGCGAAGCAATTGTGAAAGCTCGCCGCTGGCATATTGAAACTGTGTTTGATTATTTTTTATAAAACGGTCTAAAGCTGAACCAATCGACTGGGCGATTCTTGAAGATTCAATACTTGGCGCATTAGCTTTATTGATTGATCTTTGCATGCCTTTAACTTTCTACAAGTTAATCTTAAATGGCCTTAAGTTCAATGTACATCAAAGTATTTAAATTCGGGGGTGCATCCCTGAAAGACGCGACGGGTGTGAAAAATGTCGCGAGTATCATTGGTTCGCAGCCTGCCCAAAACTTGCTGGTGGTTGTATCGGCGATGGGAAAAACGACCAACATGCTGGAGGGTATAATAAACCTTTTCAGGACAGGAAAAGACTATAACGTTGGTCTTAATGAATTAAAAAAATACCACCAGGAAATTGTCGCAAGCCTATTCCCGAATCCCAAGGACGTCATTGATGAAATTGAGCTTCATTTTGCCGATATCCAGAAACAATTGTCTTTAACCAGACCCTTTGATGAAATGTATGATCAAATTGTTTCTAAGGGAGAACTGATTTCGTCGATCATTGTTCATCGCTATTTGATTTCGGAAAAAATTGGCAGTGTATGGCATGATTCAAGGGAAACAATTGTCACTGACAATAATTTTCGCGAAGGAAGGGTGGATTGGTCCAAAACTTTAATTGCATGCGCATCGCTAAAATCCATCCTTCGCGATAAAGTAATTATTACACAAGGATTCATTGGGAAAACTGAAGGTGGACTTACTACTACACTGGGCCGGGAAGGATCCGATTTTTCAGCGGCAATTTTTGCTTCATGTTTGGATGCGAATTCCGTTGTTATCTGGAAGGATGTACCGGGTGTAATGAATGCAGATCCAAAACGAATTGAGAATGCTACGGTTTTTGAAGAACTACCTTTTAAGGAAGCAGCAGAAATGACCTACTATGGTGCATCGGTGATCCATCCAAAGACAATCAAACCTCTTGCAACGAGAGGCATACCATTGTACGTGAAAATGTTTTCGGATCCTACAAGACCTGGAACAAAAATTCATGAATGCACGGTTGACAAACTCCCGCCGTTAATAGTTTTTAAGGAGCAACAATGTCTGATCTCATGCAAGGTTACTGACTATACATTTATCTCTGAACAACAACTCACCACCATCTTTCATGCTTTGTCCGAACTGGATATTCGTTTGAACCTGATGCAGAACTCGGCTATCTCGCTATCGATCTGTATCGACTTCCGGGAGGATAAAGTGACAAAACTCATTGAAAGGCTTCAGCAACATTTCGAAGTCTTCTACAACACTGGCCTGACTTTAATCACAATCAAAAACTACGACGAGAAAACATTTGAAAAGTATCGCAAGCAGAAGGGAGTCTTGTTGGAGCAGTCGTCGAGGAGCACTTTGCAGGTGCTGGTTAAGTAGTGAGTGGTGAGTGGTAAAAAGTAAGTAGTAAGTAGTAAGTAGTAAGTAGTAAGTAGTAAGTAGTCCGGCTCGAGCGAAACCTCAAACCTCAAACCTCAAACCTCAAACGTTAAACCCACCGTCAATAATCCTTCACTGGCAAAAAATATTTCTTACTACTATCACACACGTGGCACCGGTAGGTTTCTGGAAGTTCCTCAAACGCAACGCCAGCTGGAATATTTGATGCAGGGTCTCCATACTTCTTGTCATAGATCGTAAGACAGTTGCTGCATTGGTAGCTGGTAAACGAGCCGTTGACATGGGCCTCCTTTCGTATCTCGCCGGTGTGTTCTTTCTCAGGATTCAATTGACGGAAATACATCTTGCTTAGCTCGATCAACAACGATGGTATCAGTTCTTTTCTAACATTCCTTGCATAAAGGTGATGGTCCGTATTATTTGGATTGAAATTCTTTGCATACAAAATATTATAGCGATCTCCCGGAGTTGAGTTTATTTCGTTGCACTTCTCAATGACAATCGTCGTGAACAACAAAATATCTCTCGTGGTCTTGATGGTAAATGTCAAACCGTGCGTACTGATATCCTGTTGATCAAGTTCTCTCACCAGGAATTTTTTCAACTCGAGCGCTTCCTTATCGATGACCGGCAAATGCCAGTTCAATTCGAGAGAAGAATGTCGTTCGTTGATACCAAACTTTCCCATCAACTTTTCCCATCGGATACGATCTGAGGCTTTTATTCCTTTTATGATAAAAGCTTTCCACGGGATGATATTGATCTTACTGATGTTTGTCTCCTGGCAAAGTTTGCAGGCCGCAGTCATGAAATCAATGTCGTATTGATTATTTCTCCAATACAACCCCAGCCAGTATTGGTTATTCCGCATGGCATTTAAGCCCTCGTAGTATGGAAAAGTAGTCTCAGGAAATTTCAGTTTTTCCGGGATAGGTTTATAATTGATGCGCACATAATTATTCTTGAGGATCATGTGCAACTCTTCAGCAGTAAAAGGTAAAAGTTCCAGAAATATTTTCTCCAGCTCGCGTGAGATTTTCGGAATATCCTGACCATAAACCAGACGTGGCCAGCACTCAATTACAGTACCTTTTCTCGGATCCCGGATGTACAAATACCAATAGTTTTCCTCTTTAGACGCAATGAAATTTAACTCTCCGGTAAGCAATGGAACCAATCCTTGCAAAGGATCCACTATGTTAATTTTGACTCGAGGCATGTACTCGAATCCGTCGATGATCACATTGTAAGTATCCTCCTTGACCCAGTGGGTGGTCTCGACGACGTTCACTGCGGCATATGAACTAACGATATTTTGATAGATAGACTGATCGCTGCCAAGCTCATACTCAATGCTGATCGCACGAAACGCTTTTTCTAAAGTAGACTCGTCAACACCATTCGAAGGGAACATTATATCCTGGCGCGACCCGAACAAAACGTATTTGTTCCCCAGCGTTTTCGACACCTCCATGATCTTAAGCAGGTCGGCCGGAGATAGGAAGCCACCCTTTACGAACGCACGAATAAGATCACTTTTTTTATTCATTTACAAATATAGTAATAGGCCGAACGCTTAAAGCAGAACGCAAAACGCTTGAGCATGCCACCGCATTATTTTTCTCTATGTCTGAATCCTATCCTTTCGATAAAACACATATTTTCCGGCACTACGCTATAGCGTTTACGCTTTCTGCGTTGTGCTTTCCGCTTTAATTAAATTCTCATTAAGGATCTGCTGAATTTCCGGCTTACAACTTCCGCAGCCCAAGCCAGCACCACTGCGCTGACACAGAGCACTCAGTGTGTGACATCCGTCCTCCACCAGCTTTGCCAAGTTTCCTTCACCCACCTGGTTGCATGAGCAAACCAGTTTTCCCACAACAGGCTCGGCTTTTTTCCCCGAGCGAAGTAGTTGCATCCGACGTTCAGAAAGCTCGATCTTATCTTCAATCAATGTTTTGAATTCAGCAAATTCACTTTTGTCACCAATCAAAATCGCACCAACCAAACGATCATCTTTTATAATGCACTTCTTATAATAGCGAAGCGATTTATCAATAAATAAAATTTCATCGTACCCCTGGCCGTTGATTGGTACATCCGGGATTCCAAGTGAACACAAGTCCAGGCCAGATAATTTAAGAATATTCATCGGGACAGCTCCCGCATATAAACTCTGCAAGTCACCGTGGATATAGTTGGCTAACGCATCGGCTTGCTTTTCCGCCGCAGCTGTGATTCCCATCATTCTGCCCCTGTGCTCCGCGATTTCACCGATAGCAAAAATATCAGGATCGCTGGTTTGCATGTAATCATTCACAATAATTCCTTGCGCAGTTTCCAGACCTGATTCGACGGCAAACTCAATATTAGGTCGCGTTCCAACCGCATACACCACCGCATCCATTTGTAAAATTTTTCCACTGCGGAGTTTTGCTCTCAACTTACCCTTTTGATGCGCCGGTTCGACAGTCTGAACCTGGTCGTTCATGTACACGGTTATATTTTTCTCTTCAATAAAATCGATCAATAATTCTCCGGCAAGGTTATCAATCTGGCGTTCCATAAGTCTGCTACCCAGTTGCAGGATTGAGACGTTGATATCGATATCGCTGAGCGAAGCAGCAAGCTCCAATCCCAGAAGACCTCCGCCGATGATCAGCACGTGGCCCTTCGGCTCCAGAAAATTCTTCAGCGTATCTGCGTCATGCCGTGTACGCATGGTGAATATTCCTGGCAAGTTAAGGGGTGCATCTTTGGGAACGTGAGCTCGTGTTCCCGTGGCCAGGATCAGCTTGTCATAATAGTGTCTGTTCTTGTGCTTGTCAACTACATATTTTTCGGCCCTGTTGACTTCGACTATTTCCGTCTCCAGTTTCAGATTTACCTTTAGCCGTTCAAATTCACCAGCCTGAAACTTTTGAAGCTTGTCCCACGATAGCTTATCGTTCACATATTCCGGCAAAAGGACCCTGTTGTAAAAGGGATATTTTTCTTTTGAGAAAACATGTATCTCATCCGTTGGGTTTAACGCTCGATACGTGCATAAAAACCTGTATGACGCAGCACCAGCTCCTGCGATGATGATTCTTTCTACAGGTTTAACATATTTTTTTACCTCCACAACGGAGTACTTGAAGTCGGGCTCCTTGGAAATAGGGTCGACCAAACTGCTCGTAAGATTATTTGCTCTAGCTGAATCCTGATTTAAGATTTTTCCCCAGTGCATTGGGAGAAAAATGACACCTCGCTTAATTGAATCGGTCACTTTAGCACAAACTCTTACTTCACCACGGCCGTTTTCAACAACGACAACATCACCATTGGCGATGTTTCTGACTAAGGCGTCATCGGGATGAATTTCTAAGAATGGTTTATCAATGTGCTGCCTCAACTTGCTGACTTTTCCTGTCTTCGTCATCGTATGCCACTGATCTCGAATGCGACCTGTTGTTAAGATCAACGGATACTGATCGCTGGGTGGCTCGGACAAATTCTCAGGATTATCAAGTGGAAAAAACCTTGCCTTCCGGGATGGTGTATAAAAGGAGTGGTCAACAAATAATCTTTTTGTTCCAGTGTGATCGGTCGATGGAACCGGCCATTGGAACGTACCCTCTTTCTTGAGACGATCATAAGACAGACCACTGACATCTATGTTCGTATTCTTAGTCAGCGCACAGTGTTCGGCATAAATTTCTTCGGGCTTATTGTATTTAAAACCTGAGAATCCCATTGCTCTTGCAAACCGACACAATATCTCGCTGTCAGCCAACGCTTCCCCTGGGGGCTCCACTATCTTGTTAAGATAACTGATACGCCTGTCCGAATTCGTCATCGTACCTTCTTTCTCAAAATGACCGGCGGCAGGCAGAATAACATCTGCAAACTGAAGGGTATCGGAATTTCTGGAAATGTCCTGAACAACCACGAATTTTGCATTCCGGAAAGCAGCCTCAGCGCGTCTGCCATCGGGCAAACTAACCAACGGATTTGTGCATACTACCCATACTGCCTTGAGGTCACCCTTCTCAAGTGCTTCGATCATTTGTGTTGCTGTAAGACCTGGTTTCTCCGAAAGTCCGGGTACACCCCAATAGTCCGCCACTTCCTTTCTGTGTTGTGGATTGGCGATGCTTCTATGGGCGGCGAGCATTGTGGATAATCCTCCGACTTCGCGTCCACCCATCGCGTTAGGCTGTCCCGTCAACGAAAAAGGACCCGATCCTGGTCTTCCGATATGGCCAGTGATGAGGTTAAGGCTTATCAATGCAAAATTTTTCTTCACCCCAATGACGCTCTGGTTAAGACCCATAGCCCAAAGGGTAAGGAACCCATTTGAGTTGGCGATGTAACTTGCAGCCAGGCGGAGATCTTCCACATCCACATCACATTTTGTGGCCGCTTCTTCCACAGTTAACTTGAAAACAGAGTCCCTGTATTTTTCAAATTCTTCCGTGTGTTCTGAGATAAACTTATAATCGACTTCGCCATTTTCGATCAGGACCCGCGCGATTGCATTGTACGCATAGATATCGGTTCCAGGAGTTATTTGTAAATGAAGATCAGCCAAAGAGCAGCTTTGCGTTTTCCTTGGATCAACAACGATGATTTTAACATCAGGAAGCTGTTGTTTCCTTGCTTCAATTCTTCTAAACAGAATGGGATGACACCAGGCTGGATTTGCGCCCGCGATCAGAAAGCAATCAGCCAATTCGATATCGTCGTAAGAAACGGGAACAGCATCTTCGCCCAGCATGTTGGTGTATGCTGCGACAGCGCTGCTCATACACAGTCGCGAGTTTGTATCGATATTATTCGTACCGATAAAACCTTTTACCAATTTGTTCGCGACATAGTATTCTTCGGTAAGACACTGGCCCGATACATAAAATCCGACCGAATCAGGACCATGAGTTTTTATTATGGACTTGAACACTGCGGCGCACCGCTCAAATGCTGAGCTCCAGCTCACCCGTTGGTAGGGATGATTCCTGCTCCATCGCATTTCAGGGTATAGCAGCCTGTCACTCTTATCCTGCATGGCATAATTCAAGTTCATCCCCTTAGAGCATAACATTCCACGATTTGCAGGATGATCCTTGTCACCTTCAATAACGAGGTTGTTATTACGATCCTTCCGAACAATAATCCCACAACCTACACCACAATATGAACAGGTTGTTTTGAAAGCTCCGTCTCCTTTTACAGCCACTGTATTTGAATTATTTGAAAATAAATTCCGGTTTGATCGAGATCATTACATATGCCCAGCTTGAAGAGGTGTCGGCATTTTTTATGTTTTTAACTTTCGAAGATGTCAGCGTGGAGGTGGAGAACATAGCGGAATAACCAGCCTCTAAATTGATCATGTTTGTGATCGGATGGTTCATGGTAAGATCTATCTCTGTTCCCAGCGACTTATCCAATTTCTCTCCTGCCTCGTTCGTCACAGCAGCTGGTAAGGCAAAGCGATGCGCATCCAGGGATATTACTAAACTACCCTTCGGCTTAAACTTTGTTTTCACATAATAATTGATCAGCCCATTCGAACCAAAGCCATCGGCCACATAGAAGTAATCCATGTATCCCCAAAACTTATGTGGTGTTCCATACAGCGGATCAAATCGTTGATACCGCAATGAAGGATCCGCGCCATTGTTACCAGATGTAATATCGATGCCGCCGCCAAAGCTGAATTTTCTCGCAGGAGAATACATTGCGGAAAAAGAAAGGAGATACTCATTTAGCGATGTTCCTTCCCTGTACTTTCCTCCCTGATAAAATGCGCTTGCAGTGATTCCCAATTTCTTAAAAGCGGTACCGGCGAAATGTCCACCGAATGTCATACGGCTCCAGACACCACGGTCGTAGATCGGTTGTTTCCTTTCAACATCCGTTTCAGCAAAATGAAACTTACTGAAATCGTCCTTGAAGGCAAGCAAAGACACGTTACCAAACTGCAGTTTTCTTGCTACATACATGAATTGCATCGATTTGTACATGGACGTCATCCCATTCGTACTAGCAGCATATCCGGTAGGTGCACCGTTATAAATATGATTGGATTTTCTTTCGGCATTTTGATTGAATGCAACACCAAGATGAGCAGTCCATCCATTGTGATCGTATTTCAGAAGCGCTGCATCATGCCTGCGTGCCTGTTGCAGCCAATCCAGGTTGCCAAGCAATCGCACGTCGTCATAGACTAATTCCTGACGACCGATCTTCACCGTAAAATTTTTGATCACTTTTCCAGTATCGACCAGGCTGACCTCACCCCAGGCTTCATGCACCATGAACCCGTCAAATGCATCTGTTGTGTTCCTGTGAATAGACGATGCGTCCTGTCCCCATACCCTGACATCCTGTACCGACGCATATACCTTAAATCGATGGGATACAAATCCAAAGTTTAATCTGGTCCGCTGCGAAGTAAAAAAGGCAGGAACCGTATCGTGCACGGCTGGTGAGCCCTGGCCATCCCGAAACTCCATCCGTGTTCTTATCTGACCGGATACCGTTAATTGCGCCTGAACATTGCCTGCCTGCCAAATGGAAAGCAGAAGCACTAAGGTCGAGACGAAGACTTTTCTAGACATCACGCAATAGCTTTTTCGAGAACAGGTTCCAAATTCTTTATCGCAGGCTCGGTACTTTCAGACTTGTTGAAAGCCATGAAAAGAGCTACAAGGGATACCAACGTGACGGCTATCCCAATCACGAAGAGGCTTTCTCGGTAGGTAACGGTTTCGGAAGTAAAGAGGAATCCCGCAAGGACTGCTCCGACATTTCCACCGGCTCCCACAATCCCTGAGACAGCGCCCATAGCCCGTTGGTTGATAAAAGGAACTACAGAATAAGTAGCACCATTAGCCATTTTTAAGAAGAGGGCAAAAGCAAGCATAGCGATGATTGCCCAAACGAGGGTGTCCATGTTGGAAAACAGAACGATACCGAGCCCTTCCAATAGAAGAAATGCTCCCAGCATCATTATTCGTCCCTTGAGACCCCATTTCTTTCCTGCCTTGTCGCCGAAGATCCCACCCAATGCCCGGGCGAAAATGTTCATCATACCAAAAGTACCAGCGATGATGCCAGCTTCTTTCAGTCCAAGGTTGAAGTTGTCGACAAAGTAAAGGGTCGCGATGTTGTCAATTGTAATTTCAATACCAAAGCAAGCACCATAGGCAAGGAACAAAACCCAAACGCGATAGTCTTTGCACGCACTCCAGAAACCCGATTTAGAATCTGAAGACTTAGCCTTGAATTCAGGATTTTTCTTGCGAAGCTCGCGGAAGTTGCCGTCAGCGGTATCCTGCGTAAAATAGTAATACACCAATCCCATAATAAACAGTGCCACCCCGGGTACCACCATGCTATAGCGCCATGCAGATTCACTTATATATCCGAGTCCTACGAAACCTGCGAACACAAGAGGCATCACCATCAGGGTAACCCCTCCACCCATGTTGCCCCACCCGGCAGCCGTTGCGTTGGCTGTCCCTACGACGTTGGGTGCGAACATCACCGACGTATGATACTGTGTTATGACAAATGAGGCGCCGATGACACCAATCGCCAGGCGAAAAAGTAGGAACGACTCATAACTATTGCTAAGTCCAATGAACATTACCGGAAGAGAACCAGCCAAAAGCAGAATCGTATAGGAAATCCGCGGACCGATCTTATCACATAACCAGCCGAAAAGCAGACGAGCAAAGATGGTGATGGCAACTGAAGCAATGATAATGTTCCCAATTTGCGCCTTGGTCAGGTCAAGGTCCTCCCGCACAACCGGCATTAGAGGCGCTATACCAAACCACCCAAAAAAGCATACGAAGAACGTGATCCAGGTCACATGAAAAGTTCGCATTGGAACGGACTTGAAATCCAGTAGATTAATTTTGCTTGCCTTAGTCATAAGTAATGAGAGTTAGGATGGGACTACGTTTATTTACGTATTAAAAATACGTATTACGCAGAATGAATTACGTATAAATACGTACAAATATTTACGTAAAGGATTTAAATCAATAGAAAATCGATTGCATCAAACGGAGTTTCAGCACCAAAAACATTGCATTACTTCATAATTCATAGGATAGATCATGCGCAAGCGCGGGGGTAATGCGGCAAAAAAACTTTTACTTTGCGCTTTGTTCAAAAGACCTCAATGAAAAGAATCCTCATTCTGTATTACACCCAGTCCGGGCAGTTGTTATCAATTCTCGAGTCGCTAGCCAAACCACTCATTCATGCCGGCCACACCATACATTTTGAAGAGATTCAGCCTGAAGAAAAATTTCCGTTTCCCTGGACCTCCTATCAATTTTTCAATGCTTTTCCCGAAGTTTTCAGTCAAAAGCCCCAACGATTAAAAAGTGTGTCCACTAAGGCGACGAACGGCTATGACCTTATCATCCTGGGTTACCAACCGTGGTTTCTCACACCGTCACGACCCGTAAGCTCATTTCTTCAATCGGAAGATGCGCGACGAATTCTCGCAGGTAAGCCTGTGGTTACAGTACTCGGCTGTCGGAACATGTGGCTTGGGGCTCAGGAAAAAGTAAAACGACGCTTGAGAGACATCAACGCAACATTAATTGGTCACGTGGCGCTTATGGATCGGTCGCCAAATTTGACAAGCTTGATCACAATTCTGCGCTGGATGTTCACCGGCGACAAGAAACCTTTCTGGATCTTTCCTGCTGCCGGTGTGTCACAGGGTGATATTGACCATTCGCGCATATATGGTGAACTGATAAATGAAGCTATTGCATCAGAAGATTATGCTACACTGCAGACAAAACTAAACGAATCAGGTGCGATCGACATCAAGCCGAATCTGGTTTTGTTAGAGCGCAGGGGACAGAAAGCATTTTCCGTATGGTCAAAATTCATTGCATCCGGTGGTCCGATTCATTCTACAGGTCGTAAGATCAGAGTTTACATATTCATGTACCTTTTGCCGACAGCAATTTTCATTTTGTCTCCGTTGCTGTGGATCGTTTCAAGGATTATGTTGACGGTTAATCGCAAAGAACTCATTCAGGAGGTTGAATATTTTAAACAAAATTCATTGCGCAGCTGATGATCAGACTTGCGAATTCAAAACAGGTCCCATTACGAAATTTTTTGTAACGCCTGGATGTTTCATTAATCTGCGCTGAATATCCACCGCTTAACATACGTTAACATGCAGCCAAATTGGCCCATTTTTTTTTAATTCTTAATGGAAAGAACTACTTTCGGGCTCAAATTGCCATAATAAAAATGGCTGAAAATGAAGCAAACTTATAGCAGCGAATGAACAGAAGTGTCTATATAACAAAATTGACGAGTTTCCTACCAAATGATCCGGTGTCGAATGAAGAGATGGAGAATATTCTGGGGAGGATCAACAACCAGGCATCAAAAGCAAAGCCTCTTATTCTTCGGAACAATCAGATAAAGACACGCTATTATGCAGCTGATAAGGATGGTAATCCTACGCATACCAATACTGAGTTAACACGTCTTGCAATTGAGAAGCTGTTCGATAAAAATTTCACACTGGACGATTTGGAAGTTTTATCCTGCGGGACGACGACGCCAGATCAATTACTACCGGCTCATGCTGCTATGGTACATGGCGCGCTGGGCGGGCAAACAGTCGAAATCAATTCAACTACCGGAGCATGCAGCGCAGGTATACAAGCATTAAAATTTGGATTTCTGTCGGTGCTTTCGGGCGCTTCATCCAATGCGGTCTGTACGGGATCGGAACGATTTTCAACATGGATGCTTGCGAAGTATTTTAGGGAAGAAGGAGAAAAGGTTGCTCAGCTAGAGGGAGACGGAATTATAGCTTTCGAAAAGGATTTTTTGCGCTTTATGCTATCGGACGGCGCTGCTGCGGCGCTGTTGCAGGACATGCCTAACCCGAGCGCGCTTTCGCTTCGCATCGAATGGATCGAGCAACGATCATTTGCGCATGAACTTCCTGCCTGCATGTACGCGGGTGCTGTTAAGGATTCGGCTGGTGAATTTATTGGTTGGAGCGACCTGGATCAGGACGTATGGACATCGGAATCCGTCTTTGCCATCAAGCAAGACACGAAGCTTCTGGGCGATTTTATTGTAAAAAAAGGTGGAGAACTGATAAAGAACCTTGCTGACTCAAAGAAGTTCGACCCAAAAAAAATAACCTGGTTCCTTCCGCATCTTTCATCTCAATATTTCGCTTCGCGAATAGAAAAAGAATTGAACGTGATCGGACTCGGCGAAGACCTGCCAGCGCCAAAATGGTTTACAAATTTGTCGTGGGTAGGGAACGTAGGCGCAGCTTCCCCACTCCTGATGCTGGAAGAAATTTTTAACTCAGGAAAATTGAAGAAAGATGACCAGCTTTTGATGATGGTTCCGGAGAGCGCCAGGTTTAACTATGCTTACATACTGCTAACGGTAGTTTAGCCACTCCGTTAGTCGTAATCAAATTGTTTAGAGACCTTTTTAAAATACCGACTAACGGAATGCAATATGGAAAAGGACCACGTTCCTCAGGACAATGAAAACCTGAACGAGGGAAAGCTGGCAAAGCTTTACTACGCTACCGACGACAAAGGACACTACGTTAAGGTAAATAGTATTGGGTGGGAACCTGAGACAGTGGCCATGCAGCAAGCGTGGGACGTTGTTAATGATGAAGTGGAAGAGGCGCGTAAGAAAGTTCTAAATGGTAAGGCAAGTCCTTTACTTTACCACATAAAAAAGAATATCATGACCTATTCGATGGTTGCCAGTTACGCTTCAACGTTTGGCTTTATGGTTCGACTGCACTGCAATCCTTATTTTTTTAAGCGACTATCGCGGAAGACGTTGGAAAAATATGCATATACATTTCGAATATCCGTTGAAGAGCTTACCAATATTGACCTGTTAAGAAAAAATGACCGTTAACTTCACGCATAAACAGTCGGCACACTGTGAAAGTGGTGTCGTGTCAAACCTGCTGCGGTTTCATGGCCTTGAGTTCGATGAACCGATGGTGTTCGGCATCGGCTCCGGACTGTTCTTTTCCTACCTTCCTTTCATCAAAGTGAATGGTATTCCGGTGGCAGCCTATCGCATCTGGCCCGGACAAATCTTCAAGCGTTTCTCAGATCGCATCGGCATCAAAATAGAAACAAAAAAATTCTCGTCACCCACAAAAGCGATGCTTGCACTTGACCAGATGCTTGAAAAAGGTCAGCCTGTAGGAATGTTGACGTCGGTTTTTTACCTGAACTATCTCCCGGCTGCATATCGCTTTCATTTCAATGCGCATAATATTATTGTCTTTGGAAAAGAAAATGGCAATTACCTCGTGAGCGATCCGGTAATGGAATACACAACGGAAATCTCTTATGAAGATCTTGTGCGCGCCCGATTTGCGAAAGGAATGCCAGAGCCTAGCGGTCGCATGTATTATCCTGTTCAAATACCCTCCGATTTTAGTATTGAAAGAGCTTTGTGGAAAGGGATTCGGCAGACGAGTGATCACATGACCAGAATACCGGTGCCGTTGGTTGGATCCAAAGGTATGAAGTACCTCTCAAAACGGTTGAGGTATTGGCCAGAAAGAATCGGCGACAGAAAAGCTATTCAGTGGTTGGGCAACCTCATACGGATGCAAGAGGAGATTGGTACAGGTGGTGCCGGCTTCCGTTTTATCTACGCAGCTTTTCTCGATCAGGCAAGTGTAAAGTTGCAGGACGAAAAACTTTTCAATCTCTCAAGGAGACTTACTAAGAGTGGCGACCAGCTACGCGACTTCGCTTACTATGCCGGAAGAGTTTGCAAGAACCGGAAATCTGATACAAAAACTTTCGCGGAACTTGCCGACATGCTTGAAGCCTGCGCTCAACGCGAGCATGAAATATTTCAGGAATTGTACGACGTGAGCAAGGCAAAATGAGCGTAAGCGTTGTTCAACTTCAAAACCTTTCTAAACAGTATCCTCACTCGTCTAAACGCGCAGTTTCGGATCTAACATTCGAAATAGAAGAAGGGACGGTCTTCGGACTGCTGGGACCCAATGGCGCCGGCAAATCCACGACTGTAATGATGCTCTGCGGGCTGACTAGGCCTGACTCAGGTTCCATTTCTGTATTTGGACTTGCTATGCCCGACAATGGCGTTGAAGTTCGCAAGAGAATTGGTGTTGCGCCACAGGAGATCGCGCTTTTTCCCACCCTTACAGCTTACGAGAATCTTTTTTATTTCGGTCGAATGTATGGTATGCAGG
>JAEZBX010000223.1 GCA_023412765.1 Bacteroidota bacterium
ACTTGTTAAAGAAGCTGGCGGTCGAAACAGGGATGTACATACTAACGCCAACAGGATACTATGGTGCAGCGAAGGAAAAGTACGTTCCGCAGCATGCCTACGAAGAAACTGCTGAGCAATTGGCTAATCGCTGGATTGACGAATGGAAGAATGGGATTGAGGGAACTGGAATTAGACCTGGATTTATTAAATGCGGTGTCGACAAAGCGCCTCTTTCAGATGTACAGCGAAAACTGATCGATGCAGCAGCATTAACTCACCTTGCTACCGGTCTAACCATTGGCGTACACACAGGTGACGGCGCCGCCGCAGAAGCAGAGCTGCAAATTCTCGGTGCGCGAAACGTTTCACCTGCAGCGCGAATCTGGATTCATTCGCAAAACGAAAAGAATCATGCTTTCCACATAAGGGCGGCGCAACGGGGTAGCTGGGTATCCTTCGATGGAATTGGCAAAGAAAATATCGATGAAAATATAAACTCGTTCCTTGTGATGAAAAAGGAAGGGCTACTGGATTTCGTTCTTGCATCGCAGGATTCTGGCTGGTATAATGTTGGTGAACCCGGTGGCGGAAAGTTTAATGACTACAACGATATCTTTACTCATTTTATACCAGCGTTAAAAGGCGCTGGTTTCACAAACGAAGAGATTAATAGGATATTTGTAACCAACCCAGCAAAAGCATTTAGCATCAGGATCAGAAAATTGATTTAGGTTCTTTTACGAAGTCTGGATTACGTTTTCAACTGATAGGCTTTGCAGAAAAATAGTGTGCTATGACAAATGAAATCGATCTTCACTTTATCAGGGAGGCCGTCGATGTTGCGTTGAAAGGCGTTTCAGAAAATAGAGGTGGTCCATTTGGATGTGTGGTCGTGAAAGATGGGAAAGTAGTTGGAAGGGGATGTAACGAAGTAATATCCGCAAATGATCCAACTGCGCATGCCGAAGTCGTTGCAATAAGGGATGCATGTCAGAATTTGAAGTCACACCAACTTGAAGGATGTACAATTTATACTTCTTGCGAGCCTTGTCCCATGTGCCTGGGTGCAATTTATTGGGCACGGCCAGACAGGGTTGTTTACGCGTGCACGCGAACCGATGCGGCAGCCATTGGATTCGATGACGATTTTATCTACAAAGAAATCGCTTTACCTCACAACGAAAGACAGATTTCAATTCACCAATGTGGGCACGAGCTGGGGCTGGAAGTTTTTCGGTCGTGGCAGCATAAGGCCGATAAAGTTCAGTACTGATTATACCTTTGACGGATTTTTGCCAAACTTTCTCTTGAATGCAGTTGCAAAGTGATTAGCATTCTTATATCCCACAATTGCAGAGACTTCTCTGACCTGCCGGTCGTCGTCAAATAGTAACGCATGCGCGTGCTGCATCTTCAAATTGTATAAATATTCTATGACGGGTACACCAAAGTTTTCCCTGAACAGCTTCTTGAGTTTGTTTTGATTAATTCCAAAACGTTTTGATAAATCGAGGATGGTATGATTTTCAAGGAACGCGCTTCGCAGGTAATCTCTCACAGCAAAAATAATCTCGCGATCTCTGTTGTTCATCCTGTTCGTGATAGTCTGCGGCTGAGCGAAGGGTGCGAGCTGTAACGCAATAAATTGTTGGAGGCTTCCTTCCATGCTGAGGTTCCCAAGTGTGCCGTGAAATGGGCATTCGTACATCATATCGATTAGGCGACAGTGCGCAGAAGTCAACCGCGTCTTCATGCCGAAAAATTCGCGGTTCATTACCTTTTGATTAAGTGAATCCAAAAATCTTTCACTGCCGTCGAGTAAGGAAGTGAAATATTCTGCAGTCACTTCCAGGTACAACGGTTTTGATATTTGCGCGTCGAACTGGTGAATCTCATTCAACGAAGGATTAAAGGCAAGGTAGCATTCGCCCCCGCTAACATATCCTGAATCTGAAAATTTGGTCTCGCCGAACAGCGGCATTCCTCCACGACCACTTTCGAGCATGTAAAACCCCACCTTATCTGTAAGATTCTCATCAGCTTCGATAATGACATTTTGTTTGAGATGCAGATTAACCCGGCTGGCGGAAAAGTAACGGCCGTACAGCTGGTCGGCTTTCAAAGAACCTAAGTCAGACGCGGCCTGCAGCGAAAATCGCGTGGGACTGTCGCCATAGAGAACCGGGACTTCATCGATAACAAATCGCTCGTGGAAGTCAGCTACGGTCGAACCTTTCATTGAAAATGGATTACTGACGTGATACGCATGCCTATGATTTTGGTTGCGGATGGGAGCAAACTATGGTAATTGCATCGAAATGGGTCTATCTCATAAAGTTCCTTTCACGGAGGTAAGAGTTCTTTTCTCGTAGATCCCGGCACCTACCAGTGGCGTATAACGCCTAAAATCGATCCTTCCTGAAATCCATCGGACGGCAGGCAGGGCGTATTTCAAAATTGATTCTCCTTTTCAACAAACAACTTTATCGAATCCAGTAACCATGGTAAAAAGAATCTTTAAGATTATCGGAATTACGTTCGGCGTTTTAGTAAGCATAATCATACTATTTTTTGCTTATACCTATTTCGACATCAACAGACGGGTAGCAAAGTCCTACGATGTCGTCGTGAAGGAAATTGACATCAAATATGATTCAGCAACGCTCGCCCGTGGCCAACGGCTGGTCAATACGCGGGCCTGCGCCGAGTGTCATGGGAAAGATCTTGGTGGCGCAACGCTCAACGACGACGCAGTCATCGGCAGGATGGTTTCAAAAAATCTTACGAAAGGAAAGGGAGGATTACCTGAAAATTTTTCCGTTTCAGATTGGGTTCGAGCGATGAAACATGGGTTGAATTCCGAAGGTAAGCCTTTGTATCTCATGCCCTCGCACGAGCTAAGCCTTTTAACTGAATCGGACATGGCAGCTATTATTGCCTATTGTTCACAACTCCCGCCGGTCGATCGGGATCCGGGTGAATTTAGCCTTGGACCATTGGGTTATGTTTTAAGCGAGTTCGGTCTTATTCCTTTGCTGCCCGCTGAGTTTACCGATCATGAAAGAGAACTCGAAAAAGATATCAAGGAAGAAGTCTCCATCGAATATGGACAGTATTTGTCAACCATTTGCATGAATTGTCATGGCTCCAATTTCAAGGGTGGAGAATCGCCAGTACCTGGTGGAAAATATGTTTCAGATATCACGTCAACAGGGAATCCGGGTAAGTGGTCACACGCAGAATTTATTACCGCATTGCATACCGGTATGACTCCTGAAGGAAAGATACTCAACCCGAGCGAGATGCCGTGGACGATCACAAAGTCGTATACAACAGACGAGCTTACTGCTTTGCATCTATACTTGCAATCCCTGAAGTAAATCGTGTTTTAATGCACTGCAAAGGCGCCATGACGCAAAGATTTTTTTTGGTTCTTTGCCCGTCGCGTCCTTGCGGTGAAAGATTTTTCCTAGCCTTAATCATGTAGCCTTCACCATTCTTTTACCACCGTTAGTGTACTTCTACCAAAATGACGACCTTTGCCGTTTATTTTAAAGCATGAAGAACGGAACGGAACAAGAAGAGAGGGAATATCTGGAGGTTGTGAAGGAAAAACTCTTGATTGCAATTCGAAGAGCTGATGAGAGTGTGAAGAGCTTTTCTACTGAGCTTAGACAGAACAAAGAGTATATCTACGAAAACCAATCGGGAATGGATGAGGCTGACATGGTTTCAGCGGGCCAGTCCATCAACCGCATGGCCTTCACGGGCGAATCGGCTGCTGCACGAAAACGCAAACTGCTCAAGCTTGTCGATTCACCATACTTTGGTCGCATCGACTTCGTAACGGGCAAAGTTCCAGATACTAATCTTATTTATATTGGAATTCACTCTTTTGCGGATCAAACAGAGCGCGTTAATCTGATTTATGATTGGCGTGCACCAATTTCCTCAATGTTTTATGATTATGAACTGGGACAGGCATCTTATGAAACACCGGCCGGTCCAACAGAGGGTGAGATAGTTTTAAAGAGGCAATACAGGATCACGGGTGGAAGGATGGAGTTCATGCTCGAGAATGCAGTAAGTATTCTTGATGATGTGCTTCAGGAAGAGCTCAGCAGGTCGTCGGATGATAAGATGAAAAACATCGTGGCGACGATTCAACGAGATCAGAATGCGGTGATCAGGAATGAAACGGCACGCGTCATGATTATCCAGGGCGTGGCCGGATCGGGAAAAACCTCGATCGCGCTGCACCGTATAGCCTTCCTGTTGTACAGGTTCCGCGAAACAGTAAAGGCAAAGGATATATTGATCATTTCTCCTAACAAAGTGTTTGCGGATTACATCTCCAACGTACTTCCGGAATTGGGGGAAGAACAAATTCCCGAGATAGGAATGGAAGAGATAGCCTCGGAACTGCTGGAGCACAAATACACCTTCCAAACATTTTTCGAGCAGGTTACACGCCTTCTGGAAGATCCCGATAAAGCTTTTATTGAGAGAATAAATGCTAAGGCTTCGTTTGAATTTCTAAGTAAGCTAAACCAATACCTGATTTATATCGAGAACAATTATTTCACTTTTGCAGAGTTGCGAATAGCTGGAACGGTAGTTCCATTTCCTTTTATTGAAGAAAGGTTCAAGGCATATCATCGCATTCCGCTGTTGAAACGCTTTGCAGAAGTTGTAAAGGACATACAGAATTACCTGCGAAACAATTTGTCGAGAAAGTTGAATGGGAGGGAGAAAGCGCAATTGTGGGAGGCTGTCCCACGCATGTTCAAGCTTGGAAATGTATTTGACCTCTACCAGGACTTTTACACGTGGCTTGGAAGGCCTGAGCTTCTCAGGATGGAAAACAGAGTGCTTGAGTATTCCGACGT
>JAEZBX010000275.1 GCA_023412765.1 Bacteroidota bacterium
CGAATGGTTTTTTTAACCAACAATCGAATCTATCAGCTCCTCTAAATTTTCTTCGTTAAGCACAATGTCAACTTGTACTCTTTCCATTGCCTTGCCAGGCATGTACGGAAATTCAGCTGATTTTGGATCCTGTACAACGACCAAGGCGCCAGTCCGCTTAGCTAATGTCAGTGCTTTAACACCATCGGCATTTGCGCCTGACAATAGTATACATGCAAGATGCCGACCGTACGCCTCGGCTGCAGTTTCGATAGTGACATCAATACTTGGCCGACTGAAGTTTACCTTTTCCGAAAAGTCCAGCGTAAGCTGATGATTCTTTTCAATAAGGACGTGGTAGTCCGCAGGTGCTAAATAGATAATACCGGGAGTGATTTCATCTTTGTCGTCTACTTCCTTCACAATACAATCTGTTTTGCTCGCCAGCAGATCCACTAAGATTGTCTCCTCAGACTGTTTTCGATGAAACACGATAATGACGGAAAGATTCATCTTCGGTTTAAGCAAAGGCACAATTTTCAAAACTATGGACAGACTTCCGGCAGACCCTCCAATTACCAATAGTTCATATTTCATCTCAAGATGTGCATTAGCTTATCTGACCTTCCTCCAAATTTTCTCTTTGATATCGAGTTGTTTAAAATTCTCTCCGATATCTGTAAATTTTAGCGTTTCCTTTGACCCTAAAGCAAGAATACCCATTGGTTCAAGGCTTTCGTGAAAAAGATGTAATACACGGTCCTGCAATGGCTTATCGAAATAAATCAAAACATTGCGACACATAATAAGCTGAAACTCGTTGAACGACCCGTCGGATACGAGGTTATGCGTTGATACGACAATCTTTTTTCCTAAGAAATCATCAAACTTGGCGGAATTATATTGGGCGGTATAATAGGATGAAAAATCCCCTTTTCCACCTGATAAAATATAATTTTCCGAATAAAGCCTCATCTGACTTATTGGATAAATTCCATATCTGACCTTTGCAAGTACCGAGGGATTAATATCCGTGGCATAGAGTAAGGATTTCTCCAGCAAGTTCGCCTCATGAAGAAGAATCGCCATCGAATAAACTTCTTCACCTGTCGCGCAACCCGCATGCCATATCCTTATTACAGGCCATGTTGCCAGAACTGGAATAACTTTCTCTCGCAACATCTTATAAAACGAGACATCCCTGAACATTTCCGTCACATTCACGGTGATTTGCTCGATAAAATGTTGTAGGTAGCCCTTGTCGCTCCTGAGCTTATATCGGAATTCAGCAAAGCTAGGCAACCGATCCTGCGCAACCAGACGGATGATTCGTCTCTTTAAAGAAGCCTTTGAATAATTGGTAAAGTCATATCCGTAAATTTCGAATACATCGTTGAGGATGACTTCGACTTCAAGATCGGAAATGGGAACTCCTTGCTCAACTGACATCCTTTCGTCACCTTAAATGCAAACGGATCAAAGCCAATAACGCATCAACATCAATAGGTTTAGAAAGATATCCGTCAGCTCCGGCCTCCAGGCATTTTTCCCTGTCACCCGGCATAGCTTGCGCGGTGACTGCGATTAGGGGAATTTCTTTAGCAGACCCTTGTCGGATGATACGCATCGTTTCATATCCGTCCATTTCAGGCATCATCATATCCATGAGTACCATGCCTATTTCGCTGTTTTCTGCTAAGTGCCTCAGCCCAACATGCGCGTCGTTTGCACTCACGCAATCATATCCTTTGGCTTTTAAGACAGCTTTCAAAGCGAACGTATTACGATTATCATCGTCAATTATCAGAATCTTTCTTAAAGAGCTCTGCATGATAGCTTCATTTTTTTCTCCTTTCGTACAACCACACACGCAATAAGGAGTAGAGCTGATCGATGTCAACAGGCTTTGAAATATAGTCTGAAGCTCCTGCGCTTATGCATTTCGCCCTGTCGCCCATCATAGCTTTTGCAGTTACAGCAATCACTGGCAAATCTTCAAACCTACGATCTCTTCTGATCGTGCTTATCGATTCATAACCATCCATCTCCGGCATCATCATATCCATTAAAACGATATCGACGCCAGGATTCTCTCTTAGTTTCTGCAATGCATCCTTGCCATCTACCGCAGGAATGACACGCATTTGATATTTTTCAAGCGCCTTAGTGATTGAGAAGATATTTCTCATATCATCATCCGCAAGCAACACTGTTTTATTTTTTAACACCTCGTCCAATGCGCCAAGTTTATGATGCCTACCAATTAGCGGACTATCATTCTTGTCTTTCTCCACTAAGTGTAAGAAAAGCGAAACTTCGTCCAAAATACGCTTATAGGAATGGGCCGTTTTAACTACGATTGAGTCCGCGTATCTTTTAATTTTCAGCTCTTCGTTCTTTGAGAGGCTCGTTCCCGTAAAAACTATGATAGGAAGAGACTCCAAACCAGGCGTTTTCTTTACAGCTTCCAGCGTATCGTAAGCGCGCTGATCGGGAATGCCCATATCCAGAATGACACAGTCGACGCCATTTGTACTAAGCGCCTTAATAGCATGCTCAACATCGTTTGTTATTTCAAGGTTTACATCAAATGACTCCAGAAAATATGCTAAAGCTTTCGCGTGCTTGGCATTTTCTTCAACGATCAAGACTTTCTTCGGGTGATGAGTTAGTACATATTCAAGCTTCTTAAAAATCTCCTGTATTTGCTCGAAAGCAACCGGTTTATTAATAAAATCAACGGCGCCCTTCAACAGACTTTCGCTTTTCAATTCATAAGAGGACATGATATGCACTGGAATATGCCGCGTTTGTGAATTGGATTTTAGTTCTTCCATTACTTCCCAACCATTCTTCACCGGCAATTGAATGTCCAACAAAATCCCAACTGGCAGGAATTCTTTTGCAAGTTCAATACCTTCATCACCCCTTACACTCACCAAACCTTTGTATCCTTTATTCCGCGTATAGTCTAGTAGTGATTTTGCAAAATTGGTATCATCTTCAATAATTAGCATTACTTTGTCGCCGTAACTAATCGTCCTACGATCGTCAGGAATACTTTCAGGAATTTGAGAACTTATATACTTCCGTTCGGGTGCCGAACGCATCGGCACCGTGACATCCAGCGGTTCATTCTCGATTACCTTATTATTAAAGCGCACGTTCCGGGAAATCGGAATGATAACAATAAATTCACTGCCTTTGCCTACATCGCTTTTCAACAACAGCTCGCCACCTAGTAATTTTACTAATTCCCGGCTTATAGAAAGTCCTAGCCCTGTTCCTCCATATTTCCTTCTTGTGGAACCATCTGCTTGTTGAAAGGCTTCAAAGATCTGAGAATGTTTTTCCTTTGGAATTCCAATCCCTGTGTCCTGAACCATAAAACATAAATGGTCAGGTCTATTTTCGGCAAGATCAATTTTCAGGCTGACCTTTCCCTTTTCAGTAAACTTTATAGCATTTGACAGTAGATTTCGAATTATCTGTTCCAAGCGAAGTTTATCCGTCTCAATCGTTTCATTAATCCTGCCTGAGACGGATGATTGAAATTCAATATTCTTTTCGCGGGCTACAGGATCGAACATTGCATGCATGCTGTCAACAATTTCTCGTACTTTCACAGCTTGATAATCAAGCTCCATTTTCCCAGACTCGATTTTTGAAAGATCCAGTATTTCATCAATAAGAGCCAAAAGACCATTACCTGAACTTTGAATCACGTTTGCATATTCTATTTGGTCCGGAGTCAAGTTTTTTTCCGGATTTTCATGCATTAAACGGGAAAGTAAAAGAATGGAATTTAATGGCGTTCTGAGTTCATGAGACATATTGGCAAGAAACTCGGACTTATACTTTGTACTCTGCGCGAGTTGATCAACTTTATTTTGAATATCGATATTGCGTTCAGTAACTACCTGATTCATTTCTTCAAGCAGCCTGCTTCGTTCCTCAAGCTCCTCATTGGCCTGTCTTAGCTCTTCCTGTTGTACTTTAAGTTCTTCTTCAGAAGCCTGAAGTTTTTCCGCCTGCACTTCGAGTTCGCTGTTTACATTTTCAAGTTCGTTATGCTGCGTCTGCAATTCTTCGGATTGGGTCTGTGTCTCTTCCAATAGCTCCTGAAGCCTTTTCCGGTTTTGAGCTGTGCTCAGGGCAATTCCAATGTTCTGTGCTGAACTATTGAAGAACTCAATATCTCGTTCTGTAAAATTTTGCAGCGTGGCCATCTCAATAGCACCTTTAATGACTTGTCCGTCAAAAATTGGAACCGCTATGATATGATTAGGTTTAGCCTGGCCAGAGGTGAACGTTATATAAATATTATCATCAGCAACGTTTTTTAATTCAATTTGTCTCCGCGACGCTACCGCCTGTCCCACCAACGCTTCGCCTATCCTGATTTTTTCCATCGCTGACCCGGGCATGTAAGCGAAGCCTGCGCCGAATTGCAGCACATCTCCTTCCATTATGTAGAGGACTCCAAAATGACTTTGAGTATATGAAGCGAGAAAGTTGATTACCTGGTTCGAAAGATTCTCAACAGTATGTTCACCGATCACAACATCATTAAGCTTAGACAGGCCGGTTTGCAGCCATTCTTTATCGGATAATAACGTAAAGGAATATTCCAGAGACTCAGCCATCTTGTTTAATGCGCCAGCAACGTTTCCCAAAGCATCGCTTTGCTTATCATCAATTCTGATGTTGTAACTTCCTTTTGAAATTTCATCGGCAATTCCACGAATTATGGAAATTCGGCCTGACATTTCTTCATCTTTAGCCTGCAGAGCCATTTGAAGTCGTTCTCTTTCTTCAAAATCGGCTCTTACCTTTATATAGAACAGGACGGTGATGAGTAATGCAATTAACGCCGCAAAAATTATCAACGGTGGAGTAAACGCCGCGAACCGATTCATACTTTCAGTCCGAAGTATCAATTGATTATTCTGATGCATTTCCATTGCATCGATCACCTCGTGGACATCCGTCATGATTTCACGGCCTATCCGAAGGTTTTCAGCTTTTATATCATTACCTGCTTCTCGATCACTGATGCTCAGATTCAAATAATGAAAACGGCGCTCGATCAAATTGCTCAAGTCGTCAAGACGACTCTGCTGTTCGTCATCATCTTTTATCAGCGATCTAATCTGGGTGATTACAGCTGTTGCTCTTGTTCTTGCATTAGTATAAGGAGCCAGAAATTCCCGTTCACCCGTCAGCAGAAATCCCCTTTGTCCGGTTTCAGCATTGACCAACTCCGCCCCCAAATCATTCATTTTATGAATTATCTCATTTGTGTTTTTTACCAGCCCCGCGCTTTCAAGCAAATTGCGGATGCTATAGTAAGACGCTGAAGAACTGATCACCAAAATGACAAGGGAGGCCCCAAAGCCGAACAATAAATTTCGCTTGAATTCTTTTTTCATCAGATCAATAAAATCTTTTTATTGGTAGAATTTATAAGATATCCTGGATCATCGATGTGTATGATTAAATGGCAGAACGATGATTATTGTGGTTCCTTCATTTTCCCGGCCGACGGCGGCAACAAGCCCATCGTGAAGCTCTATGATCCTTTTGACAACTGCAAGTCCTATACCCGAACCTTTATACAAGTGATGTTCATTAAGGCGTTGAAAAATGTCAAAGACTTTATTGTTGTAGTCAGGATCAAATCCAATTCCGTTGTCACCAATTGTGATTCTGCAAAAATTACCAGGCGCATGTGCAGGAGAATGGAGCGTTTTCTCCGATATTCCTTCCACACCGATTTTTATGTTACAAGGAACTCCATCCCGGCGGAACTTGATTGAATTGCTGAGAATATTCTGAAAAACCTGTCTGATTAATGAAGGAATCACTTCAATTTCCGGCATTGGAGGGATCTGCAAAACAAGATTACAATCGCTTTTGGGAATTTCAATATCATCAAGAACCTCCTCAATGATTGCGCGCAGATTCACCTTCTCAAATATCTTTTCTCCCCCAACCCTTGAATAATTTAGCAAATCGCTGACCAGGTCTCGCAGTTTGCTAGCAGAGAAATATACTTTTTCCAGATAAAACTTGACTTTCTCTTTTTCGTCGAGGTGTTTTTGCAGTACTATGTTACAAAAGGTCTGAATTTTTCTTAAAGGTTCCTGTAGATCATGAGAAGCTATGAAGGCAAATTGTTGAAGTTCCCCATTGCTTCGCTCAAGATTCTGGTTTGACTTGTTTAACTCCATGGTCCTTTCAGCCACCTTTATTTCAAGAACTTTTTCAGCATTTTTCCGCAATTCAATTTCTTCCCTAAGACTTTTTTCGAGTTCAAGAAGGCGTCGTGTTTGTTCCGACAGTTTATAAAATGTCCGAACCTTCAGCAGCAAGATATCCGGGTCGAATGGCTTTGTAACGTAATCAATAGCGCCTGACTCGTATCCCTTCGTAATAAACTTTTTCTCGGTGTTAACTGCAGAAAGGAATATTATTGGAATATTTTTCGATTTGCTGTAACCGGATAGCGCTTCAGCAACCTCAAAGCCATCCATCTCTGGCATCTGAACGTCAAGAATGATAAGCGAATACAGGCTTGTAAGAATCTTCTTTAGCGCTTCTTCTCCTGAGGATGCGGTGTCAACTTCAAATTTATGACGATTAAGCAGCGATTTCAGAGAATACCTATTCTCATGGCTATCGTCAACAATAAGTATCATCCGGTAATTTCCATGCGCCGGTTAAAAATAGAAAAAAAAATCTGATAACCTCGAAATATCCAACGCCATTGGGTGGGCTAAGCTCAGCAGTCCACGCCGTGCAAAGTTGAGAATCACAAAAGTGCTCCGGGAAGCGAAGCCCGCCTGCGCGATGCTGCGCATCGCTTCGGCGGGTGAATGTGGAGCCGCAGAGAATCGAACTCTGGTCCAGAGAAGTTAATCCCGTACTTTCTACATGCTTAGTTGACTTTGGTTTGTCGGAAATGCCAAGGCAGGCAACAGCCTAAAGCATTCCTTAGTCGCTTTGTCTTATCCGCGCTTAGCAACATCGCGCGGAGCAGTCCTGCAAAACGACACCGCGAACCAGCGCCTGCAGAACGTCAGCGCTGAGCGATGATGGCTTTCCCGATCTTATCGGGACGAGGCTAATTCACCCTATCGGATAAATTAAGCAGCCATGGCGTAGTTAGACTCGCCAAGTATGGTTTGGAACTATCTTTCAAGGCTCTCATTCCATGAGCCTGCATGCTTACACACGTTATCACACATCCTGTCAAAACCGGTCGGCCCCGGACAGCTGTCAGCTATCAGCCGTCAGCTGACAGCTTTAGCCTGCGTAAGATGACAAATATAGAGGGAAAAAAGTTCTCGAATAAGCTGACAGCTGTCAGCTATCAGCTTACAGCTTGGGCGCAGGTATTTTTAAAAACCGCATCATTTTTCGGATCTGCCATTACTCCAACCTTAAAAACAAGTGCGGTCCATTGATGAAAACTTATCCGGATTTCCTAATGCTGTAAACGAGTTATCAACTCCCGCCAACGCATCTATCTTAATCATAGAACCACGCTGTCACCGATTAAACGTGTCGCAAAAAAAATCTACTAAAGGGTTAAATTAATACGGAACGTTTAAAGCCTAAGGTCCAAATTGTTAAGAGTGCGGCTGACAGCTGACGGCTGATGGCTGTCAGCTTTTTTAATCTACGAACTTTAAACTTTAGCGACCAAACTATATCTTGCAGCGGATGGAAAATTTTGTTGTCTCTGCGCGAAAATACCGGCCTTCCGGATTTGATGAGGTTGTGGGTCAGGAGCATATCACTACCACGCTAAAGAATGCCATCGACAATAATAAACTAGCACAAGCACTCCTGTTCTGTGGCCCGCGAGGCGTCGGCAAAACAACTTGCGCACGGATCGTCGCGCGCCTGATTAATGGCTTCGAAGAAAAAGCAGAAACGAATTCACTGAATATTTTTGAGCTGGATGCCGCATCCAATAATTCAGTCGAAGATATCAGGAATCTGATCGAACAGGTTCGATACCCACCTCAATTCGGAAAGTTCAAAGTATATATCATCGATGAAGTGCACATGCTCTCCAACGCAGCATTTAATGCGTTCCTGAAGACGTTGGAGGAACCACCATCGTACGCCATCTTCATCCTGGCCACCACGGAAAAACATAAGGTAATACCAACTATCTTATCGCGGTGCCAGATCTTTGATTTTAACCGCATACAAATCAGCGATATTACCAATCACCTTAAGAAAATCGCTGAGCGTGAAGGAATCGCCGCGGAAGAGGAAGCACTGCACCTTATTTCACAAAAAGCAGATGGCGCGCTTCGCGACGCGCTTTCAATCTTCGACCTGATGGTTACATATGCTGCGGGCAAAGGTGTTACTTTCAAGTCGACGCTCAAGAACCTGCACATACTGGACTATGACTATTACTTTGACATTGTCGATGCGCTGCTAAGTCAAAACCATTCACAACCCCTTCTGTTGCTGGATGAAATTCTGAGAAAAGGATTCGATGGACATAATTTTATCGTAGGCCTGGGAGAGCATTTAAGAAATCTTCTTGTATCCCAGGATGCCAGGACGACCAACCTGATGGAGGTCCCTGAAAGTGTAAAGAAAAAATATGCACTCCAGGCTCAGTCGGCTCCACCTTCACTGCTGCTTACATGGCTGAACATTGCCAGTCAATGTGACATCAACTATAAGACGCTGAAAAACCAGCGCCTGGGCGTCGAGTTAGCGCTCATGAAAATGGCTAACGTCACGGCTATTCTGCAACCAGAGGAACTCGAGTTACAAAACGAGGGATTAAAAAAAAAAGTAGTAGCGTAGAGGAAACTTCCCTAGAACCTTTAGCAACTGCAACACCTTCTTCCACAAGACCTAAAAAGACAAACGGACATTCTGAGGCCCAGGAAACTGCTGTAGCAGAACTAGAAATGGAGCGGCCTGCTGCGACGCTTCCGAAATCCGCCAGGCCATCCGTTAAGCTACCAACCAAAAGTACCATCAAGCTTACGGATATTTTAAAAAGTAAATCTGTCGAGACTACAACGCAGACAGCTGAGGTCCACCCTGATGTCAACGAACCATTTACTGTCGAACAACTGCATTTAGTCTGGACCGATTTTGCAGAACAGCGAAAAAAATTTCAAGCTGAGTTTCAACTGCTTTCACAGCCTTATGAAATTCGCGAAAACCAGATTATAATTCACTTACTAAGCACGGTCCAGGAAACGCTTCTATCAAATTTCAAAACTGATCTGATTGGCTACCTCCGCACGAATCTTAAAAACAACAGTATCTTGGTGGTCGGCGAATTGAAAGAATCCGAAGAGAAGCAAATGCTGTATACACCTCGCGATAAGTTCGAATATCTTCTCGAGAAAAACCCATTGCTGAAGGAAATGCGGGATCGGCTTGGGCTGGACCCTGATTTTTAGG
>JAEZBX010000020.1 GCA_023412765.1 Bacteroidota bacterium
AGAATGGGCATCACAACATTATCACATCAAAAAGCAGATATAAGTCAAAGGCTGTTATTTTGTCACTGGGCTTTTACGATCTCCCTTATCTTTTAAATGTGCCTGGTGAGGAATTGCCGAAGGTAAAACATTACTATGATGAACCACATCCCTACTATAATCAAAAAATCATTGTCGTGGGTGCGGCGAATTCGGCAGTCGATGTAGCTCTGGAAACCTATCGCAAGGGAGCCAATGTAACCATGGTAATTCGCGAACCGTCGATACTCGACACGGTGAAGTATTGGGTAAAACCGGATATCGAGAATCGTATCAAGGAAAGCTCGATCAAGGCCTACTTTAATTCGAAGATTCTTGAGATAAAAGAGCGATCAGTTAGAATCGAAACTGAGCAGGGCGTGCTTGAATTGGATAATGATTTTGTACTAGCGATGACTGGATATCAACCCCCCTTTGAATTCATGACTTCATGCGGTATAAGGTTTCATGAGGATGAATTCCATACGCCGGTTTACGACGACAAGACCATGGAAACAAATGTTAATAATCTGTACCTGGCGGGTGTTGTTTGCGGAGGACTTAAGACAAACAAATGGTTTATCGAAAACTCGCGCGTCCACGCTGAAATGATAACACAAGATTTAAGAAAGAAGCTAGGTAAATCGTCTTAGGATAGCATCAACGGAACCTATATACGACGATCCAAACAAATTTACATGCACCAGCAGTGGGTAAAGATTATAAAGGTCCAATCGTTGCTGATATCCGGGTTGAAGTGTAGAACCCGATTCATAAGCCCTGTAAAACTCTTCAGAAAATCCTCCGAATAACTTTGTCATTGCCAGATCGACTTCGCGGTTGCCATAGTAAACTGCGGGATCAATTAAACAGGGTTCACCTTTTTCGTCGGTAATGAGATTCCCACTCCAAAGATCACCGTGGAGCAGAGATGGCTTTTCTTCTGGAAGGAGAGATGGCAATTTTTCATATAGCAATTGAAATTCTTTTGTCCAACTATCCTTTGCAAGACCGTTATCAAAAGCAAGTTTCAATTGTACATCAAGGCGCTGCTCGATAAAAAATTGTATCCAGTTTGACTGTTGATTATTGTATTGTTTAAGTGAGCCGATGTAGTTATCGTGATCTAATCCGAATAATGTATCCGTTCCGGTGTGAAGGTGCGCGAGCCTGCTTCCAAGCTGTTCCCAATAATTTCGAGACCGTTGGCTTTGGTTAATAAATTCGAGCAGCAGAAATTGGTGAACCTCTTTTTCGCGATAGCCAACAACGCCTGGTATGCGGATCGATTTTTCCCTGGCTAATAGCTCAAGGCCGCGACTCTCGGCTTCGAACATGTGAGGATAAAGGCTTCCATCATTCCATTTAAGAAAGAATATGCCTCTTTGGCAAGTGAGTTTTCCACCATTGTTAATACACCCACCGCCGACGAATGAAAATTTTTGAATCGATGCCGCAGATTCCATCCCGAGAACTTCGACAATCCCGCTCAGGACATCCGGTGGAATGCGCGAAATCATCTTAGTCCCGTTTGGCGAACGTCGGGGAGATCTTTACGCCGAAATAATAATTTCGTGGTGGCGCTGCATTATAATATCTTCCGCCGATGGCATTGAGATCATTACCAAGGCTATAGTGCTTATCCAGGGCGTTGTCAATTCCCGTAAACAAGTCGAACCGAAAGTTTGATCCGATGATACTCTTGTAGCCGACTCGTCCACCCAAAAGAAAATACTCAGAGGCGTAAACGGAATTTGCATCGTTGAGCGGCAAAGCGTCAGTATAATTTGCCGTTGCATTGAGATAAAATCCTCTATAACCAACATCAATGCCCCACAAGGCGATTGTCGGTGCAACGCCGGTGATACGGTTTCCTGAAAAATTATTCCCATCATTCTCATAGTCCTTAAACCGGTAGTGGTTATAGGTGTAACTGGTCCACAATGAGATATCAAAAAACTCGGAGCTTAGGTTCGGATGATATGAAAGTGTGCCTTCCAATCCCTTTTGTGATGTCTTGCCGGCATTAACAAAGTATTCGGCGCCGTCGGATGTCCGTTGTATTACGATAGTTTCGTCCAATCTGAAATCGTAGGCAGTTACATCATAACGTAGTTGGTCATTTGCAAGGCGACCACGGAATCCTACTTCGTAGTTGAGTCCGCGTTCTGAATTTAAATTGTTATTATATGTTCCGGCTGAAGGTCTTACTTCTGCCAGTGATGGCGGTGAAAAGCCCTGACTAACGCTCGCGTAGATAGAAAATGTATTAAATTTCTTCAACAGCGCTATACGTGGTGACACTACCGGATCGAATTTCCGATTTTGTTTTATGACAGGCTGAGGATGAAGCGTTGTAAATCTGTATTTGAGAAAATTTGCGCTTGCCCCAACCGTTAGAAAGAAATCCGACCCCAGATTCAATTCGGCCTGACCGAAAAACAGGAAGAGGCGTGATTTGAGGATATCATCAGTTTGAACAGTATCAATTACGCCATAGCTATTGCCCGAAACTGTTATTGGTGAATCAAAATATTGGTATTCGCCTCCGAATGTGATTTTACCCTTCAATCGCTTTTCAAACTCATATTCTGTTTGCGTTCGCAATCCAAAATTCTGTTCATCACGAATTTCCCAATTTCGAATTGTCGGATTCTCGAATGCACTGATGGAGCCATAGATGCCGGTTTGTGTCGACCAGGCATCATTCCATTGATAATCGTCTGAAATACCTAAATATCCTGTCCTATTAGTAACTGCTGCCTTCTGCTCGACGGCCCCGCGGGTTGCCGGCGACGGCGGTCTAGCTTGTACGGGATCGGCATCGAACTGCGCTTTGTTCAACCCGCCTGGTGTTTCATAAAAAAGATCTGTATACAAAAAGGTAGCTGACAATTTATGTTGGGAATTCACGAGAAAGCTCATGTCGGCATGCAAAGCATCACGTTGCATGGCGGTTTGTTCACGATATCCCGATGACGTCTGGCGCGCATACCCGACCTTGAAATGTGATTTCGAACGGTGGATTTCTCCTGATAAATTGAAACGGCGCAGATCGTAAGATCCAAAGATTAATGAAGCATCCAATTTGTTCTCGCGAGAAACCGGGCCCTGGACTAACAATACGCCGCCCGTGCCCGCCCCATACAAACTTCCACCAGGGCCTTTGATTATTTCCAGTCCCCCCACTGAACTAAAGTCCAGCAGGTTGATGTACGTGTTGCCACCTCCGTCCGTGAACGGCAGGTTGTTCCAGTAAACTTTTACGTTCCGAACGCCGAAAGGGGAACGCAGAAGGCTGCCGCGAATTGAAAAGCGATAGCTTCCAGGCGACCTTTCTTCCATTCGTACACCCGGGATGGTGTTTGCGGCAGGAAGCATTGAAGTGTTGCTAAACCGTTCAAACTCTTTTTGAGAAACTACGGCAACGGCAGCGGGCACCTCGGACGCTGGCCGCTTATAGGCATATGCCTGAATTACTACCTCATTGAGGACTTTTGCCGTATCCGATCCAAGGCTGCCGTCCTGCCCAAAAACAGCGCTATTGAGCACCGCCACCAACAAAAACGTCGAAAATCTCATCATACTATAAAGGCTGGACATAAGTATGAAAATTAATCCAATAGAAACAGGTAATTGTCAAGGGAGGCAGTAAAATTATTTACGAAAACGGCCCTGGCATCAAATAATTCAAGGATTACCGAGAAAGTTTCGCCATCTTGCGGCGCCGAACTAAACCGTGCGCTTTCTGGTTTAGCTGATGTGGCCAACAGAATTGGGCCTCAAATCTTTAAAACAAACTACAATCATGGGAAGACCTCCAGTATTACCGAAGAAAAAGAAAGATGGATTTTACCTTGAATTGCGCAACAAAGGCGCAAAATCAGGCATTATTGTGATTCGTGACACGAAAGAAGCAATGATGCAAGCTGCGAGACAGTACGAAAACACAAAGGATGTAATTATTCTCGGTGAGCATAAAAATGGCAAAAAAGTAGAGGAAACTCGCAGTAAGAAGGCAGTAGCCTAATTTCTTTCGAAATCAGTCAATAATTTTTCCACAGTCGTAGGACTATCGAAGAAGGAGCGTACCTTCAGTAGAACCCTGTCAACCAGGGTATCAGGACATGACGCTCCGCTGGTTAGCACTATCCTGACGACATCTTTTTCAGGAATGTAATTCGAAGTGATCACTTTCCGTTTTTCGTGGTAATTGAAGTGATGAATTTCATTCCTGGATTTTATTTCATTGTCTGAATTAATAAAATACGTGGGAAACTGCCTTTCACACAGTTCAACGATGTGTGACGTATTAGAGCTGTTGTAACCCCCAACCACTAAAGCCAGGTCTGCATTCGTTTTAAGCAGCTCATAAGTGGCATCCTGGTTGTCGTTAGTTGCATAGCACAAGGTATCGCGGGTATCCGCAAAGTGGTTGGTAACGTTCGCTACCCCATATTTTTCGATCATAATTCCCCGCAAATAATCTGCGATGGCCTGGGTTTCAGTAGCCAGCATGGTCGTCTGATTCACAACCCCTATTCTGACCAGGTCACGATCCGGATCAAACCCTGCTGTATATTTTCCTGCAAACACCTCGAGTAATTCGGTTCTGGATTTTCTTCCCAATATAAAATCGCCAAGGAACTTTGCGTCATTGATGTCGCGAAGAACAAGGGAAGGTCCCCGTTGCGCGCTGTGTGAAAATGTCGCTCGTGTCTCTTCATGATTAGGTTTTCCGTGAATTATGATGGTGTAGTTGTCAAGGCTTAGCTTTTCCGAGCGGTTCCAAACTTTTTCAACAAAGGGACAGGTAGTGTTATATTTTTGAACCTCTATACCCTTATCGAGCAAAAGCTTTTCTATTTCCACAGTAGTTCCAAACGCGGGGATGATCACGACATCGTCAGGCCGGAGATCAGACCATGGAATGTATTGCCGACCGTCAGTATCCATTATAAATTTTATCCCTCTGCTTAACAGGTCGTTGTTCACTTCCTGGTTGTGGATCATCTGGCTTAGCAGGAAAACGCGCCGATCCGGATTTTCCTCCAGAGCCTTATAACTGATTTCTATGGCATTTTCGACGCCATAACAAAATCCAAAGTGTCGGGCAATGTAGAATCGGACAGGACCAAAGTCGAGTTCAGTAGGAGTAAAATCCTGCTTGCGCAAGTCTTTCGACCTTCTGTATTCTTTAATCTTTCCGGTCAACGACGACCGGTAGTAGGCTGGAATTTCGAATTTTTTGATAACAGTCTCTTATCTGGCTAAACTGCAAATTTAGCATATCTTGAGGAGGAAAATAAGGTTATCCTGAATCAGGATAACCTTAAACTTATCAGGCGGCTCTTGAAAGCTCGTCCTCTTTAATCTTGTTGGTCCGAATTTCCTTAGCCTCCAAATCGAACCATTTAACTTCTACAAAATTGTTTTTGATGTACTTCAAGACTTCCATCACTTTCCCGTCAATCTTGCTGCGAACACGTTCGCCCTTTCTAAATAGTCTTCTCATAAATTAAATTGTGCATTTACATTCTAAACGCGTAGTTAAATTCCCTTGGGAAATCTTCATATGTTCCCGAAAGAATTACCATTTCGCCTTCTTTTTTCTTTTCCAGTATGGTGTTTACGTCCTTAACTGATTTCACTTCAACGTCGTTGATCTTTGTGATAATAAAACCTTCGCGGATGTCGGTGTATTTTGACAGGCGACCATTGCCAAGTTCTTTAACACGAACGCCGCTCTTCAGTTCTAACCTGCTCAAAACTTTTGAATCAACGTCTTCAAGAACCAGTCCGAGGCTAGCCACTGCGTTGCGTTCCTCTGGTTTTATAGGGCCGGTCTTACCATCGCGGCTTTTCAGCTCTACAGGAATTACAAGTTCTTTACCCTTACGGTTGATTAGCATGTTAACTTTGTCACCCGGGCGGTGGCGTCCAATGTATTCTATGAGTCCAGCGCTTGTGCGAATTGGTGTCTCATCGATCTTTACGACTACGTCCCCTTCTTTGATACCAGCGTCTTTTGCTGAACTGTTAGCTGCAAAACCGGAGATGTAAGCACCTTCACTAACCTCGAGGCTGTATTCCTTTGCCAACTGACTGTTCACGCTTCCTATGGTTACTCCCAGCCAACCGCGTTGTACTACTCCAAACTTCACAATGTCTTCCACAACCTTGCTGACAATGTTAGAAGGCACAGCAAATCCGTAGCCTGAATATGCGCCGGTAGGGCTGGCTATCGCTGTATTTATTCCAAGCAATCCACCATTAAGTTCTACGAGAGCTCCACCACTATTACCAGGGTTGATTGCCGCATCGGTCTGAATAAAGCTTTCGATAGCGGTGCTTCCGTTTTCAGTATTTCGGTTTAAGATGTTGATGTTTCTACCTTTTGCACTAATGATTCCCGCAGTCACGGTTGAATTCAAATTGAAAGGGTTGCCAACTGCCAGCACCCATTCACCAATCTTGGCTTTATCGGAATCCACAAAAGATAAATAGGGAAGTCCCTTCTGCTGAATTTTGATCACAGCAATGTCCGTGTCAGGATCTATACCGATAACATCGGCCTTGTAATTTCTATTATCGTATAACGTAACCTCCACAACATCGGCATCCTGCACAACGTGATTATTTGTTACGATGTATCCATCTGGATTTATGATCACTCCTGAACCTGAGCTTTGGCTTGGTCCCTGAGGTCCGCGAGGTCCAAAGAAATCTCTGAATGGATCCATGTACTGGGTGCGATCATCGCGGCGTTCTGCTTGTTGGGTCGAACGGATGTGCACCACTGCAGGCATCACTTTTTCTGCCGCGGTAGTGAAATCAAGCGGCACGACGTCCCCGTTCTCATCAACTTTATATGCTACTTTAGAAGCAGGGACTCCCGTCAAATGCTCAATTGTCACAGGCTCATCCTTGTCTTTTTCGATCCATTGGTATGTAGCAATGGTACTTGCGCTCCCTAGTACCGCTGCCAGAAAAAATGTTGCGAATCTTTTCATAGTGTATTTGAAATTAATTAACAGAATTCGGTTAAACATCAGAAAGCAAAAACCGCGCAGATCGATTGATCACGAAATTTTGTCAGCGTAACAATCAAAATTGTCGTGCATTGCTTTTCACAATCCTAATTACGAAAACTTTCGGATTTAGGTTCCTGATAAATATACCATTGCAAAAAAAAGATTTTGACCGGCAATTCTGCAGCTTACTTCTGTACAATTTTCCTAACCCTTACTTCGGTATTTGTACCCTGAGGCCGCATTTTTTGACTCTTCGGCCACAACTTTATTGACCTTGAAAGTGTCCGTCACGTATTCGGTAGTAGATGGACGAACGATATTCATCTGATCCTGAGCCTGAAAATGATCCTGCGAGGCGAACGCTCCGCAGACTACGTGTATTGCTAATCGTCTGGATCTTGCTGTTTATAGGGAGTATAATCTGGTTTTCCCTTTCACGCCATTCATAAACAGAACCTCACCCCCATTTTTTGATACTTTTGCCTGTTGATTATAATCTACATGCAGGGAAAAATCATACTTAAAAAAGGTAAAGAATATTCGATTCAGCGTTTTCATCCATGGGTATTTTCGGGCGCCATCCATTCCACGGAGGGACAGTTAACCGACGGATGTTGGGTTTCAGTTCTTAGTTCAAAGAATGAATACCTCGGATCAGGCCACTACCAAAAAGGAAGCATCACAGTGAGAATTCTTTCATTTGATGGTGTTCCGAATGAAGACTTCTGGACAACCAGGCTGAATAAAGCGATGGAGCTAAGGAGAAACGCGGGCCTTCCATCAGAGAAAACTAATTGCTTTCGGCTGGTGCATGGCGAAGGAGACGGACTACCTGGACTAGTTGTCGACTACTACAACGGTATAGCTATTGTTCAGGCTCATTCAATGGGAATGCATGTTGATCGCCACAAGATTGCCGAAGCGCTTGTTAAGGTGTTTGACGGTGAATTGAAATCAGTGTATTATAAAAGTCAGGCGAGTCTACCAGGACGAGAGCGCGATAACTTTCCCGATGAATACCTGTATGGAATGAGTGCCGTGCCTCACCTTGTAATTGAAAACGGAAACAAATTCTTTGTTGATTGGGAGGAAGGTCAGAAAACTGGATTCTTTTTGGATCAGCGCGACAATCGAAAATTACTAGCACATTATTCTGCTGGGAAGAATGTGCTTAACACCTTCTGCTATTCTGGTGGTTTCACTGTTTACGCGCTAGCAGCAAATGCAGCGTCAGTGTATTCTGTCGACAGTTCCGAGCGGGCAATTGAACTAACGCGCAGTAACATCGAAGTGAATGGATTTGATCTGCTACAAAATCCCTGTTATGCTGAAGACGTCTTTGACTTTCTAAAAGGCAAGAGTGATAAGTTTGATTTGATCATACTTGATCCCCCAGCGTTTGCAAAACATCGCGATGCCCGGCATCAGGCAATAAAAGGATATCAGCGGCTCAATACACAAGCCATGAAAGTCATCAGGTCGGGAGGAATCATTTTTACTTTTTCCTGCTCGCAGGTAGTTGACAAACAACTCTTTTATGATACAGTCGTGTCAGCGGCAATCCAGGCAGGACGAAACATCAAGGTATTACATCATTTATCACAGGCACCAGATCATCCTGTGTCTATCTTCCATCCGGAGGGAGAGTATTTGAAGGGGTTGGTGCTTTACGTAGAATAGTTTAAGGTTTGAAGTTTAAAGTTTAAAGTTTAA
>JAEZBX010000117.1 GCA_023412765.1 Bacteroidota bacterium
CATGCTCTTCAAGTTGAAGGAAATGGAGTATGTGGAGAAGATCGCAGACAAGATCAACAGCATTTCGTTGTCAGGTGGCAACCAGATCGTTGATCAACTGAAGGATATCTTCGTTCCAAAAAAGTAAACGATGAGGGGAGGAAACTTCCCTCATCCTTATATTTGATAATGACACAAGAAGAAATTCAAAATGCTTTGAAAACGCTGCGTGATGAACAACACTCGTATTTCGCTATAAAAAAGATTGCACAAAGCGAAGACTTATATATTGAAGCAAATAGAAATGGGATTCTAGGATACTGCAACTATCTTCTTGAATCAATCGATCGAAAGCATCTTGAAAAAAATAACACGTATGATATTCCCGATAGTTTTTGGGACGATTCGGACGTTTGGCTCTCAATCAAAATACTGGAGGGCAAGCAAAACCAAGCACAGGCTAAAGAATCAATAATGGCTAGAGCTGGATGCTTTTTGGCCATTGCAGTATGTGCGGTAGTATTAATTGTTGGAACTGTTACATCGATCAGCTGGCTGGCGAAACTATTTGATTAAAAAGAAATGAACTTAACAGGAAAAGACTTAAAAAACATCGGGTTTGTTGAAGGCAAAGCCCTTGGATTAGCACTCGATCTAGTCGAGTCTCAATATGCACATTTAAACTTCGACGAGAAGCTTGATTTATTGAAGCAAATTCTCACCAATCCTTCATCATTTATCAATGACTCCTTACTCGCCCCAGTTGCAAATGAATTATTGAAGCCGGCGGATGATACGATTGCTCTTAATGTTGACGGTAGACCCTACCAGATCTATGGTGCAGAGGCAATAGAAGAAGGTGCTCTCCTACAAATGGAGACAGCTATGAAATTGCCTGTGACTGTAGCAGGCGCATTAATGCCTGATGCGCATCAGGGATACGGTCTCCCGATCGGCGGAGTACTGGCAACTAACAATGCAGTCATTCCATACGGCGTCGGTGTCGACATTGGTTGCAGAATGTGCATGACGATCTACGATATTCCAACGGAACGGCTGAAGCAAAAGAGTGAAGACTTTAAAAAGCTTCTTGTTAATAACACCAAGTTCGGACAAGCGACTTTCAAAAAGCCAAAGGATCACGAGATTTTTGAACGACAAGAATTCTCCGAGCTCCCGATCGTACGCCAAATGAAAGATCGCGCATGGCAGCAGATTGGATCTTCAGGCGGAGGTAATCACTTTGTTGAATTCGGTATTGTAGAAATATCAAATGCGATCAATGAATACAATCTTGCGCCTGGGCAGTACGTTGCTGTGCTCTCTCATTCCGGTTCCCGTGGACTGGGAGCAAACATCGCGCGTCATTATACTAAGGTTGCAATGGATAAATGCAAGCTTCCGCAGGAAGCAAAACACCTGGCATGGCTCGACCTTGACAGCGAAGAGGGACAAGAATACTGGCTCGCAATGAATCTTGCCGGTGATTATGCATCAGCATGTCATCATCAGATTCATGAACGCATGGCAATCGGTCTGCGCGAGACACCACTCGCAATGATCGAGAACCACCACAACTTCGCGTGGAGAGAAAAAGATGAGCATGGAAATGAGTTGATCGTTCATCGAAAAGGTGCGACCCCTGCCGGCAAAGGTGTACTTGGAATTATTCCCGGCTCGATGGCGACACCCGGCTTTATTGTCCGTGGTAAAGGCCTGGTCGAATCAATAAACTCTGCTTCACATGGAGCGGGAAGAACAATGTCCAGAACAAAAGCCAAGCAGACTATTTTGCCTGGACATGTAAATAAATTTCTGAAAGAAGCTGGTGTCGAACTGATCGGTTCCGGGCTGGATGAAGCACCGATGGCTTACAAAGACATACATCAGGTGATGAATTCTCAGAAAGAACTAGTTGAAGTGCTCGGATCATTCATGCCGAAGATTGTGAGGATGTGTGGTGATGAGAAGTTTAAGGAAGTTGATTGAGTCCGCAGGCGCGCGCCGGTGTTGTGGGAAAAAAGGAATATGGAATAGTGAGTAAGGAATAAGGATGAGGTCGCAAAGCGAGCACCCTTGTACCCTATTCCTTATTCCTTATTCCTTATTCCTTTCCTCCAGAAACTTTTCATAACATGACAAAGAAGGTCGACATATCATATTTCCACCTCCAGATGCAACCATTATCCCAAATACTCAGTCCTTTCTACAATTCTTACTAATTCCTGTAACCTTTTCTCACAGAAGAGTATCCTATTAACCAAACCGCCGCGGCTATGCTCAAAAACTACCTCATCGTCACGTTTAGAAACCTGCGCAAGAATGGCTTTTATTCCTTCATCAACATCGCCGGCCTCGCCATCGGTATTACGTGCTCAATCCTTATTCTTCTCTGGGTGGCTGACGAAACCTCGTTCGATAAATTTCATCCAAAAGCAGACAGGCTTTACCAGGTTTGGGTAAATGCTCACTTCGATGGGCGTATAAATACATGGAACTCTCTGCCGTTACCCACGCAGGATGCGATGAAACCTGCAGATGCCAACATCGTGCGGTGCGCCGTGACCGACTGGGGTGGCGATCACCTCCTCGCCTCCTCAGAAGAAAAACGTATGAACAAAAAAGGGTTCAACGTCGGGGAAGAATTTCTTGAAATGTTCCAGTTCCAGCTCATCGCTGGTAATGCAGAACAAGTACTTGACGACGCCAGTAACATCGTTATTACAGAATCTACGGCAAAAGCACTGTTCGGAGATGAAGATGCCATGGGAAAGATCATCCGCGTCGACGATCAGCACGACCTGAAGGTTGCGGGCATACTAAAAGACGTACCGGTCAACTCGTCTTTTCAGTTCGATTTTCTCTTGCCATACAAACACTGGTATAATACCAACGAGTGGGTTAGGCGCAATTCAACCAACTGGGGAAACTACTCTTTCCAGATCTTTGTAGAACTCAACGACGCAAAGAATGAAGCCGCAGTTGAAAACAGTATTCGCGATATGCTCGCTAAGCACGGTGAAGACAAGGAGATTAAACACGATATGTTCCTTTACCCGCTTTTACGATGGAGGCTGTATTCCAATTTTGACAACGGTGTTGAGCAGGGTGGAATGAGTGATTATGTACAACTCTTCACCATTATAGCAATTTTCATCATCGTCATCGCTTGTATCAACTTCATGAACCTCGCTACTGCGAGAAGCGAACGAAGAGCGCGTGAAGTCGGCATTCGAAAAAGTGTTGGTTCACGGCGATTCGAACTCATCTTCCAATTCATCGGCGAGTCGATGATTATTACATTTATTTCGTTTGCTATTGCGATCTTGGCCGCACAACTGCTCTTACCATATTACAATACACTTGTCGACAAGAAACTTTTTATCGACTACACCAGCGAGAAGTTCTGGATCTTGTCGCTGGGGTCGATATTTGTTATCGGATTTATCGCTGGAAGCTATCCTGCTTTCTACCTGTCGGGTTTCCAGCCCGTGAAGGTCTTGAAAGGAAAGCCAACGGTTGGAAAGAGCGCAAGCCTCCCCAGGAAAATACTCGTCACCTTACAGTTTGGCTTCTCCATATTTCTAATCATTTCCATGTTTGTTATCTACAATCAGATTCAGCTTGCCAAGGGTAGAGATATTGGATATTCGCAGGAAAATCTCATTACAGTTCCGCTCAACAAAGCGTATGGAGACAACATTAAACCTATAAAACTTGAACTTTTATCATCGGGTGTGGTCGAGTCGCTGGTCCGCGCCAACAGCGCGATCACAGATATCAACTCAAATAATTTCGTTGGCTGGCCCGGCAAGCCTGAAGAACTGAAAGTGATCTTTACTACCATCGTGACTGACTATGACTGGGCCAAGACAATGGGTGTGAAAATGATCGAAGGCCGGGATTTTTCTGAAGACTTTAAATCCGACAGCATGGCCATCACAATCAATAAAGCTGCCCTAAAACTGATGGGACTGAAAGATCCAATTGGAACAGAGTTAGATCTATGGGGAAAGAAACGCAAGCTCATTGGCATTTACGATGACGTGCTGATGGGATCGCCTTACGAAGAAGTGAAACCGATGTTCGCCGTACTTGATGACTGGGGCGGTTCAATCACAATAAGACTAAAAAAGACCAACGACCTTCCGGCTTCCCTAAAAACCGTTGAAGATATCTTTAAGAAATATGGTCCGGCATATCCATTCGAGTATACCTTCGTAGATGTAGAGTTCCAGAAAAAATTCACAACCATTAACCTGACGAGCAGCCTTGCAAGTCTATTCGCGATTCTGGCCATTGTTATTACCGGACTCGGACTATTTGGACTTGCCGCCTTTACCGCTGAGCAACGGACGAAAGAGATTGGTATTCGCAAGGTACTTGGAGCGTCAGTGCCGAGCATCGTGAACCTGATCTCCAAAGATTTTTCGATGCTTGTGATAATAGCCTTCGTGATTTGGTCACCTTTGTCCTGGTGGGCGATGAACAACTATCTCCAACGTTACACTATACGCACAGATATTGCCTGGTGGATATTCCCTGCGACAGGTGCTATCGCGCTAATCTTTGCATTGGTGATTGTAAGCACGCAGGCATTGAGAGCTGCGCATTCAAACCCCGTGAACTCGCTAAGGAATGAGTAAATGCCTGAACTGGAATTAACAATCTGGCCAGTCCGTCTATCCACAATCCCAATTCAGACAACGGAAGTAGTCGGATAGGTTCACCTTCAACATGAATCCTAACACCCGTTCGGAGTGGCTCCAATCTTGCCTATTTGAGAGATAAATTATTTAGAATTTTTCTAAAGAATGCTTGCATCACCCCATATCAACCTTATTTTTGTAGCACCAATGACCGCAGTGCAAGATCAGCTAACAAAGTTAATTCCTATTTCCCTGGCCCATTCGGGCAATTTTTTCCTTCTTCAGGTCGGTGATGAAACCATTAGACAGTCTACCTGCGAATTCATGCTCACGTTTTCATCGCTGGTGGGAACAGATATTGAGGCATATCTTTCGAATGTCTCCCCTGAATGCGATATCGTTCGGGTTCCCCTGTCTGGACGTGGAAATTTTATCGATGTACCGCTGTGTGATTTTGCGCGCCTCAGGCGAGTTTACGGTCAAATGATGTTTGAATTGAAGCTTCAGGATTTATTGCTGCGAAGCGCTATCCTTCCGCCGATGACTCCGGCATTCGCAGAATAGACTTATTCCAAATTGACGATGCTGGGCTCTATTCCTTGAACAGTTTGTTCAATTACGATATTATTGTATTGAGTTAAACACATTGAAAATGAATACTACTTCCATACTTCGTCAGAAAACTTCTCTTCAGGAGAGCGTCCTGGACATCTTGAACAAGCAGATGGCCGTTGAGGCTCATTCTTCCGCGCTTTATCTGAGCATGTCGGCCTGGTGCTATGCACAAGGTCTCCGGGGAGTCGGGGAATTCTTCAGAAAACAGGCAGCAGAAGAGCGCGAGCATATGATGAAGATTTTTCACTACATAACGCACGCAGGGGCGCTGGCTGAATCTCCGGAAGTAACGGATGTCGAACGCAAGTTTTCGGACCTCCGTGCGATCCTGGTGATGGCGCTCAATCAGGAAATCATGATCACAGAGAATTTCAATAAAATGTCGGAGCATTGTCAAAAAGTCCGCGATTACCAGACTGCAAAGTTCCTGCAATGGTATCTTGATGAACAATACGAAGAGGAGCAACAGGCGAGAAGGTGTATCGAAATTTTCGACCAGCTCAATCCTAAAGATGCCTTATACGACATCGACCGCGCGATTCATGATTTGAAGAAAGGCGAGTAGAAAAAAAGATTTTCGCGAGAAGGCTGCTCATTGAAGGGCAGCCTTTTTTTATGCAAAGAAATCGCTCTTTCAATGCTACCTTCGCCAAATGAAATCTACCCCACGATGTGTGCTTTATACCTGTTGCGGCAGCAAGTGTAAAAAGGCTGGCGGCAAAAAAATATACAAGTCATTGAAGGCTGAGGTGAAACGCCAGGGATTGCGGAAACAGATTCAGGTTATTAAAACCGGCTGTACAGATCGTTGCAAGTGGGCACCCGTGATCGCGGTAATGCCGGCAAATCAATGGCACCTGGAAGTATCGCAAGATCGGGCTGCGGAGATTTTCTATGAGGCTATCCGGTAAGAAGGTAACCGGTCAACCGGAGAAAGGAAATGCAACCCTGCCATGTACTAGCCCCCCAGTTGGTTCGTGAGATTTTTGATCCGATTTTGATTACAATTCAGGATGGTCATGTTTATTCTGCAAGGAGTGGCTAACTGCAATGCAGGTCAATCAACATTAATGCATTGATCAAACAAGTAGAAATGCGCTTTGTGTGGTTGAATGAGCGGGAAGAAGAATTGAAAGAATATAGAGAACTCTTCCTTAAAATATTTAGAGAAATCAAACACACCTGATTGAGAAAACAAACACACCTGACAAAAGGGATCGATTGCATTTTCTTGTGCCAACAATGATTTTGAAATGATGCATTATAGTTTTCGACTAATCAAAAGATAGCATTTTTTGATTTGGCTTCGTTTGAGTTGTTTTGTTCAATTGAAAAAGTACAAACACTCAATAAAGAA
>JAEZBX010000134.1 GCA_023412765.1 Bacteroidota bacterium
AAACAGCGTATCAACTGCCTTTGTTGCCGGTGCTGAGCTATAAAGTGGAGTTCTGAGGAGCGTTAATTGTTAATAGTTAATTGTTAATAGTGGGGTCCGCACTTCGATATTCGGTGTTCCTTGTTCGATATTCGATATTCAATAATAAAGGAGAACAGGGAGTGCTAATAACTAATTTTGAATAGTCAAACGGGGGGTCCGCACTTCGTTATTCGGTGTTCCTTGTTCGATATTCGATATTCAATTGATTACTATATAAATATCGAATATCGAACAAGGAATAATGAATATCGAACGGGCAAAAATAAAGGCCTGTGGTCGTCTACCAAGCAGGCCTATATTAATTCTTGCAAACCTAAACCCTAACCTAAATCGCAAGAAATTCTACTATCCGAGAGTAAAAATAGTAGCTGAATATCATTTCGCTGAGATAGAATGAGTAGGCGGCGGCTGTAAATTAGTATTCGGCTGTCCTTATGAGTGAATGGAGAACCAAATTCAACTATTAAAAAAAGGCCCCCGGATTCCAGGGACCTTTAAATCAATCAACCAAATCTTTACTAGTTCTGTTTCACTTTCCAGTTCCACATCCCTATCCACCGTATCAACTCGTTTTCCTTTTGACTGTAAAATCCCTTCGTCAGATTTTCCCGGACCTCCTGTGATGATGGAGCAAACCATTCAACAGCAACCGATCCGACAGCACTGTTCACGTAAATCTTAATACACTCGCTTCTAAATTTTTTCTTACTCATTTGGTCTTTATCTAAAGTACAACGCCAGATATGCATCCCATGCGGAGTTCGCAGGTTAAAAACTACTTAGGCTAAAAAGTAGACCGTGTTTACCAATGGTCAATTCGAGCTTCGAATGCCAATTCTGTTTAAAAATGCTTCCTTCTTTCGTTTTGAGACGTCCAATGAAATGTTGTTGTTCAGAACAACATACCCGCCATCTCCTTTTACATATTTTTTTATCGAGTTTATGTTGATAAGGTAGGAATTGTGAATACGGAAAAAATTATGATCAGATAAAAGCTCATCATATTCTTTCAGCGTTTTGCTGACCGTATATTTCTCTTGTGCTGTAAAAATTTGTGTATAGTTACTGGCCGCTTCGCAGTACAAAATATCCTGAACGTTCAGGAAAACCAACCCTTCGAGTGTTGGCAATGCAATTCGGAAGTCGGATCCGTTTTTCAAGTGCTGGACCAGTTGGGTCAAGCGGCTTGTCATGTTATGAGTCACACGTTTTTCGACCTTGCCCACTGCCAGTTTTAATTCCTCGATATCAATTGGCTTTAGCAAATAATCGATAGCCGAAAATTTGAAAGCTTTGATTGCGTATTCTGTATAAGCAGTCGTGAAAATCACTTCAAAATCTATTTGATCAAATCTGGTCAGAAGATCGAATCCCGTTTCGCGTTGCAGTTGTATGTCAAGAAAAACAACATCGGGTGAATGAAGGTCTACAGCCTCAACAGCTTCATCTATATCTTGGCATAAAGCAACCACCTCGGCGCCTTTGACAAAATCCTGCAAGAGGATCTGAAGGTTTTCCCTAGCCTTTAATTCATCATCCACAATTATCGCCTTCAACATAGGGTCAATTTTCCAACAATCAAACGTAAATAAAGCCTGCCTTACAAGTTGTTAAGAAACCAATTATTTCTTACATGGCTACCCAAATCTTCACTAACGTCCCGCTTGAATTTTCGCCATCAAAAAGGTCAATTATTTCAAGGGAAGCCTTCTCCTCCAGGTTGACTAATTTTAACCGTTCTTCAGTTAAAATAGTGCCCATCGACTTGTGCTGAGGAAAATTTTGTTTGCGCAATTTTTTCGCATGTTGACGTCCAACGCCATTGTCCTCAACTTCAAAGAGTACAAAATTTCCATCCAGGCGTGCACTTATTCTTAATGTGCCCTTCGAGGGCTTATTGTACAACCCGTGAACAATTGCGTTTTCTACGTATGGCTGAATCAACAGCGACGGAATTTCAATTTTATCGACGTCGAGGTCTGGTGAAATATCCAGTTTAAAATCGAACTTATTTTCAAAGCGCAGAAGTTCAAGATTTACATAATGGGTAAGAAGTTCCACTTCTTCCGCCAGCTTCACTTTGTTGCTGACTGAATTGGTGAGAATTCCGCGGATGAGCTTTGAAAATGTCGACAGGTAATTTATTGCATTCCTCCTATCATTCTTTGAGATAAAGAATTGGATCGAGTTCAGAGCATTGAAAACAAAATGGGGATTCATGACCGAACGCAATGCCATAAGTTTCAGCTCGCTAATGGTCTTGTTGGCAAGCGCCAGCTCTCCCTCCTTTCGAATTCGTTCCGTTACATCTTCTGCAAATACTGAGACGCCAGTTATTCCATTAACTCCTATAATAGGGCTTAGAGAAAAATCAAGATACTTTCCGTTGGACTGTTGCGATTCCTTAAAGACTTCGCCAGCTAATGCCCGGTCATAACGGTTTGCCCAGACGTCGCGGAGGGCAATGAGGTCCGGATCGGTAATATCGTCACCGACGATCTTCTCACCAGCCTTCAAAACCAAGCCATAGTTAGCCTCCAGATAATTCTTTACAGGATCGTTGAAAGCAATTAAGCGATGCTCCTTATTGACGGACCAAACCAACAATCTCGTGTTGTTGATTGTAGAATTGAGATTTGCCTCACTTAATAGAAGTTGCTCATTCAGGTTCCGCTGATATTGAAGCGCCTTTTCGAGGACCTGCTCACGAGTTCGCTCTCGTGTGATATCCAACCAACCGCCCAAAGCCCGGATTGCCTGTCCTTTTTCATCCCGAATGATGGTTGCCTGATCCATCATCCAGGCGTAAGTGCCCTGGACTTTTCGGACCCTATATACATCGACGAATCTGCGGGCGCCAGACGTAACTATGTAATCAAAATAGCGCACAACCCTCTCCCTATCTTCTGGGTGGATCGATGCCTTCCAATCTTCGTGAGAATAGTTTTGTCTTAGGCCAAACTCTTCCAGCGCATTGCTTCCGGCAAACCAGTTAATCATTCCCGTTGCAAAGTCTTGTTCCCACATTGCAGCATTTGACATTTCGGAAATGAGCTTGAACCGCGAGCGATCAATCTCCATTGCGCTATGCGTATCATCAAGCTTTTCCTGTTTTTGGACGATTTCAGAAATATCATTCCACACGCTGATCACACTGATTGCTTCTCCCGCACGATTGCGCAGAAATTTTACTTTGTCGAGTACATGATAATAAACTCCACTGCGTCCCTTAAACCGGTATTCATGCTGAAAGAACGTGGTCTTACGATTCTTGAGCGCCTCGCTGAAGTCTGTTAGTACTTTTTCCCTGTCATCAGGATGAATGTTAGCGCCCCAAAAATCTGTGCTAAGAGTTTCAGGAATATCGAACTTCGATTTCTGTTCCGGTGATCCAAAACAGAGGTAGTCGTTACCATGTACTACCCAGGTAATCTCCGTTGACAATTCAAACATCGACGACAATACCTGCTGATCAATGTCTGCTAATAGGTTCAGGTCAGCATTCACTCCTTGATCTTTATCATGTCACAATTTTCCAGAAAACTTCATTATGCTCGTGAATTTACAAACAACTAAGCTCACGTTTAAATCCTGCTGTGTTACAAAAAGTTCGTGCGCCACTCACTGTATAAAGTGGATTTTTCCCGAATATTACCCATGCCTTCAAGGTTTCTCAATTTTAAGAATTCAACGCTTCATTATACGACGATTGGTAATGGACCCCGGAGCCTGCTTTTGTTCCATGGTTTTGGGCAGGACAACAACAGTTTTTTTCCATTATCAAAAGTCATTTCGCCGCAATATACTGCCTATGTATTCGACTTGTACTTTCATGGAGAAAGTCGTTGGGGCCATAATGAAGATCCGCTGGAAAAAGACCACTGGAAAGAAACGCTGGAAGAATTTTTCAAACGACACTTGATTGATCATTTTACTGTAGCCGGATATAGTCTTGGTGGAAAATTTGCCCTTGCAACGCTTGAATCATTTCCACACAGAACAAGGGCTGTCATATTACTTGCGCCTGACGGGATAAAAACAAGTTTCTGGTATAACCTGGCAACATATCCGCTGATGTTTCGAAAAATTTTTAAAAGTATGATCGATCATCCGGAACGATTCCAAGCGCTTGCCCGGACCTTTTATCGGTGGGGTTTGGTAAAAAAAGGTGTGTTGAAATTTGCAGAGTACCAGATGAGCACCGTTGAAAAGCGAGCTCGTGTTTATTATTCCTGGGTTGTTTTTCGTCATTTGAAGTTTGATCTTGACAAGATCGCTGCACTGATCAATCGTCATAATATTTCACTCACCATCGTGGTGGGTCAATACGACCAGGTGATAAAACCGAAAAGCATGGAACGCATTCTTCGAAAGGTAGATCGATATGTTTTTGAGACGCCTGAAGTTGGTCATACCGGGCTTGTAGCAGCAAGTGGGTCATACTTTCAAAAAGATACTGTTGATAATTAGAAAAAGGAAAATTGCAATCGTATTCGGACAGCTTTTATTATTTGCAAATTTATCTCCGAATCCTTGTGAAATGCTCGTATTTTTGCCGCTCAATTTACTTCATCCATGATTCAATTTTTTCGCTCGAAAGCCGACAAGCTCTACGCTGTTGGTTCAGATCATCCATTACAAAATTCTGACGTAGAAAAGCTTACCTGGCTTTTTTCTGGTGCACAACCACTGAGCGAAAAAGTGCTGAATGGCAACTTCATCGGACCGCGCAAGGAGATGATCACTCCCTGGAGTACTAACGCTGTTGAAATTACCCAGACCATGGGAATTGCAGGGATACAGCGCATTGAGGAATTTAAGATTGTGAGTTCTGCTGCCGTGAAATACGATAGAATGCTGGAAGTGTTGTACAATTCGCTTGACCAGGAATTGTTCACCATACTTCATGTGCCAGAACCCATTATTGAAGTCGACGACATTCGTGCTTACAGCAACCTGCACGGCCTCGCTCTCAGTGAGGATGAAATATCGTACCTGGAAAGTGTAAGTTCACAACTGGGACGAAAACTGACGGATAGCGAGGTGTTTGGCTTTTCACAGGTTAACTCCGAGCATTGTCGCCACAAGATTTTCAACGGCACTTTTATCATAGACGGCGATGAAAAAAAACAAACGCTGTTCCAATTGATCAAAAAGACATCTAAAGAAAATCCAAATCTTCTGGTTTCAGCTTACAAGGACAATGTTGCCTTTATCAAAGGTCCAACTGTAGAGCAGTTTGCACCTGCAAGGCAGGACATAGCCGACTTTTTTGAGGTTCGCGATATCGATACCGTTATCTCCGTTAAAGCGGAGACACACAATTTTCCCACAACAGTAGAACCATTTAACGGCGCGGCTACCGGTTCCGGGGGAGAAATCCGCGACCGCCTCGCAGGTGGAAAGGGCTCCCTGCCCCTGGCAGGAACAGCGGTCTACATGACATCGTATCCCCGACTGGATGGTGATCGGACCTGGGAAAAAAAATTTAAAGAAAGAAAATGGCTTTACCAGACACCAGCGGAAATTCTCATCAAGGCATCAGACGGAGCTTCGGATTTCGGAAATAAGTTTGGTCAACCACTGATATGCGGCAGCGTTCTAACATTCGAACATTTCGAGGCTGATAAGAAGTTTGGATTCGACAAAGTGATCATGCTAGCAGGTGGTATCGGCTTTGGTAATGAAAAGCATTCTCAAAAGGAACATTTGAAGCCAGGCGACCGCATCGTGCTGCTTGGTGGTGACAATTATCGAATTGGAATGGGGGGTGGCGCGGTTTCATCGGTCGCAACGGGGGAATATGGAATTGCGATAG
>JAEZBX010000252.1 GCA_023412765.1 Bacteroidota bacterium
TCCTGCTGCATATGATTTTCCTGCACCGCCTTCTCCGGCAGCAACTACAGGTTCTTGCTTAGGCTGTGCCTGTTCGACCGGAGCATCTTCTGTAATTTCAATGCGGCAAATCAATCCTCCAATGGGCAACGTTTCGTTAGCCTTTGCCACGATGCGCAAAATACCACTCGCTTCGGCGGGTAATTCGAACGTAGCCTTATCGGATTCAACTTCAGCAATCACTTCATCAAGTTTCACATGATCGCCGTCTTTTTTAAGCCATGTGGAAATGGTCACCTCAGTAATGGACTCTCCAACGGCTGGTACTTTCATTTCTTTTACCCCACCAGACGCTTTTGACTCTGATTTTGCAGGTGCCGAGGAAGCAGCAGGCTTTGCTGGCGCCGCTTCGGGAGCTGGCGCAGCCTGGGAGGAAGGCTCAATCTCGCAGATCACCTCGCCTACAGGAACAGTTTCTCCTGCCTGCTTTAATATCTTTAGCACACCTGCGCTTTGCGCGGGTAGTTCGAACGTTGCCTTGTCGGACTCCAATTCAGCTATGACTTCGTCTAGTTTCACAACATCACCGTCCTTTTTCAACCAATTGGAAATGGTGACTTCAGAAATTGACTCTCCTACAGCGGGTACTTTTATTTGAATTGCCATCAGTTATTTTTTTACAGGTGTAAATTTCAAAGGCCCTACATTCCAAACGCTTTATTGATGATTTTGTCTTGCTCAATCTTATGAACTTTTAGATACCCGGTTGCGGGCGAAGCGCTGGCCTTGCGAGAAATAAATTCGAGATTATACTTAGGCATCATGCGCAGTATATAACTTAAGCAACCCATATTGGAAGGTTCTTCCTGCACCCACAGAAGCTTTGCGTCCTTATATTTTTTCAACACGGCCTTCAACTGCTTTTCAGGAAATGGATGCAACTGCTCCAGACGGAGAATCGCAGTATCCTTGATTTTCTTTTTTTGCTGATATTCCTGCAGGTCGTAGTAAATTTTTCCGGAACAAAGTATGACTTTCTTGACATCTTTGGATGATACCACAGGATCGTCTATGACTTCTTTGAATGATCCTGAAGTAAAATCCTTCAAAGGGGAAATAACAGCAGGATGTCGCAGCAACGACTTAGGCGAGAAGACAACACATGGCTTCCTGAACGGCCAGGCTACCTGCCTCCTCAACAAATGGAAGAAGTTCGCCGGAGTAGTCGGATTGGCAACGATCATATTGTATTCAGCTGACTGCTGTAAAAATCTCTCCGGTCGACAGCTCGAATGTTCCGGACCTTGCCCTTCGTATCCATGGGGTAGAAGCATCACCAGACCATTCATTCGCTGCCACTTCGATTCAGCGCTTGAAATGAACTGGTCAATCACTACCTGCGCACCGTTCGCGAAGTCGCCAAACTGCGCCTCCCAGATAACGAGTGCGCTAGGCGAAGACATTGCGTAACCGTATTCAAAACCAAGAACACCAAATTCCGAAAGCAAAGAATTATAGATATTGAATTGAGTTTGGTTCTTGTCAATATTATTCAGTCCGCAATATGGTTCGTTTGTATTCGCATCGAAGAAATAGGCGTGGCGATGTGAGAACGTTCCGCGCTTTACGTCCTGTCCTGACATTCGGACGGGAGTCTTATCCAGCAGCAAAGATCCATAGGCTAACAGTTCAGCGTCGGCCCATCCAAGCATCTTGCTCTCGAAGAAAGCATTGTTCCTGTCCTTTAATAGCTTCTCTATTTGTTTTAGCGGTTTAAAACCTTCCGGGATAAAAGTCAAAGCCTTCCCTACCTTTTCAACAACCGTTTCTTTTATACCCGTTTCGGGCGACTTATCAAAATCCTCGGGTGTTGCCCAGCGCATCTCTTCCCACTCCGACTCCATTTTCTGAGGTTTGTATGGAAGAGGCTTCTGCTTTACTTCGTTCAACCGGTCCTGCAGCTGGTTCCGAAAATTCTTGTCCATTTCATCGGCTAACGCTGCATCAAAATCTCCCCGCTCAATAAGCTTCTTGACGTAGATCTCCCTGGGATTTTCATGCTTGGCGATGAGGTTATAAAGTTTTGGCTGAGTGAATTTAGGCTCGTCAGCTTCATTGTGGCCATGCCTGCGATAGCACAAGAGATCGATAAAAATATCTTTCTTGAATTTTTGGCGATATTCAACGGCAAGGTTAGACGCAAAGCATACAGCTTCTGCATCGTCGCCGTTTACGTGGAGTACGGGTGCATCAACGATCTTAGCAAGGTCAGTACAGTAAATACTGCTGCGCGCATCGTCGTAGTCTGTAGTAAAACCAACCTGGTTATTGATAACAAAGTGAATCGTTCCTCCCGTTGTATAACCAGGAAGTTCAGACATCTGCACTACTTCATAAACAATCCCCTGGCCGGCAAGCGCCGCATCTCCGTGGATCAGAACCGCCATTGCCTTTGACAGGTCACCTTTATATTCATCGTCGCTTTGACCACGCGTGTAGCCGATCACCAACGGATCGACTGCCTCGAGGTGTGAAGGATTCGGCGTTAATTTCAAATAAACCTTTTTCCCGGAAGGTGTATTGATATGGCTGGAATAACCGAGGTGATATTTTACGTCACCATCTCCCATGGTCTGCTCCGGACTAACGTTACCTTCGAATTCTGTGAATATCTGTTCGTAGGTCTTGCCTAGAATGTTTGAGAGCACGTTCAGACGACCGCGGTGAGCCATACCAATGACCACTTCTTTTACATCAAGTTCAGCGGCTTTGTTGACAATAGTTTGCAACGCAGGGATGGTATTTTCTCCTCCTTCCAGCGAGAATCTTTTCTGACCTAAAAATTTTGTATGAAGAAAGTTTTCGAAAACGACAGCTTCGTTGAGCTTGGTCAGGATCCGCTTTTTCTCATCCACGGTAGGATTATATGCGAAATATTCATGCTCGCATTTCTGTAGGAACCATTGCCTGATTTCATCGTTCCGAATGAAATTGTATTCAAATCCAATGGGACCGAGATAAACGACTTTCAACTTTTCGATGATCTTTCTTAAAGTTGCCCTACCCATCCCGATTTCTGAACCGACGTCAAATTCCGTGTCCAGGTCGGCATCTGACAGGCCTACGCTCTTATGATCAAAATTAACGTTATGATTGCGCCGAGGCCTCACAGGGTTAGTCTTTGAAGTCAGGTGCCCAAACGAGCGGTATGTAAATATCAGGTTTCGAACCTGAGTCTCCTTGATTGAGATAGACTCATCGACAGCAGTGGCAGTGTGACCATTTTTGGCCTTGCTCGAAAAATCATATCCTTCGAAAAACTTTTGCCAGGTGGCATCCACTGAGCCGGGATCCTTCTTATAATCCTGGTAGAGCTGATCTATGTAGCCAATCTCAGCGTTAGATATATATGAATATTTGTCCATGTATTTCGTTTGAAAAAGTACATAAAGCTATAGAAGCTATATTGATTTAAAAAATTGGATAATCGTGTACACAAATATATCCGTTTCTGATTCGTTTTGGATGTTTTTAGTTTCGAAGTGCTCCTGGCTTTTTTTCATTCAGAATTTGGTCAGCCGAAAAAACCATTATCTTTGCGGACTTAAAAAGGACGAGATCCACATTAAAACCTAAAATTAATGGTTAAAATCAGATTGGCCCGCAGAGGCCGCAAGAAACTGGCACTTTACGATGTAGTCGTAGCCGACGCCAGATCCCCACGAGATGGGCGGTTTATTGAAAAAATTGGAACCTACAACCCGCTGACAGTTCCAGCCACAATTGAGCTTAACGACGACAAGGCGTTTAAATGGCTCATGAATGGTGCGCAACCAAGCGACACCGTTAAAGCGGTTCTTTCGCACCGCGGAATCATGTTGAGGAAGCATTTGCAAATTGGTGTAATTAAAGGCGCCATCACGCAGGAGCAAGCGGATTCGAAATTGCAGGAATGGCTGAAAGCTAAGGCTGCTAAAATTGAATCCAGCCGCGACAAGCTCTCTCAAAACAAAGAGGCCATTGCTAAGGCAAGGAAGGAAGCAGAATCCAAGATCAGGGAAGCACGTGCTGAAGCTATTCGCAAGAAAGCAATCGTTGCAGAGGAAGCTGCACCTGCAGAACAACCCGCAGAAGCTGAAGCTCCTGCGGCAGAATCTCAAGAACCACAAGCTTAATCTCTTGACATTTACCAGAATGCCAGTGCGCCAGTCGCATTGGCATTTTTATTTATGGAAATAGAATCATGTTATAAGATCGGCTGGATAATGAAACCCCACGGGCTAAAGGGGGAAGTAACAGTTGTGCTTGAGGATGATGCACCAAATGATATTTCCTCCCTCGACTCAGTTTTCCTGGAACAAAACAGCCGTCTGGTGCCCTATTTTATCGAGACTGTATCAGGTCAGGGAAAGAAAACATTCCTAAAATTAGAAGACATAAATTCGCCTGAGGCAGCGCAACAGATTTCAAAACAATCTATCTATATCCCAAGATCCCTTCGACCCAAACTTCAACGTGGCAAATTTTATGACGATGAAGTGAAAGGATTTGAGGTCGTCGATTATCAAATAGGACTACTGGGAGAAGTTGATGACGTCGTAGCTGCAGGGCCAAACCGATTGATCTCCCTTCAATACCAGAACAAAGAAGTTCTTATACCTACCAATGGGCCCTTCATAAAATCTGTTAACAAGACAAAAAGAAGAATTGAGGTAGAACTGCCTGAAGGCTTTCTAGATATTTAGAAGGGTCACTGATTAGCGGCCACAGTGATCAATTTTTCTGCGTGAACTACACGCCCATCTTCCGTGATACCCTCGACTACAATTCGATACTGCGTTTGCAAGTCTGCCGCATAAAATGAGAATTCGGCAATGTTATTAGAATTGGTAGTCAAGGATGGGTTCCAATAAAGGGTCGAGCGATAATCCGACAACTTGTGGCTTGGGTTGGCAACTGAATAGTCTGGAGCGCGAAATTTCTTAGTAGCTGAAAAGCCTGGCACCTTAAGCTCCACAAAGCGGCCCCTTTCACCAAACCGTTCATAGTTGCCTGTATTTTTTCGGGTCGTAATTACGATCACCCCGTTCGCACCTCGCGATCCATACGCGGAAGAATTAGAGTATTTCAGTACCTCAATTCGTTCGATGTCGTGCGGACTTAAGTTACTTATTATAGATGCTGTACTTTCGCTAAACCCATCCGAAAACGCATTTACTGGTACCCCGTCGAGCAGCACGAGCGGCTCGTTACTACTTTGGTCGCTACTAAATGAGTTTTGATTACCAAGTTTGATAAAACCATTGACGACCCGCAATCCCGGCACTTTGCTTTGCATGGCCATCATTACATCCTGCGTGTTTTGAGATCGGAGCCATGCGCCTGTCACCACCTGATCCGCTAATCCAAAGGTACTGCTTCCACGCTCTTGGATCCGCGATTCATTTATGACAACCTCATCAAGCATATGAGCAATCAGAGAGTCGTTTGACGCATTATACCGTGATGGATTTTCTGCTTTATAAACTTCAATGTCCAACGGAGTGACTACTGTGACTCTTGGCGTATACCGAATTGAATCTACAATCAATTTCCCTACTCTACCAGTTATTGTCTTAGCAAGGACAGTAAGTCTCGCTGTGTCGTAAAGTTTCAGATTGCTAAATGCAAAGTTGCCATTCTCTTCCGTCGTGATGGTAAACATCTGGGCGGTGTTTTCACGTGCAACGGCGATCAGTCCCTGTTCCCCTTTACCTTTCTTAGAGACAAATCGCCCGCTAAAACCAATGCCATGCTCGATCGGATGGGCGGTCTCGGGAGCCAGCGAATCAGGCAATGCAATTTTCGGAAGAGGGAAATCTTGTGTGATATTTTTTTCACTCGTTGCGAAAACCACCTGCTTGAAATCAGTCACCGATACTGAGTACTCAGCCGGAACTAAATTATCGATAAAATCTTTCACACCTATTCTGACGGTAATTTTCTCCCGAGTATCATATGAGCTCTTATCAGTTTCAATTGAAACGTCAGATGTTGTGTCTACTCCAGTATAAGGGGTGATACTCTTAGCTACTTCAGTATATTCTAGCAACTTAAAAGGCTTGACAAAAACAAGCGACGAATCGAAATTTAACATCCAACGAGTGTAAGCTCGCAGAACATAATCGCCGGCTGGCAAGAATGGTGGCACAACAAAATTTCCAATAGCCTTACCGTTATTGATTTCGAAAATCTTAGTAAGCACAACTTTTTGAGACGCATCCACCAGATCGACATACAGCGCCTGGCTAAGCGAATCCCTGTATGACTTTGCTCCGTAGTTCATGTGCCCCCTGAACCACACGGTTTCATTGGGATAATAATATGATTTGTCGGTATGTAAGTAAGGACGCTCTAACAAATATTGCAGCGCATTAATAGGTTCTGCAGGCTGGATCTTTTCGCGTTTCGCATAAACTCTCGTTGGCGGTGGAACAAAATTATATGGAAGCAACTCGGCGATACGCGCCTGGCTCATATTGCCCGATAAGAACAAGTGATCCGGATCGAGCACCACACCATCAGGATTAACCATTAGTGTTCCTTTACTTGTTTCGATCCAGCTTACTGCATGGGTAACATTGCGATAAATATCCGGGCGATCAGGTTTGTGCAAAAAATGAATTTCCAGCCTCTCCGGAAACTTTATCTGAAATTGATTTGGCCGTAGTTCAACGTAATGAAGGTCTTCAATGCCATACACCGATAGCTCCTTACCAATGTTGGAGAGGAAATTTGCCATCCTGATAATGTTTGCTGCACCAGTATCGTCCTTGTACAGTTCGAACCCTTCTTCATTTAGTGTTCGGTGGACGATAGACCGAAAAAGATGACGTGACGATCCAGCGTAAACCTCCGCTCGATTTTTTGCCCAGGTATTGCTAGTTGTCGAATCTCCCGGATCCATCGGTTGAAATCTCACATTACCAGCGATTAAATATTCTTTGCTTCCGACCTTAAAGTTTATCATTTGGTAGTAGAGCTTGTAGCCTAGACTAAGATTCTGGATCTCGAGGACGTCTGAGGCCCGCGCGGTAAAAAAACCTTTGTCGTTCCAATCGAAATCCAATACCCAGGGATTCAAAATTTCACAACGGGCGGCATGTACGCTATTGCCAAGGAACAGGCGCTTGAATTTTTCATATTGCCGGTCCCAATTCTTATCCCTTTTTGCCTGAATCTTCACTTCCTTTAGTTCTTTTGATTCAAGGCCTATGGTGATGGAGATCTCTGCTGAATCTTTTACAATGATCTTATGCTTCTGGGGGTGGTGCCCGACGAACGTTGCTACCAGATCTTGCTGGCCCACAGGCACATTTCGCAGAATAAATTCGCCGCTGCTGTTTGCGGTGACTCCTATGGTAGTGTAATTGATATAAACCACCGCGAACGGAAGGCGTTCACGCGTTTTATTGTTGATGACTACTCCCTTGATTGTTCCGGTTTGTGCAATGCATTCAGCAACGAAAAGAAAGAAGAATACAGATAACGGAAACTTAATTGACATTGATTTGGATGTAGTTTCTAAATTTAATCAATTTTTTTATCAACAAAGGATGCACATAGACATCGTAACCTGTTTGCCAAAACTTATCGAAAGCCCCTTTTCGGACTCGATTTTGAAAAGAGCACAGCATAAAGGATTGGTAACTGTTGACATCATAGATCTGAGGACCTATTCAACCGATAAGCACAAATCGGTTGACGATTACGCTTTTGGCGGCGGCGCGGGTATGGTATTAATGATCGAACCCATTGATCGTTGTCTGGAGGATCTAAAGTCGAAAAGAAAGTACGATGACATTATATATATGAGTCCCGACGGGGTCCAGTTAACACAATCCGTAGCAAATGAACTCAGTCTGAAGCAAAACCTTGTGTTACTATGTGGCCACTACAAAGGCGTAGATGAAAGGGTTCGCCAACACCTTGTTACCCGCGAAATCAGTATCGGTGATTACGTATTATCGGGTGGAGAACTGGCAGCTGCAGTGGTTGCAGACGCCGTCATACGGCTTTTGCCGGGAGTTCTTTCGGATGAAACTTCAGCTTTGACCGATTCATTCCAGGATAATTTGATCGCTCCTCCTGTGTATACCCGACCCGCAACTTACAAAGGGTGGGAAGTTCCACCGGTGCTGCTTTCAGGTCATCAGGCGAAAATTGAGGAATGGAAGCATGAAAAGGCCTTGGAACGGACTAAAAACAGGCGTCCGGAGCTGCTTGAATAGGTTGTTTTTCAATCCCACGGAATTCATTGAAAAATTCAATTCTTTCCATACCTTTGCAGTCCAATTTTCAAAACCATCGAGTCATGGCCGATCTGATTAAATTAGTTGAGCAGGAATACACGAAGGTTCGGGAGAAATTTCCTGACTTCAAGCCTGGGGATACAATCAACGTTCACGTAAAGATTAAAGAAGGAAATAAGGAGCGGATCCAGCAGTTCCAGGGAACTGTAATTCAACGCAAGAGCCGAGGTACCAACGGAGAAAGCTTCACAGTTCGAAAAATATCAAATGGCGTTGGCGTAGAGCGGATCTTCCCTCTTGTTTCGCCCACTATTGACAAGATCGACTTGATTAAGGTTGGTAAAGTACGCCGCGCAAAACTTTACTATCTGAAAGGAAGACAAGGTAAAGCGGCTCGTATCAGAGAAAAAGTTTAAGGTTCTATTATAGATCGCAAAAAAGCCATTCTTCCTGGAATGGCTTTTTGATTTTACGGCCCACTTAAGGGCTGCAAACTGTGATCGATTATCAATGCCAAATGCCCGTTAGCTTCCTACTGAATAATTAATAACTTTGTCGTCATTTTAAATTTCCTGGGGGTACAATGGGAAAAAATATTAATGAGCTTTTAGGGAAAGATGCTGATTACCTGCTCAATCATCAGAGCAAAACAATCCTGAAAGATCAACTTCACACACCTGGCCCTGATTTCGTCGACCGTGTTTTTGCTCAAACCAATCGCAGTACCCAGGTGCTGCGTAGCCTGCAGACTTTATTTGGAACAGGCAGATTAGCCAATACAGGTTTTGTGTCGATTCTCCCTATTGACCAGGGAATTGAACATAGCGCGGGTGCATCCTTCGCGAAGAATCCAGCTTACTTTGATCCTGAAAATATTGTTAAGCTTGCTATTGAAGGTGGTTGCAATGCGGTTGCTACTACCTTTGGTGTGCTGGCGATGACATCCCGGAAATATGCTCACAAGATTCCTTTCATTGTAAAGATCAATCATAACGAACTGCTGAGTTACCCTAATAAGCACGATCAAATCATGTTCGGTTCCGTAAAAGATGCCTGGAACCTTGGAGCTATAGCGGTGGGAGCGACCATCTATTTTGGTTCTGATCAGTCTACCCGACAAATCATTGAAGTTTCACGTGCATTTGAAGAGGCGCATGAGTTGGGCATGGCTACCATCTTGTGGTGCTATACCCGAAACAATGCTTTTAAAAAAGAAGGCATTGATTACCACAGTTCAGCTGACCTCACCGGACAGGCAAACCATCTAGGCGTAACTATTCAAGCTGATATCATCAAGCAAAAGCTTGCAGAGAACAATGGTGGATATAAAGCATTGAATACTGGAGGCAGTAGCTATGGCAAACTCGATGAGCGAATCTACACCGAGCTTACCTCCGACCACCCGATCGATCTTTGCAGATACCAGGTAGCAAATTGCTATATGGGGCGCGCTGGCTTGATCAGCTCAGGAGGAGAGTCGAAGGGTGCGAGCGACCTGGGAGACGCTGTGCGGACCGCTGTCATCAACAAGCGCGCGGGTGGAATGGGGCTAATTTCAGGACGAAAGTCTTTCCAACGCCCGATGAAGGATGGAATCGAAATATTGAACGCTATTCAGGATGTTTATCTTGATAAGTCGGTCAGCTTAGCTTGATTATCAAGAGAAGAAATTTTAATGAGGTATAGTATAAAAGGCTTTAAGTATGTCCTGGTTTAAAAGAAGCGATAAGGGAATATTAACACCAACGGAATCCAAACGTGAAGTTCCGGATGGACTGTGGTTTAAGTCACCAGCCGGGAAGATCATTCATACGCGCGAATTGAAGAACAACGCCTACGTTGTTCCGGATGAAAGCTACCATGTTAGGATAGGATCAGAAGAATATTTCGAAATACTATTTGACGACAACAAGTTCACGGAGTTGGATGCCAACATGGAATCTGCGGATCCGCTGAAGTTCAAAGACACGAAACCTTATCCCAAGCGGATAAAGGAAACCCAGGAAAAATCCCAGCTAAAAGACGCCGTCCGGACAGCCTATGGCAAATTGAATGGACTCGAAATAACCATTGCCTGCATGGACTTCAGCTTTATTGGAGGCTCCATGGGTTCTGTTGTGGGCGAAAAGATTGCCCGGGCGATGGATTATAGCATCAAGAATAAGGTACCTTTTCTTATGATTTCAAGGTCGGGCGGAGCGCGTATGATGGAGGCAGGCTTATCGCTAATGCAGATGGCCAAGACAGCCGCCAAAATTGCGCAGATGGATCAGGCAAAGGTGCCATATATTTCTCTTCTCACTGACCCAACTACAGGGGGTGTCACGGCTTCTTATGCAATGCTGGGGGATTTTAACATTGCTGAGCCCAATGCGCTCATTGGCTTTGCCGGGCCGCGTGTAATCCGCGAAACTATCGGAAAGGATCTTCCAAAAGGCTTTCAAAGTGCAGAATTCGTCCTGGAACACGGATTCCTCGATTTTATTATCGATAGAAGAAATCTGAAGGGCAGGCTGTCGACACTGCTGCGGATGCTGCAGAATTAAGGTTAATGAACTACGGCCTTCGCTGCGGAATATTCTTTTACCGTATCGATAAAGCACTTTACCTTATCAACTTCGATATCGGGATATAAGCCGTGACCGAGATTAGCAATGTGGCGATGGTGCCCGAAAGCATCAAGCATCTTCTTCGTCTCTTTCTTCACATCATTGATTGAGCCATAGAGTGCACAGGGATCCAAGTTACCCTGGAGTGCTTTGTTGGGCATTAACTTCCTGGATTCTTCTATGCCCATATTCCAGTCGAGCCCAACGACATCACAATTCACGTCATTTAGTTCAGCTCTTGAAAAGAAGGCACCCTTGGCGAAGACAATCTTTGGTGCGTCCTCTATTGCGTCACAGATTTTTGAGATGTATCTAAGTCCAAATTCCTGGTATTGCTCTGGACCCAGAATTCCTGCCCATGAATCAAAAATCTGGACGATATCAGCCCCGGCAGCAATTTGTCCTTTCAAATATTGAATGGTGCTGTCGGTGATCATATCAAGTAATTGATGGGAAAAAGTTGGCTGTGTGTAAAGCATTTTCTTAGCCTCGCTGAAGGTTTTGCTACCTTTCCCTTCGACCATGTACGAAAATATCGTCCAAGGTGCGCCCGCAAAACCGATCAGTGGCACCGTACCGTTGAGTTCCCTTTTTGATAGTTTGATGGCATCGAAAACATATTGCAGCTCACCTGCTTCCGCGACATGTAGGCCCCTCAGGTCCTCTGGCGTGCTGACGGTTTTTGGAAATATCGGACCTTTTTTTTCCTCCATCTCATAGTTAAGGCCCATCGCTTCTGGAATGACCAGGATGTCGGAGAAGATGATGGCGGCATCAACCTGGAGGATGCGTACAGGTTGAAGAGTTACCTCGGCGGCCAATTCCGGAGTTTTTACCAGCGTCTTAAAATCTTTCGCAGCTTCACGGACCTTGCGATATTCCGGCAGGATTCGGCCTGCCTGGCGCATAAGCCAGACGGGAGTTCGCTGTGTTGATTCGCCTTTAGCAGCCTGAAGAAGGAGTTTGTTTTGCATGTCTAAAGTTAAAAAAGGAACTATGTTTCCAATTGTTCATAAAAAAAGCCGCCTCAGAGGTGAGGCGGCTTTTGCTGAATGCTTTATCCGCTTATGCTTCTGCTACTGGTTCTACAGAAACAAATGATTTGTCTTCTCTCCTTCTTTTGAAAACTACAATCCCGTTGGTAAGCGCAAACAAAGTATGGTCTTTGCCCATACCTACATTCTTACCTGGATGGTGTTTTGTTCCGCGTTGACGAACGATAATATTTCCGGCAACAACCTTTTGTCCACCGTAAACTTTAATTCCTAATCGTTTGCTTTCCGATTCGCGGCCGTTCTTTACTTTACCTTCCCCCTTTTTATGTGCCATGGTTGAAAAATATCTTTGTTATAAAAATTAACCGATGTTTTCGATTTGTACTTTAGTGAAATGCTGGCGATGGCCATTCTTAACAGCGTAGCCTTTTCTGCGTTTTTTCTTAAAAACAATCACTTTGTCGCCTTTTACATGCTCAAGGATCTTTCCTGAAACGCTAACACCTGACAAGAGTGGAGCTCCTATATCCACAGTGCTGCCATTGTCAACCAGAAGGACTTTGTCAAAGGTCACAGCAGCTCCTGCATCACCCTCGATTCTAGGGGCATAAATGTATTGGTCTTTAGAAACCTTGAACTGCTTTCCTGCGATCTCTACTATTGCGTACATACTTTTGAAAATTGGACTGCAAAGGTAAAAAAAGAATCCTTAAATCGTAAAGGAGTGTGAAATATCTTGTGTCAAATGCCTAAATCGTCCCAAAAAAAAATTTGAATTTCTTTTGGGACGTTTTTGTCTGAAAGAAACGCATAAGGAGCCCGGATTAAGGCACTATTTCACAGTAACTTATCTTTCCACAAAGTATTAACAAGTTATCCACAATCGTTGTATTTGCGCTGATTTCGCAGTTTTGTTTTTTAGAATCATTCCACTTCATTTGTACACTTGATACGGATAGGATATTTCATTTCGTATCACCAAACAAAATTTTATTAGGAGAATTTCAGGGTTTCAGCCATGGCTGGTACCCCTTTAATATTTTTGGTTAAACTCAAACACAACTGCTAATGAGCCAGGCATTAAATGAAGAACCCATCCTGAAGGAGAACAAGGATCGATTCGTCCTATTTCCCATCCATCAACACGACATTTGGAAGTTCTATAAACAAGCAGAAGCGAGCTTTTGGACAGCCGAGGAAATCGACTTAAGTCAGGATTTGCGTGATTGGATGAACTTGAATGATGGTGAGAGACATTTCATCACCCATGTGCTAGCCTTTTTCGCCGCCAGCGACGGAATAGTAAACGAGAATCTCGCGGAGCATTTCATTTCGGAAGTCCAGTATACGGAAGCAAAATTCTTTTACGGTTTCCAGATAGCTATCGAAAATATCCATTCCGAAACCTATTCTTTACTGATCGATACCTATGTGAAGGATCCTAAGGAAAAGGATAAACTGTTTCATGCTATTGAAACAATGGACTGCGTGAAGAAGAAAGCAGAGTGGGCACTGCGTTGGATCAATCAGGGAAGTTTCCAGGAACGTCTCATCGCCTTTGCTGCAGTTGAAGGTATATTTTTCTCAGGATCATTTTGTTCCATCTTTTGGCTAAAGAAACGTGGTCTAATGCCAGGCTTGAGTTTTTCAAATGAACTGATCTCACGCGATGAAGGATTGCATTGTGATTTCGCTTGTCACTTGTACACTAGTCACGTTGTAAATAAACTCCCTGAGCAAACTGTAATCGACATCATTCAGGATGCAGTGGAGATCGAAAAAGAATTTGTAACGGATGCACTACCGGTAAACTTAATTGGAATGAATGCTGTTCAAATGAGACAGTATATTGAGTTTGTTGCCGATCGCTTATTGAATGAACTTATCGGAAAGAAAATTTATAACGCTACTAATCCATTCGACTTTATGGATATGATTTCATTGCGTGGAAAAACAAACTTCTTTGAGAAACGCGTAGCGGAATATCAGAAGGCCGGCGTGATGAAAAGTATGGAGAAAGAAACAACGGAGAAATTTTCACTGAACGAAGATTTTTAATTACATTCAATCACTTTTTAACCTTTTCTTACAACAACCCTCATTGATAAGATGCTAGTATTAAAACGCGACGGACGCAGAGAAAGTGTTAAGTTTGATAAAATCACCGCCCGAATCGAAAAACTCTGTTATGGATTAGATCCAAAGTTCGTCAATCCTGTAGAAGTGGCCATGAAGGTGATCAATGGCCTCTATGATGGTGTGTCAACGCAGGAGCTAGATAACCTCGCTGCGGAAATAGCGGCAACCCTTACAACGAAGCATCCCGATTTTGCTAAACTCGCAGCGAGAATTGCAGTTTCGAATCTTCACAAAGTAACAAGCAAGTCGTTTTCTAATACGATGAAACGACTGTATACGCATGTAGATCCTAAGAACGGACAGAACGCTCCACTGATTTCCAAGGAAACATACAAAGTCATAAAGGAGCATGCTGCTGCTCTTGATGAAGCAATTATCTACGATCGCGATTTCAGCTACGACTATTTCGGATTCAAAACCCTGGAACGTTCGTACCTGATGAAAATCGACAATAAAGTTGTCGAACGTCCTCAGCACTTGTTAATGCGTGTAGCCGTTGGGATACATGGCAGCGACATTTCTGCAGCTATTGAGACATACAACCTGTTGTCAGAAAAATGGTTTACGCATGCAACCCCAACCCTATTTAATGCGGGAACACCTAAACCACAGTTGTCATCATGCTTCCTTTTAACAATGAAAGATGACAGCATCGATGGCATCTATGATACACTGAAACAATGCGCCAAGATCTCTCAGTCAGCAGGAGGTATTGGTCTTAGCATCCATAATGTTCGCGCGAAAGGTTCCTATATTAAAGGGACAGGTGGAACTTCCAATGGTATCGTTCCTATGCTGAGAAACTTTGATATGACTGCCCGTTATGTTGATCAGGGCGGCGGAAAACGGAAAGGAAGTTTTGCAATCTACCTCGAACCATGGCATTCTGATATTTTTGATTTTCTCGACCTGAAAAAGAATCACGGTAAGGAAGAGCTGAGAGCAAGGGATCTTTTCTTTGCGCTTTGGATTTCCGACCTGTTTATGAAGCGGGTGGAAAATAATGAAATGTGGTCGCTGTTTTGCCCGAACGAAGCACCAGGATTAGCTGAAGTTTACGGCGAAGAGTTTGAGCGGCTCTACGAAAAATATGAGCGCGAAAATAAATTCCGCCGCCAGGTAAAAGCGCAAGACCTGTGGTTTGAAATTCTCGAATCACAAATCGAAACGGGAACGCCATACATTCTTTATAAGGATGCAGCTAACCGGAAATCGAATCAAAAGAACCTGGGCACGATCAAGTCAAGCAATCTCTGCACTGAAATAATTGAATATACTTCTCCTGATGAGGTGGCAGTTTGTAACCTTGCTTCCATCGCATTACCGAAGTTTATCTCCGACGGAAAATTTGATCACCAAAAATTATACGAGATCACGAAGGTTGCAACCCGGAACCTGAACAAAGTAATTGACATCAATTACTATCCCGTCCCGGAAGCCAGAAATTCAAATATGAAGCACCGGCCTATCGGACTTGGCGTCCAGGGATTGGCCGACGCATTCATCATGCTGCGAATGCCTTTCGACTCACCCGAAGCACGCAGGTTGAATGAAGACATCTTTGAAACGATTTACTTCGGGGCAATGGAAGCTTCTATGGAACTGGCAAAAGTTCAAGGACCATATGAGACCTTCAAAGGCTCACCTGTTTCAAAGGGAATTTTCCAATTTGACATGTGGAATGTAACGCCAAAGAGCGGACGTTGGAATTGGGAACAACTTAAGCGCGATGTAAAACAATTTGGTGTACGGAATTCACTGTTGCTTGCGCCCATGCCTACAGCATCAACTTCCCAGATCCTTGGAAATAATGAGTGTTTTGAGCCATACACTTCCAACATCTATACGCGCAGAACTTTGTCTGGCGAATTTATCATTGCCAACAAGCATTTGATGAAAGACCTGATGAATCTTGGGCTGTGGAGCGAAACAATGCGTCAGAAATTAATCGCATCTAATGGTTCAATCCAGTCGATCCCGGAAATTCCTCAGAACATCAAAGACATTTATAGAACTGTTTGGGAAATTTCGCAGAAGTCCATCATCGACATGTCTGCTGACCGTGGAGCCTACATCTGCCAGTCACAGAGTTTGAACATCCACCTTACGAATCCGAACTTCGGAAAGTTAACCTCCATGCATTTCTATGCCTGGAAAAAAGGATTGAAAACCGGCATGTACTACCTGCGCTCAACGGCAGCTGCTGACGCTATTAAATTCACGCTTGATAAATCTGCTGTCGCACAACCTGCTGCTGCCGTTCCAGCACCTGCAGTTACAGAAGGTGTTGCCGACCCAGCAGTCGCATACGCTGTTGCGGAAAATCAGCAAGCTATTCCGTACGCGCAATCGGAAGGGGATTATGATCAGAAACGAGCAGATATGACCTGCTCACTCGATAATCCCGACGCATGCGAGGCATGTGGTAGCTAGTCGATATTTTCAAATGAACAAGGGCTGTCTTCCATGGAGGACAGCCTTTTTTTAGTCCAGCACAACGGCGCGCAGAACGAAATTCCGTAAGTTGAAGTACTTTTACGTAATTGCATAAAACGTTTCCGCCATGCAACCAATAAAATTATTATACCTCGTTGTTGTTATCTCCGTTAATTTCCCGGTGTTTAGTCAATCGCAGACCGGAATGGATGTAAGAGATCACATGCTGATCAAGATGACCAAAGAATACGATCATAGTGTGAAGGAATTTGAAGGATCGCCCTTTTTAAACGAACAGTTCGTCCAGGGGCAGGTCTTCACCTCGGGTAAACATTATACAGCTGTGCCCCTTCGATATAACATTTTTAACGACCAGATGGAGTTCAGGCAAAACGATCTAACGTATGCACTATACCCAGGAGAGCGGATACAAAAAGTTATTCTTGCTGACGAAACCTATGTGGCCGAGAAGTATGAGATTCATGGCAAAATGGACTACGGATATTTTACAAGACTGGATAGCGGAAAACTAACGGTATTGGCCAAGAAGGTTGTAAGATTCACAGATAAGCAAGAAGCGAAGGCATTGGAATCTTCTAACAAACCTGCAAAGTTTACGCGAGCTGCAGACCTTTATTATTACAAGATCGGAAGTGGAGGAATCATCAAAGCCGGCTCATTAAAAAATTTGATTGAAAACCTGCCCGACCACAAGGCAGACGTTGAGTCCTACGCGAAAAAGGAAAAGCTTTCTACCAGAAACGCGGAAGATTTAGCCAAGCTGGCAGCATATTACAACAGCCTCTGATCTACTCGTCAGGCAACGCTTTCTTCGCTTGTTTTGCTTGCTTGATCCTGTAATTGAAAGTCAGGTTGAATTGTCTTCGCCTGCCCTGGAAATTAGACTCTGTATAAAAGTTCACACCCTCTGAAATGGAACGGATCTTTCGGGTATTGAATATATCGAGAACACTGAAATTGATTGTTCCCCGACCATTCAAAATGTCTTTGCTGAGAGACAGATCCGCATAGTACAGAGATTTCCTTTTTCCCTGAGCCGTATTTTGCGGAGCTTCATAATTTCCCCTTATCTGAATATCGAGGCTCTTCGGCAAAGTAAATCTGGAGGTTTGTCTAACGAACCAGCTATACGTTGAAGCTTTATAAGTCTCCATGATGTTGCTGCCATCGATATCAGCATGGAAAAAGTTGAAATTGAAATCCAGCTTCCACCACGGCGTGGGTGAATAGGTGCTGCTGAATTCAACTCCCATGGCTTTTTCGGACAACAGGTTTTGCGGAAGGGTGACTGAATTTCCATTGTCGTCTACCGTCCTTATGCGATCGATCTTATCTTCTGTATCCCGATAATAGACGGAAGAGGAAAGCGATCCGTTCTCGAAATATTTGATGTGGCCCAACTCGTAAACATTGCTGAACTCCGGATTGAGATCAGGGTTGCCGCTAAAATAATTCCGACTATCGGAAAAAGTCATAAATGGGCTCAGGTCATTGTAGAAGGGTCTTCTAACCCTCCGGCTATAGCTCACCTGAATTGCGTTTTCTTTCGGTAAATCCAGGGTAACGTGCGCGCTAGGGAACAGATTTGAATATTTTCTCGGATTGACTTTCTCTGGCGTTTCCTTGAGTGTTGTTTTCACATCGGTCCATTCAGCTCTCAATCCTGCCTGGTAAGACCATCTCTTGGTCTTATTACCGAGAATCCCATAAACCGCATGGATATTTTCGTCGTAAACGAAGATATTATCAAGGTCCAGTTCCGGAGGCAGTGGCTCGTAGTCTCCCTCGTTGCTTTCCCGTGTAACAACATAATCGTTGACCATGTCACGGAAGCTCGAACGCGCTCCTGTTTCAAATTTTCCTTCTTTACCGATCGGCTTCACATAATCGATCTGAAAAAGGTATAGCTTCTCGAATTCATCATTAAGAGATCTTTCAAGCGTTGAGCCTGTTTCATTTCCGTCGGTGGCAAATTTATTTTGGAAGAACCATTGATCGGAACTCTCCCAGTTGTCCAAAAATTTAAACTCCGCTGTGAGCTCGTGTCCCTTTTGTTCATAGGATCGTTTGTAGATCAATGAATATTCAGAATTGGGTTCGGTCTCATCCTCGTCCTGTCTTCTTTTTGTAAATCCTGTGAGATTGTTGGAGTTATCCAGGAAGTCATCGTACCGGATATCAGTGATCCGCGATCCTTTACTTCTCCGATACAGGTATGACGCAGTAAGAATATTTTTCTCGTTAAAATAATAATCGAGGCCCCCGCGGATATTGGTGTTAAAACCGGTGATCAGGCTCTTTGTACTTTGCTGCAATATCAAGGTACTGTTATCTCTGAATGTTTCCTGGTAAATCCTGCCGCTACCCTGTTGCTCGCGGAAGGCAATGCTGTAATTCACAAAAAAATTAATTCGCTTGTGACGATAATTAAGATTGGCAGCGGCCCCAAGGTTAGTTGGGTGGCCGGTAATGAGTTCGAACGAACCGTTGAAACCCTGATTCCTTTCCTTTTTTAGAACGATGTTGATTATACCCGCCATACCTTCCGCTTCATAGCGCGCTGAGGGATTTGTGATGACTTCTACACGTTCGATCATACTCGCCTGCAGTTGTTGTAAGCCGCTTCCACCTTTAAAGCTGACCAACCCGGAAGGCTTGCCATCGATCAAGATGCGCACGTTATCACTTCCCCTTAATTTTACAGTGCCTTCCGGATCTACCGACACCGAGGGAATATTCATTAAAATATCGTTCGCCGATCCGCCGGCATTCGCTAAATCCTGGCCGACATTAAATATTTTTTTATCTAACGATAACTCCATTGAACTCTTCTCTGCCTGCACCACAACTTCTTCTAAAGTGCTTACCGATGTCGTTAATTTGATGGTACCTAAATCGTGGATTGGGCTGGCACCGGAGACAACAAATTCACCAGTCTTTTTTGATTCATACCCCATGAAGTCGATTTCAGCGTAATATTTTCCGAACGGAACTTCTACCGAAAAATCACCGGCCTCATGAGAAATGTCTCCGCTTATGAGCTTTTGATCTGACTCAGAAAAAACCCGGATGGTAGCAAAGCTGACGGGTGCGGTAGAAAGGGAGTCAAGTATGCGCCCTTTGACGGCACCTTTGTCCTGGGCAAATGATTCAAGTGCAGGTAGTAGAATTATAAGTAGTAAAAATGATCTCATAGTGTTTGGCTATACCTTCTGATTTTTCCCCCGGCCCCGGCATTTCAACGCCAATTACCGAGTTCATAAATCGTGCGGCAAGGTAACGCGAAAATGTGTACAGCCTTGCAGAAATTCCTCAGCGCAAAGGAATTCTCTATGAGCGGCGAATTGTCATTACCATTTCTTGAATAATGTAGATTTCCTTAAGTTAACCGGTGAAATCACAAAGCGCTTAACTGCAGACTATGTTGAAGAGAGTTTTGTTGTTCTGCTTAGCGACAGTCCTATTGTCTTGCTCCGATAAGGACGAAATGACTGGACTGACATCCCACGATTTAAATGTCATTGAATACTTTTGTGAGATAGCGTTGGGCCTGGAGTTCGGCGGCGCATCAGAAGTTACCCGCAAATGGAATAGCGAAATGCGCATTTTCGTCGGTGGCGATACAACAGCTGCTCTCCTGGATGAACTCAACATTATAGCAACTGAAATCAATACGTTGGCAACCGACGGTTTCCGTATCCACATTGTTTCGGATTCCCTTGAAATGAACTACTACCTTTTTTTGGGCGCAGGTTCACAGTATGCTAAGATTTATCCTTCACAAGCCGCCCTGGTACAAGCAAATTGGGGGCTTTTCAATATTTTCTGGAACGCTTCGAACCAGATTTATTCCGGCAGCATGTATGTTGATACTGAACGCGCAAGCGACGCCGAAGAAAGGCACTTGTTGAGGGAAGAGTTAACGCAATCCCTTGGCCTTGCAAAGGATTCGAAAAGATATCCAGACAGCATCTTTCAAACGGATTGGACAACGACTGGCACATACGCGGATATTGATAGGGATTTGATACGGTTATTGTATCATCCTGACATGGAGACAGGCATCGACAGAAACCGCACACAATCTTTGCTGGCCCAAATCATTTTGAATGAAAAGTAGCACTGGCCAATCCGGCATTTGATTTAACTGTAATCTTTATCTTTATTCCCGGATCACTCGAGGGTGAACTGGCTTTAAACTTTCTCAAAAAATGTACGTAATTTTTCTGACCGTTCATTCCTGGTTTAGATGGCTGGTATTGCTAAGCCTTATATTCACTCTATTCCGCTATTATCACGGATGGTTTACCGGACGCAAAATATCCTCTCTTGATGAGACCATCAAACGAGCAACGGTAGGGATAGTCCATACACAATTTTTAATCGGACTGGTACTTTATTTCTTCAGTCCGATGGTGAAATATTTCCTTTTCAATTTTGGGACGGCTGTTCATCAACGAGATGCGCGATTTTTTGGAATGGAGCATATCACAATGATGTTTATCGCCGTCGCCGTAATAAGCGCAGGATCTATGAAAGTCAAAAAGGTTGCCGAAAAAGAAAAGTTTAAAACAATAGCAATCTGGTTCAGCGTGGGACTCTTGATTATATTTCTTTCTATTCCCTGGGAATTTTCACCTTTTACGCAGAGGCCTTACTTCAGAATATTTTAGATTGAACGTCGGGATTTTTTATTCGACTCACGCCTTGTGGATGAGGCCGAAGCCACTCACACCCGGAATATCGTCTTGGTACTTTAAATGCCGATGTTAACGATCAACATTTACCAGATACCAAGCGATACGCCAGATGGTTTGGTTAGGCTCCAACGGTAATTTCTTTATTAAATGCTGAGTGTCTCGTTATCAAACTAAACACCTGCCACTCGTTTCTTATATTCAGATAGAGCTCCCTCCAGTCTTTCCTTCGCTGTATTATCTCCAGGAACATTATGCGATGGATGAATGAACAGCTTAACGCCTCGATCCGCCAAGATCTCAGCCACCGTAGTGACGGTCATCCATACACAAGTAACAAATGCCATAGTAGAAACAGGCCCCACTTTGTCCTGATGATTTTTTAGATCCACGGAAGCATCAACTATTGGTGCACAGGAGTCGACAACAATATCAGCGATATCAAAAATTGTCTTGCCTGTAGAATGTCTTGACTTCTTTCCTTTAGCCGCCGCGGCGGAACCATAGGCTATAACTTTCATCCCACGCTTCTTTGCTTCCAACGCTACGTCTATATTCACATTATTAATGCCTGTGTGCGAAAATATCCACATGGTATCTCTGGAATCGAAAGTGTATCCTTTCATTATTTCTACGCCGTAGCCTTCCACCCGCTCAAGAAACACAAACTGATGAACACCCATCTCTCCTGTAATTCGAGTAAAGAATGTGAGGGGCAGCTCAACAATAGGGTGAAAGCCGACGAAGCCTCCGATGCGCGGATACATTTCCTCTACCGGAATAGTCGCGTGACCACAGCCGAATGTGTGAACCCATCGTCCCACCTCGATACTATCGGCCATGACCTCAGCAGCCCTCCGTATATTGTCCATTTGTGTTTCCTCGATCTGTGACATCACATCACGCGCATTGTTAAGCCATTGTTTTGCTAGCATATTATATAAGTAAAAATTAGGTTTTCAGTTTCTTGAAGATCACGAGCGAAAAACAAAGCATCCCCGCTGTGAGGAGAAAGACCATAGTCACCACATGGTCGAGACCAAACTTTTCCGCGATAATCCCCATAGTATAATTAATGATCATGCTTCCAATAAGCCCGATCGAAATAACGATACTGAATGCCGTTCCGGAAACTGCCGCATATCGGTCACCCACATAGCCAAGAGTTACAGGATATCCTGCTGCCAGGCCTGCGCCAATCACCACCAGCGCAATCGTTGAAAATGCAAGAGCAGAAGATAACTGCAGCATTAATACGCCCACGCCCAGGAGTCCAATAGAAGCTAATAATACCGGACCTGACTTGACTTGACGCAACACCTTTCCCAATACAATTCGCATTATGGCCATGCCTGCAACGTACAGGGACAGCGCATAGAGTGCCTGGCTCATCGTCACGTCTATCTTATCAAGGAGATAAGTGGTTGCCCAGTTGTTAATGATTGCTTCAAAGCTGGATTGGCAAAAAAGAAAAAGACCGATCATTAAGAGAAAGCTATCGGTAAGCAGGTTGCCGAACCTGGATAGCGAAATCCCGTGTGACTGTTTCGCGACCGGAAAACGTGTGATCAGAAAAAGAATCGTAGCTAGCAATGCAACGTATCCGACACTAGCAACAATAATTTCGAACGAATACTTTTTTTCCAGTGTCCCGAGAATGAAAGGCATTCCCAGCGCGCCTATTGCGAAAAAGACTCCCAGCAAACTTAAGTTCGCACTCTTGTTTGTGGTACTGACGTCGGATACAACGGCATTCGTACTGCCATTCATGACGCCGCCACCCAAGCCAAAAAGAAAGACGCATACGGAGAGAGTTGTAATCGATGATGCATAAGCAATACCCTGGAATCCGGCGAACATTGCAAGCCCGGCAAGCACGAAAATGATTTTGTATCCATACCGGTCCGCGAATGGGCCGAACAGCAATGAGCCAGTTAGTATGCCGAAGGGCAAAATGGAAAACAATGCACCAATTGAAATTGAATCAAGAGAAAATTTTTCCCGAAGACCTGGCGCCACGGAACCCAAGGTTATGAGCGACACACCAAAGAGAAGCATGCCAAGATAAGCGGAAGCAAATATTAACCTACCCGAGCTCATGCTTTCAATGTTGTCAATACCTTATTGTTCATCGCAAGGAAGGCAGCACCATGAACCGCAGCATCACTGCCAAGCGCAGAGTGCTCAAAACTTACTTGCTTCATGCTGATGGGCTGACCCCATTTTGCAGCCTCTGCTTTGATGTCGTTGATGAATTTTGCTGCCGGTCCGAAAATACCTCCGCCAAAAATTACTTTTTCAGGATTGAAAATACTGACAAGGTTGGCAGCGGCCATTCCCCAATAAGAAATGCATTCGCGAATGATCATTACAGCGACCGGGTCTTCTTCGTTATAAGCTTCAAACACATGCCTTGCTGTCAGTTGCTGACGTTGATGCACCCTGAGTACTGAACCTGTAGGATCCGCATCCAACACCTCAAGTGCAAACTTCGGTATTCCATCGCCAGATGCATAAAACTCAAAACATCCACACGGAATATATTTACTTTCGAACGGTTTTGGCAAAGCCATCCATCCAATTGCTCCAGCGATATCGTTAGAACCGCGAAGTATATTTCCATCAGCCAGAATGCCCGCTCCAATTCCAGTTCCAACAGCGATGAAAATAGCGTCTTTACATCCCTTTGCGTTACCCTTCCATTGCTCCCCAAGTATGCTGCATGCTCTGTCATTGTCGATCATCACGGGAACGGTACCCGCAACATCGCTCAATTCTTTCAAGAGCGGATAGTCTTCCCATCCTTCGATGTTTGGCGCCCACACAGTGCCGGATTTTTGTCGACTAATTCCAGGAACGGAGACACCAACCCCATCAATTTCTGAAGAAGCAATATGTCTTTTTAATTCATCCTGGATGAGTTGGGACACCTGCGAGCCCTTGCGATCGCCCAGCTGACGCGTTTCTTTTACCAATAGCTCACCCGACTCTGCGAAAAGAGCCATCGCTAGCTTCGTTCCACCTAAATCTATTCCAAGTGTCGCCATGGGTGTAGTGGTTTAGTTGAGCAACTCATCAATTCTTAAAAAGGTGTAACCCTTTGAGGTGAGCTCATTAAGCAAGTTGCCGAGCCTTAAATAAAATTTATCGGTTCTGCGTTCATCAGCGCCAATGTGTATCAGAAGTATGAAGCCGTTAAGTCCGTTTGTGCTTTCGGTTTCATAATTCATTATCGACGTATATATGTCATCAGACGAGCGATAGTTCTTCATCTCCGGATAGGTGTAGTCAGCCGTAGAAAGTGTTCCCGGTGAAAAGTTTACAAGAACCAAATTCAAGTCTTCTGTCCAGTTTGCAATCGACCGGTTATACCATTCATAGGGTGGTAAAAAATATACCGCATCCTTTTTTGATATTCCAAATCGCTGCATTCGCTTATAATTTCTTTTCAAATCATTCTTAAACTCATTCTCTGTAACGAGTAGGCTATCCCTTTTTGTCCAGTCAGCATAGAGCAGGTGTTTGTCAGAATGTGCACCCATGTAATGACCGTCTGTTATCAATCGTTTAATCGTCGCCTCGAATTCTTTCTTTCTATAAAAGTTTCCTGTCAGAAAGAAGGAAGCTTTTAAATTTTTACTCTTCAATGCGTCGCTTATTACTTCGGCACCATCTGCAAACTCGTCGCCCGTGAAAACCAAGGCGAGCTCTTTGCGCGTGGTGTCTCCGCGTATGATGGCCCCATGAGCGTCAATTACTTTTTTTTTCTTCCACCCTCCCTGGAATCTGTTTCTTTTGCAGCCATCAGGTACACCAATGACGCGGTCCCATCCATCGTTGGTTCATTCGTGCTATAATCCCCATAGTCGTCATGATAGACTGCCAACATGGACTGGAATTCTTCATATTCATCCTTATCGATTAACGTAAGTCCTAACAGGTTATTAAAAATATGACCTGACACGGGTCCATCCACCAAACCACCATCGAGTGGATACTTAAACAGAACTGTGTAAGATGAATGTGGATCAACCGGTGTGTCACCATTTGCCGGCAAACCAAACACCATGCTGGTACCCCATGGGTTGCATCCAAACAGCCAGTCAAAACAAGCTTGCTCTAACTGCAAATAAGTTTCATCACCGCTTAGTTGTCTGTAGAGATAACATTGAATTGCAAATGATGTGGTGAGATTGTTAGAACACCAGATAAATTGGATACCGCGGTAGAACGCATTGCCCGATGCTTTCTTCCACACCTTTTCAATGCCATCGCGATAGTAACTTATGAGTTTGGCTTTGTTGCTCTTGTCTGCAACTCTTGCCAATTCATAATGGCCAAAATTATGGAAAGGATACCATTGGTAGTGGACAGCAGTATCCGCGCCTATCCATGGCGTTATTTTTTCCTTTTCAGCGTATTGCAGAGCATCTGTCAGGTATTTTTTGTCTTTCGTAACCTTATATATCGCGGCGGCACCGAGTTCCATGTCGTCCACCCAGTTATCTTCTTCATAAAAGTATCGCGCCTTCATTGGCGCTGTCTGCGCGACACCCGGTTTGTCCGCCCCGAACTTATATGCTGTAAGCGCCTTGCCGCGAAGCTTTGCCGCAAATGCTGCATCATCTTTCAGAACCTCGGAACCTAATGCGAACGCACTGGCAAATTTGCCTGCGGTAGACGCAGCACCAGTTGCTCTATTCTGGTGTTTGCCCAACCCCTGCACAGTGCCTGAAATAAAATAAACTGGTCGTCCCTTGCCCGGTCCATATCCAAAATCAGCGGGATCATTAGTAGGCAAACGAAATCCGATATGATCGCGATCATCCGCCAATTGGTTGAACATCCAGTCATCTTTAGGGTGCATTTTCAACAACCACTGCAATCCCCACCTGCCTTCATCCAAAACGTCCGCTACTCCGTTCTTTCCCTCAAGGCCGTTGGCTTGATGCTGGTCTGAAAATACAGAGGGAAAATCCCGGTAGGCTGCAAGCAGGTGATAGGTGGCATTCGCCGATGTTGTCGAATATTGCAGGTAGTCGGTGGCATCATGCCATCCACCAGAAACGTCGACAAAAGTTCCATCTGGCATCGGACCATAAACAGTGTAGCCATCGTTCGTATGGCAAGAGTCTTTGAGGAATGGATTGTACCCGCTCCGCTGCTGTCGCATATATCTCAAAAGAAAATCAGCAGTACCTTTATAAACATCTTCTGAAATTTTGAACTCGCCGGATTTTGCTTGCCCTGCTTTCAGATAGTAGGTGCCTTTGGTTTTAAATTCTGAAAAATCAAGTCGATAGGAACTTGTGAATGGACCGTATGCACCAAAATTTTTCCCAGATGCCTTGGTTAGCACCGCCTTCCCGGTTGCTGCATCTATCAATTCAAAATTTGCAACGTTGTCCTGATTCTTCGATGCATAAACAGCAACCTTTACCCCACCTGGAACATATCCCAACTGGTTAATGCGAATCCAGGCTTTTGAATTCTGCGCCAGGGAATAATGAGAAGTTAAAAGAACCACGAATGCAAGTACAAGTCTCTTCATTTTGAGTGATGCGGCTTTTTGCTGTTTTATCTTTTAAATTTAATAATTTAGCATAAAACGGCAAGCGCCCATCAAATTGAATTCTTTATTTTGGCGTGCCGAAAGGAATAACCCATGCTTTTGCATGCACTTTCATGTTGCAGGAAGAACGACACAACTTTATTGTTCAAAAGATCAATAGCCATAACAAGGTTATTGCGTCGGACCTTTGCCAGCAGCTTAGTGTTTCTCTGGACACTGTTCGTCGCGACATTAAGGAACTGGAACGAAAAGGCAAACTTATTAAGGTACACGGTGGCGCTGTGTCACCTAATTTCCAGCAGCCCTTTCAACAGCCGGAAGTGTATGCAAAACTAGAAAAGCGGGAGATTGCCAAGAAAGCTGTGAAATTGATCAAGGATGGAATGACCCTCCTTCTTGGAGGAGGAACAGTTATGGTGGAGCTGGTCAGGATCCTGCCCGAACGACTTAAGGGAACACTATTTACTGTTAGCCCCCTCGTTGCACTGGAAGCAACTCAACGTAGTTCTGTTGAGGTGGTCTTGCTCGGGGGAAACCTGGCAAAAAATTCTTATATCTGTACGGGCGCGTCAGTAGCCAGCGCTATTAATGAAATCCGGGTAGATCTATGCTTGTTAGGCACGAACGGTTTGTCGCTGGCCGAAGGAGTTACAGACTTCGATTGGGAAGTAGCGCAGGTGAAAAAGGCCATTATCCGTTCTTCTAATAATTGTGCCCTGCTGAGTATTTCTGAGAAACTGGGAACAGTGCAGAAAGTACAGGTTTGCAAGTTAAACGCAATTGATTACCTGGTTACGGAACTCGACCCACACGACAAGAAGCTGGTAGCCTTTCAGACCACGAAAGTGCTTTAAGCGCGCTACAACACCGCTACGAAAAAGAAAGACAATCCGGTAGCATTAATTTTTTTAGCGCTGCTTATATTTGCCCGCTTTTTAAAAATCTTTTTATGATAGTGTTAAAATTTGGCGGTACGTCTGTGGGCAAACCCGAGCGTATGAAAAAAATAGCCGAACTTGTGTTAGGCACGCCAGGGAAAAAAATTGTCGTTCTCTCGGCTCTTTCCGGAACTACGAACGCGCTGGTAACAATTGGTGACCATCTTGTGGCTGGACAAAAGGCACAAGCTGAATCAGAGATCGCAAAACTTGAAAAACACTATCAAGCATTTATAAAGGAATTGTTTTCAAGCGATTCATTTTATGCCATTGGCCAGGAAATAGTCGGGCGATTTTTTATTTTCATGAGAATGCTGGCGGCCGGTCAGTTTGACAATAAGAGCTATCGCGAACTTCTCGCACAGGGAGAGCTCATTTCCACTGAATTGTTTTATCAGCATTTACAGGAGCGAAAGATCAACGCGCGACTTTTACCAGCCTTGTATTTCATGTCTATAGACGAGCATGATGAGCCGGAGCTGGAAAAAATTTCTCAGCGGTTAAAACCATTAGTGACTGCGCTCACCAATATCGACATCATCATTACTCAGGGATATATCTGCCGTAACAACCGAAACGAAATCGACAATCTGAAAAGGGGCGGCAGTGATTATACAGCATCGTTAGTTGGTGCCGCGATCGGCGCTGAGGAAGTTCAGATCTGGACAGATATCGACGGAATGCATAATAACGATCCGCGCATTGTAAAAAAGACTGTTCCAATTTCAGAGTTAACTTTTGATGAGGCATCGGAACTTGCTTACTTCGGAGCGAAGATCCTTCATCCCTCCACGATTGTCCCTGCCCAAAAATATAATGTGCCTGTTCGATTGAAAAATACCATGGATGAAAAGGCACCAGGTACGATCATCACTGGTAAAGTTACTTCGGTAGGTACGTTCAAGGCGATAGCTGCGAAGGATGGTATCACTGCAGTGAATATCCGTTCGTCGCGGATGCTTATGGCTTATGGATTTCTTCGGAGAGTATTCGAGGTTTTTGAAAATCATAAGACCTCGATCGATATGATCACAACATCCGAAGTTGCCGTCTCCTTAACAATTGATAATGCGACTCATCTTTCATCCATTGAGGCTGAATTGAAAAAATTCGGAACCATTGAAATTGATTCCGATCAGACCATTATTTGTATCGTTGGACAAAAGATAACGGAGCAGAAAGGAGTTCTAAAGAAAATCTTCGATGCCCTTTCCGAAATACCAGTTCGTATGGTTTCGTGTGGGGGGAGCACAAATAATGTCTCCATACTCATCGAAAAGCAATTCAAAGAAAAGGCGTTAAATGCCTTAAATGAAGGCTTGTTCGGCCTAAAATAATAAAGAGGATCTCTTATATAAGTCATCAGAAAGAGGTGGCGCCTAAGAACTGATTGCGGAGTTTTCTAAAAAAAATCCTTTGTAGCATGAAGAAAAAATTTTCATCTTACCCGGGATTGTAATCTATGGAAGCATCCGTCATTGTTATTTTCGTCATTGGCTATTTATTAATTGCTTTTGAACATCCTATTAAGATAAACAAGTCAGCCACTGCGATCGTAGCTGGCGTTCTATGTTGGTCGGTATACGCTCTTTTCTCAGACGAATCCATAGAGCACATCACGCATCAATTGGCAGAACATTTCGGCGAAATCTCAGGCATCCTCTTCTTTCTTTTGGGGGCAATGACTATAGTTGAGTTGGTTGATGCCTACTCCGGTTTTCGAATCATAACTGATCGCATCAAGACTAAAAACCCGAAAGCTTTGCTATGGGTTGTATGCTGGGTAACGTTTTGTTTGTCTGCCCTTCTTGACAACCTGACTACTTCAATCGTAATGGTTTCGCTAATACGAAAGCTCGTTCCCAATCGGGATATGCGTTTGTTTTTTGGTGGTATGATTGTAATTGCTGCTAATGCTGGTGGAGCATGGTCCCCAATCGGAGACGTAACTACGACGATGCTCTGGATAGGGGGACAAATTACGGCGGTGAATATTATCAAAACATTGATTATCCCTAGCGTGGTTTGTATGGCCATACCGTTGCTCTATTTACAATTTACGTTAAAAGGTGAACTTGGGCATCCCAAGGCATCCGAGCACGTAAGTAGTCATTCACATGACCATGCGCCTGCCAAAGGTGCTAAGACAATGCTGTTCCTGGGGATCACAGGCCTCATATCCGTACCAGTATTTAAGACCGTTACCCATCTTCCTCCTTACCTTGGAATGCTATTAGCCCTGGGCGTTCTTTGGATTGTTTCGGAACTTATCAATCCGGATATGGACGAGTCAGAGAAGAAGCCATATACCCCGGCGGGCGCTTTGACGAGGGTGGATGTACCAAGCGTTTTGTTCTTTCTAGGAATATTGTTGGCTGTTTCTGCTTTGCAGGCGATGGGAACATTGCAGCAATTTGCCGCTTTCCTTGATAATAGCCTCGGCGATAACCGTATCATCATTACACTTATAGGAATCCTTTCTGCAATTGTAGACAATGTACCGCTCGTTGCTGCCAGCATGGGAATGTACAGCATGGACACTTATTACGTTGATCATATGATCTGGGAATACCTTGCTTATTGCGCCGGAACAGGAGGAAGTATACTGATCATAGGGTCTGCAGCCGGAGTAGCCGTTATGGGAATGGAAAAAATTGATTTCATCTGGTATCTCAAAAAAATCTCCCTGCTGGCATTGCTTGGATACTTTGCCGGCGCCATCGTTTACCTCTTGATCTATCCTTACCTGGCCGTACACCCGCATTAAAAAATAAATACCGGTCTGCCATAATTGGACATCAAAATATTGTCCATCTTTCTATTCATTTCCAACTGAATGGAATCCCTCGTAATAGTTGTGTTTGTAATAGGCTATATCTGTATAGCCCTTGAACATACTATTAAGATCAATAAAACGGCTTCAGCAATCCTAACCGGAGTCATTTGCTGGACCTTATTTGCATTATCAACTCCAAGTGAATCCCTATTAGGAAGTACTCATTTTTCCAACTATGCCCAGGAGTTGAAGATAAGTCTTGGCAATAGCTTCTCCGACATTGAACAAAAAGATCTTTTCATCAGATTTGTTGGATCCGAACTTTCAAGTCACCTGGCGCAAATATCAGAGATTCTGTTCTTCCTGATGGGTGCTATGACGATTGTCGAACTTGTCGATGCTCACCATGGCTTCCGATTTATTACTGATCGAATTAAGACAAGAAACGCAAAATCCCTGCTATGGATAATTTGCTGGGTAACGTTCTTCCTTTCCTCAGTGCTCGATAATCTAACCACCTCCATTGTAATGGTTTCGTTGATTCGAAAACTTATCCCAGGTAAGGACATGCGATTATTCTTTGCAGGGATGATTGTAATAGCAGCAAATGCGGGAGGAGCATGGACACCGATCGGAGACGTCACAACCACGATGCTTTGGATTGGCGGGCAGATTTCAACGGTAGGAATAATTAAAGTGATATTCCTGCCGAGCGTCGTGTGCATGCTGGTGCCACTTTTATATCTCAGCTTTACCCTGAAAGGAGAGCTTGGTTCCGGTGGAGAATTAGTTGCAAAAGCAAATCACGAAACTGTGAATGGAGGCAAGCTGATGCTAATTTTAGGAGTTGGCGCTCTCATTTCCGTACCAATTTTTAAGACATATACTCATCTGCCACCATATATCGGAATGCTTCTAGGTCTGGGAGTACTATGGGTTGTATCCGAACTGATACACCCTGAACTGGATGAAGCAGTGAAAAAAAATTATACAGCAGCGGGTGCGTTGGCTCGCATAGATGTACCCAGTGTTTTATTTTTCCTTGGAATATTATTGGCAGTGGGTTCATTGGAGTCAATGCAAACACTTCATCACTTTGCTGAATACCTAGCCCATACGTTAGGTGATAACCGTATAATCATCACATTAATCGGGCTGCTCTCTGCTGTAGTCGACAATGTTCCGCTAGTGGCCGCGAGTATGGGTATGTACAGCATGGAAACTTATCCGCAAGATCATCTCATTTGGGAATACCTTGCTTATTGTGCCGGCACTGGCGGTAGCATTCTCATTATTGGTTCCGCCGCAGGTGTTGCTGTTATGGGAATGGAAAAAATAGATTTCATCTGGTATACCAAACGAATCAGCCTAATTGCATTGATGGGGTATTTCGCGGGCGCTGCCGCATACCTTTTGATCAAACAATTGTAACCGCCCTTGGCTGGCCGACCAGTTGTTTCAAAGCTAACTCAAACGACGCCTGCGCAATTCCAGTGCGATAGGGGTTCAGCGTATAACTTCTTGACAACGCATTGTCGACGGTGCTAGCTATATCCCTGAAAATAGTCTCGTCATCTTCAGGTATAGCATTCTCCATGAAAAAAGTTGAAGCACGCCCCCGGCCACAGTTAGCAATAAAGTCAGGAATGACTGAAAATTTTTCATCAGCGTAAATCCCAATTGGCCCCAAAAATATTTCCGGATCAAAGAACGGAACGTGCGCCGCGCACGGGAACACTTCAATCTTTGAAGCGATCATTAGATTGATCTGATCCTTGATAATTAATCTCGAAGTAGCTGCCGGTACAAAAATTTCAAACTCAAGGTCCCAGATTTTTTGGTTCGCCATATAATACGGCAAAAGATTCTTGGCCACCAGTTTGTTGTTGCTTTTATTCGCTACAAAAGCCCGCACTTCTTCAAAAGAAAACCCATCCTGATTGATCACTCCACCCTCATGACTAACAATACCAACAATTTTTACACCCATCTGACTTAGAAAAAAGCCGGCGGCGGCACCTACATTTCCCCAGCCCTGAATAACTGCGCGCTTCCTCGTAATATCGCCTCCCCATTTTTCGTAATATGCTTTCACTGATTGCGCAACGCTGAATCCAGTACACATGTTTTCTATTGTGTATCCAAGCGCCGGTGATGGCGAGAAACGGTCATCTGTAATTACCTTCGCCATACCATTCCTCAGCTGCTTGACGCGTATCCTTTTTTCTTCCTCTGTGGCCTGGTAGTGTCCTGCAAAAACACCTTCCTGCGGATCTTGAATGCCTAGCCCAACCGTTATTGGAATAATTTCATCTGATTCACTGACGTTCAAATCCCCACCTGTACCGTAATAGTACTTCAACAACGGTGTAACCGCTCGATACCAGCGCTCAAGCACCAGCCTCTTCCGCGGGTCAGCGGGATCGAAACTTATCCCGGAACATGCGCCCCCAATGGATGGGCCGGAGACAGTAAACCGCACTTCCATTGTCTTAGCCATTGTTTCTACTTCACTTTTGCTTAGTCCCTTTCGCATGAGGGTAGGTCCGCTCGCCGCACCACCCCTTAAGGAGTTGATCACAACCCAACCTTCGGCAGAAGTATCAGGATCTTTCCATTCAAATACTATTTCGGGAGGGGTATTTTCAAATTTTGAGAGACTCAGTTTCATTTTCTTTCCAGATTACCACGTATCCATGAGGAGTTCTTGATCATTTCCCAAAGATTCAACCACCAAAAAATTTGTCGCTATGGTACAATGCCTTGAGATTTGATGTAAATACATCAACTAATATTCCGTCCGGCAAAATATTAGCGATCCGTAAATTTAACAACATCTTTCCCGGATTAATGGATGTGATAATTGAGAGATTACCGATAAACATCAAACAAAATTGCGCATAAAGGTTCTTAGGTTTACCTAAACATTGTGTCTTTCTTTTTTACCGGAACATCCCAGCTCCGGTTTTAATGTTATAGGTCGAATCCATACTTTTGAAATCCTGACTTGATGGTTACAAATGAATTTAGTTGTTGACTACGGAAACTCACTCGCCAAGGTGGGTGCATTCGAAGGGTATGAGTTGATTAAACAATATACATTCGATAATAGAGATGAGTTAAAGGCATTTGTGCAGAACTTTTCTGCTGAGAATTTCATCCTAAGTTCTGTGGCTGATCTGCAGATCCCAATAATGGAATGGGCTCGCCATATTCAACGAAAATATATTTTGACAGCATCGCTCCCGATACCAATCAACAATTTGTATGCAACACCCTACACATTGGGTGTAGACCGAATCGCCGGAGTATGCGGTGCCTGGCAAAAATTTCCAGGTTCAAACTGCCTTGTAATCGATGCCGGTACATGCATTACCTATGATTTCATTGACACAGGTGGAAATTATCGCGGCGGAAGTATTGCACCTGGCCTTAAGATGCGTTTGCAGGCAATGCATTCTTTCACGGCGAGATTGCCGTTAGCTGAAGTTACTGATAACCCACCACTCATAGGCAATACAACAGAAGCCTGTCTGCAAAGCGGAGCAATTAATGGGATGATCGAAGAAATAGATGCCATTATTGGCCGTTATCGACAAGAATTTGAGGGATTGCAGGTCATTTTGTGTGGAGGTGACGGACGTTTTTTTGAAAACAAATTGAAAGAGTCCATATTTGCGCTCCCTGAACTAGTGCTCAGCGGGTTAAACAGCATTTTGATATATAATGTCGGTGATTAAAACGTGTTTTTTAGGAATTGCTGTTATGCTTTTTGCAGCAAAGGTTTGGGGACAAGCTGCACCATCACCCTTCACCGATTTTGGAATTGGCGATGCCTACGGCAATAGCCTTGTTCACAATCAAGGGGCCGGAGGGCTCGGTGTAAGCCATCCGCAATTCTGGTTTCTCAATAATCAAAACCCCGCGCTGCTGGTTTTCAACCCTTATACCGTATTTGAAGTCGGCACTCTCTACGAGTCGCGCACCGTTGAGTCGGCTACCTCAAAAGATAAAAACACTGGTGGCAACTTGAATTATCTTGCTATCGCATTCCCTGTGAAGCTAACTAAGTGGACTACTTCAGCAGGATTGATGCCATATACTCATGTTAACTACAATTTTGAATTTCCCCAGCAGATAAAAGATCCAAACGGACAAGTTGTAGATACTGCAACAGTGAAACAAACTGCTACCGGTGGGTTGACACAGCTTTATTGGTCGAACGGGGTAAGATTAACAAAATCAATTAGCGTTGGATTGAAATCAACTTATTTGTTCGGTCCCGTCGACAACATTTACTCAAATGTGATCAACAATATTGCGAGCGGTGCTGTACCTTATGTGATATCAGTTCAAGAAAAGACTAACGTTAATGGATTCAACTTCGGCCTTGGACTTTCATTCAGCAAAGATTCATTGGGAAGGCGCCACGACAGAAGGTTAAGCGTAGGTGGTGTATATAATTTCAGCAGTAAATTAAAAGGTAAAATCAACCGAAAAATAATAAGAACGACCATAGCGGAAGATACAGTTGAACGCTATCCTTTGTCGGTGATGACAGGGAAAATCGAAATGCCTTCGTCATTTACTGTTGGCATTTCATACGCGAAAGGTGCCCAATGGATGATCGGAACGGAATTCGCTTACCAGGATTGGTCGTCCTTCAAAAGTGTAAATGAAGATGACGAAGGTCTTGGAGAGTCGTGGCGTGCTGCTTTAGGTGGAGAGTATACCGCTGATCCCAATACGCTGGATAATTATCTGAAGCGTATTACCTTTAGAGCCGGATTAAGTTTGGAGCGATACCCCTTTAATGCGAATAATAAGCCAGTCAATGATTTTGGCATTAATTTTGGCATGTCGCTACCTGCAGGTCGATCTTCAGTCGATTTAGCCTTTAAGTATGGAAAAAGGGGTAATAAAGACGAAAATATTTTGGAGGAAAGTTATTTTAAGATATTTTTTGGGCTGACCTTCAACGACCAATGGTTCATAAAACGAAAGTTCGATTAGAAAATGAAAAAAAGTATGAAAAATTCAATCAGGGTCAGTGTAGTCTTGCTGGCTTTCCTATTTACTTCAATCGCAGCATTCTCTCAGTGTAATCAGGTGGTTTGGCCCACTGATGGCGCACAGAAAGCAAAAGCAGAAGAGAGCAAGGTGCTTTATGAGGACTATAAGAATGCGAAGCAATTTAAACAGGCATTACCTCCGCTGAACTGGTTGTTGGCAAATGCCCCTGGTTTTCACTCAAGCTTGTATATAAACGGCGCTGATATTTACGATGAACTTGCTGAAAAAGAAAAGGACCCAGCGCGTAAAAAAGTTTATGTAGACTCTTTGATGATAGTTTACGACATGAGATTAAAGTATTGCGGCGATGATCCTATAGTACACAATCGGAAAGCACTGTCCTTTCTAAAATTCAACATCAACAATCAACCTGCAGAGTCACTGCAAATCCTTGATGAGACATTAAAGAAAAACGGTAACAATGTAATGGACGCCACGATCGTACCCTATTTTCAAACCGTTCGTCTTAACGTGCTTAAGTTCAAGAAAATTAACGATACCGAGATATTGGAGCGCTATGACAAGCTGAACGAAATCATTGACAGCAAAATCAAAAAAGCGCAAAGCGAAGGCAAGCCTGTTGATAAGTATAGGAAGTATAAGGATGAAGTTGATGCTATCCTTATCTCAATGGTTAAGGTTGATTGCGACTTTGTAAGATCAAACCTTGGCCCGAAATTCAAACAAAACCCTAGCGACATCGGTCTCGCGAAAAAGATATTTACATTTATGCTTCAGGGAAAATGTACTGATGACCCGCTATGGTTAGAAGCAGCAGAGGCCGTTCATAAAGATCCAAATGGCACGAAAGATTGCGGCCTTGCAAAGAACCTTGGTATCATCTACATGGCTAAAGATGATTTTGAAAAAGCAGAAGCGTTCTTGAAAGAAGCTCAAGGCATTTGCACTGAGGGAAAAGACAAAGCCGAAGTGTTATTGTACATGGGATCTCTTGCAGCTAGAAAAGGAAACAAAACCGGCGCACGCGAATTTTACAGACAGGCTGCAAGCACTAATTCCGAAGTTGCAAAAGAGGCATATGAAAAGATTGGTGACCTCTATTTCAACAGCGGTGGTGATTGCGCAAAGAAAGTTAATCAAGCCGACGATCGCCTGGTGTTCTTACTCGCTGCTGACTACTATCAACGCGCAGGCAACTCAAGGAAAGTAGCTCAAGCAAAGGAAGCATTCCCTTCAAAAGAAGATATATTCCTCGTAAACTATCAACCTGGTGATACGAAGAAAGTGGAGTGCTGGATAAACGAGTCAACCACGATCAGAACAAGAGACTAAGAATCAAGTCGATCATAACAAAAGGCCATAGCTTTTCTATGGCCTTTTTCATTTACGTATGAAGGCAACGTGTATTGTATTCGTCGGTATGTTAGTTTTCGGATGCACCAGGTCCGATCTCAAGGAGCCCGTTGAATATACCGGGCCGCTGAGAGAGGTTGAAAACCTTGAGTTGTACAGCAGTGAAGGAGAGCAGATCAAATCCAAAGTACTAGCCGACCTGGTATACGAATTCGCGAATGGTGATCAGGAATTTCCAAAAGGTGTTTACATCGAGATGTACAATGAGTTTGGAAGACTTGAATCAACGCTGCGCGCCAATTATGCTAAGTTCATCAAAGCCGAAGAGCATTGGATGGGTCAGGGTAAGGTCGAATTAAAGAATGTAGAAAAGAATGAACAGCTCAACACTGAGGAACTCTTCTACAATCCGAAGACCAAGAAAATCTATACCGATAAATTCGTAACCATTCGCACGCAAGGCGATGTGATTTATGGAACGGGTCTAAATGCGATGCAGGATCTTTCCAACTATGAAATAACAAACCCCGAGGGAATTCTCGAAGTCGAAGAATAACCAGCCCCGGTCAACGGCCTACAGTCCTCACAAAATATCATTATTTTTACCGCAGCATGAAGCTGCCGGATGTTCTCATTCTTTCAGTTGCAGTAGTGTTTGCCGTTATCGGCATTCACCAGACGGTTGTACTGGGCATCGATAAGGCTTATTGGGCCCTGATGCTATCACTCATCTTATTTTTTGTTTATAATTTGAGAAAGAAAAAATAACGATGGACACTCTCCTGATTTTTGGTATCGCGCTGTCGCTATTCTTTTGCTTTTTCTTCGCATGCGTGGAAATCGCGGTGATGTCGGTGGATAAGTCACAAGTCGCTGACGCGGCATCGAACGGAAATTTGAACGCGCGCATCCTGGTGTTTTTTTTTCAACGCCCGTCATGGCTGATCGGATCAACACGTGTGGGCTACTGTGCCGCGTTGGTTTTCTTCAGTTATTTCATGGCACAACTGCTGCTTCCATCGGTGGCGAGATCCCTTCCACGCGCGCTTGATCACACGATCGTCACAGTGTTTGTCCAGATCATTTTCACAACAATATTGATTCTACTGACAGCGCAGTTCCTGCCGAAGGTTGTTGGAAATATCAATGCCAACAGAACACTGATGCTGTCAAGTATCTTGTTCGGCATTACTGCAGTCATACTGTTCCCATTTACTTATGCTGTACTAGCGATCACCCGGGCCGTTGTAGTTCATGTATTTCACATGAAATTCGATGAGATGAATCCGCTGTTCGGCATTACTAATCTGAATCAATACTTCAAAAACATTTACAATGTAAAGCAGGAAAATGGTCACCTGGAACTCGACAAAAAAATGTTAACCAAAGCGCTTGAGTTCAAGACGGTGAAAATTCGTGAGTGTATGATCCCCCGAAATGAAATTACCGCGATAGAAATTCAGGAGGGGTTGGAGAAATTAAATCAAACTTTTGTTGAAAGCGGACACTCAAAAATTGTTGTGTACCGAAATTCCATCGACGACATCATCGGATACTGTCATTCATCCGCGCTGTTTACATCGCCAAAACGGATTGAAGATATCCTGACCACAGTTATCACCGTCCATGAGACATCTCTTGCGAGCGAATTAATGCGTCGTTTCATTAATGAAAAAAAGAGCCTCGCTGTTGTTATGGATGAATTTGGAGGCACATCCGGAATTGTTAGTCGCGAAGATGTGATCGAGGAGATCTTTGGCGAAATTGAAGATGAGTATGATCAGGACGACCTGATCGAACAAAAAATCGACACGTATAACTACCTGCTCAGCGCGCGCCTTGAGGTAGATTATCTGAATGAAAAATACGATTGGGAGCTACCGATCGGTGAATACGAGACACTAGGGGGCATGATCCTCGCCTATACGGAGGACCTCCCACGACCGGGGGAGACGATTACAATCAACAACTATACTTTCTCAATTCAGTCCACACAGAAGAATCGCATTATTACCATCAAAATGACGTTGGAACATGCAGAACAAGAACTCTGACACGGGTCGTTAATCCGCTACTACATCAATTTGCCGCTGATAGATACACGGCGAAAGTCTTTTTAAAGAGTATATTTTTCTAATAAAGAATCCGGGTTAAATTTGCGGCTCTTTAAAAAATAGTTTATGGCCGTAATTGGAACATTGCGCAATAAAATGGGTACCTGGGTCGTGGTATTCGTTTTTGTAGCGATAGCAGCCTTCGTGCTGGGCGACATCTTCAGTGGAAACTCATCAATAATGAACTGGGGTCGGAATTCTGTGGGAGATATTGGTGGCAGAGAGATTTCCTACGAAGAATTTCAATCGGCCATTCAGGAAAGGGAAACCAGCTATTATTTGCAGCTGGGTCGCGAACCAGGCGAAAGAGAAATGCCAGCTGTTCGTCAACAGGCATGGGATCTCCTCATTTCACGCCATGCTGTACAACCTGAATTTGCGAAGGTAGGCATTGTTGTTACCGATGACGAGGTTTGGGACATGATTCAAGGCCGGAACGTTGATGAAAGCGTAAAACAGGCCTTCACAAACCAGGAAACTGGTCAATTTGAAAGGGACCGTGTGGTAAACTATCTCAATCAGTTAAAATCAATGCCCCCAACCAACGAAATGCGCATACGTTGGGAGTTATTTCAACGCGACCTCAAACCTGGCCGCGAACGCATTAAGTATGAGAATTTGCTAATTAAAAGCGATTACGTCACAAAAGCTGAGGCTGAACGTGAATATCATGCGCAAACAGACGTAGCCGAAGTCAAATACTTGTACGTGCCGTATTATACCGCCGGCGATAGTGCCGTGAACGTTACAGATGCTGATTTAAAAGCATATTACAATGAGAATATTGAGCGATATAAGACCGAGGAAAGCCGCGATATCAAATACGTGAGCGTACCCATCGAGCCTACATCTGATGATACGCTTGCCATACGGGAAGAGCTAAATCGCTTCGTACAAGAGCTCAAAACCGCTCAGGACGATTCACTTTACGCAATAGCCAACACCGAAGGTCAAAATGCTTTTGGAAAGTACACTCCAGCCAATTTACCTACATTCATAAATCCAGACAGCCTGGTCCAGGGTAAAGTCTTCGGCCCTTTCCTTGATGGCGAAACCTACAAGGTGGTGAAAATTTCACGTGTTTTCCAGGATACTGTTTCTACTGCTCGTGCAAAGCACATTCTTATCAAGTGGACTGATACCAGCGACGCGGCCAAGAAAGAAGCTCGCGACAAGGCGCAAAAAATTCTTCAGGATATCAGGGGTGGAGCCGATTTTGGAGCAAAGGCCCGTGAGTTCGGATCTGATGGTACTGCCTCGCGCGGTGGCGACCTGGGCTGGATTACCACCGGTCAGATGGTAGAGCCCTTCGAAAAGGCAGTATTTTCGGCTACAAAACCTGGACTCATAAACCGTTTGGTAGAGACTGAATACGGCTATCACATTGTCGAAATTACCGAGGCAAAGACCAATACCGCATACAATATTGCTGTAATTGAACGCGCTATCACACCAAGTGATGCCACACTGAACGAAGCTTTTAGAAAAGCTGAAGCGTTTGCAAGTGATGTTTCAGATTTGGATGACTTTCAGACAGCAGCAAAGGAACATGGCCTGACAGTATTGGATGCAAAAAATATCCTCGCTGGCGACAGGAGGATAGGAACGATGGGTGAGGCAAGGCCAGTGGTTCAATGGTTATTCCGCGATGCATCAAAAGGAAAAATTTCGGAGGTCTTCGATCTTCAGGATCAGAATGTCGTTGCTATTATGACCAATCAGGTAGACGAAGGGTATAAACCACTGAATCTTGTGAAGGAAGAAATTACACCTGCAGTCAGGAATAAATTACAGGGAAAACTGATATCCGAAAAGCTTGCCGGCTTGAAGGGTACGCTTGAAGAAATCAAGACGAGCTATGGTGAAGATGCCAATGTTTACAATAGCAGCGACCTGAAATTAAGCACCAACACACTGCCTTCCGTAGGATTTGATCCTTTGGCAGTTGGAGTTGCTTTTTCTTTGGAGAACGGGCAGCGATCCAAACCTGTAACTGGTGAAAATGGCGTGGTTATTATCGAGATGCTGAACGAGACAGTCGCACCTGCATTGACAGACTACTCTTCTTACAAAACCCAGTTGCAACAGGGTGCCGGCAATCGTACAAGCTTCGGTGTAGCTGAAGCAATTAAAGAGTATGCAGATATTGTAGATAAGCGCTACAAATTTTATTAAGGTAAGCTTAAAGATGGGCCACATCTTTCGACAGTTGTCGGGAGGTGTGGCCCATAAATTTTATGGAGCCCAACTGGATAAACTCTTTTCGTGAAAAGTTAGACCAGCACTACGCATGGCCCTCCCTTTATGTCTTTAAATTCATTGTGCCCACTGGCAAAGAAGGTGAAGTGAAACAGTTGTTCCCATTGCATGCCGTGTTGGAAAAATCATCTAAACAAGGCAATTACAAAAGTGTGACAGTGGAAATGATGATGCCTTCCGGCGAAGCCGTGCTTGACATTTATATTAAGGCCTCGAAAATTGAGGGCATCGTTGCCCTTTGATACCTCCTCCAGCATAGCGGTTGCAAACATAAATGTACCTGCTGCATTATATTGTTAGATATATGGATAACTAGTATTAACCACTTATTTTGCTTTTATGAAATGGACCTCAGAAAACAATAAACTAAAGAAAACTTTTGAGTTTAAGGATTTTAGTGAGGCATTCGGTTTCATGACCCGGGTTGCAATCACGGCTGAGAAAATGAATCATCACCCAACCTGGACAAATACGTGGAACCGGGTAAGCTTTGAGCTGTCAACTCATGATGCGGGCGATATCGTTACAGAAAAAGATCGCAAGCTGGCTGAAGAGATTGATAAACTAGTTTAGCTCACAATCCCTACATGGAAAAATCGGACATGATCTACGGCACCCGAGCCGTGATAGAAGCTATTGCTGCAGGAAAAGATATTGATAAGGTACTGGTCCAATCGGGTCTTGCAAATGATCTTGTAAAAGAGCTTATCGCCGTAGCTAAGAATAATAATATTCCACTATCATTTGTACCACCTGAGAAATTAAAGCGGCTCACGTCAAAAAATCACCAAGGGGTGATTTGCTTTTTGTCGCCGGTATCATACTCTTCCGTTGATGACCTCATTTTCAAAGCCTACAACGAAGGACGGGAGCCATTTTTTATCATACTTGATCGCATCACTGATGTGAGAAATTTTGGTGCTATTGTGCGCACCGCCGAATGTGCAGGCCTCGATGGAATAATTATTCCTGAAAAAGGTAATGCGCCCATCACAAGTGATGCCATGAAAACGTCGGCTGGAGCTTTAAACCATGTGCCTGTCTGCCGCGAAAAAGATTTGAAAAAAACGGTACAGCTACTGCACGACAATGGTATACGCGTCGTTGCTTGTACAGAAAAGACTGAGCGCAGTATCTACCAGACAAATATGAGTGGGCCCATCGCAGTCATTATGGGGTCAGAAGAAGATGGGATCTCCGATCATTTGCTTCGCGTCTCGGATGAGTTAGCAAGCATTCCCTTGAAGGGAAAAATCGGATCACTTAACGTTTCTGTTGCAGCAGGGATTATTCTTTATGAAGTTGTGAGAGCGAGAAGTCGGTAATCGGTGTCGGACTTAGCGTGTTGAGCAGTTTAATTAAATAAGAAAACTGAACGTGTAAACTTCAGTTGATCGAAGTAATCGGTGTCGGGTTTGACGTTATCGATTTTTCTATTAAAAGTTGAGTACTGGTCTATTGAATGTATCCAAAGCGAGGTGATCGGTAATCGGTTGGTAAGCGGTGATCGGTAAACGGTAGGCTCGAGTGAGAAGACTGCGGCGGAAAAGGAATAAGGAATAAGGCGCACAGGTTGTTCAGTCCGAAACCTCAAACCTCAAACCGGGTCTGTAAAATAAACTGTGTCATTATTATTAAAACGATGTTGGAATGTGGGTAACTCCAACAG